>PMKE01000047.1:12574-46851 GCA_003158585.1 Alphaproteobacteria bacterium
GCCCAGCACAGCCAGGATTACTCCGCGTGGTACGCGCATGTTCCCGGGCTGAAAGTGATCTCGCCCTATTTTGCCGCCGACGCAAAGGCTCTGCTGAAAGCTGCGATCCGCGATCCCAATCCGGTGATCTTCCTGGAGAATGAGATCGTCTACGGCCGCTCCTTCCCGGTGCCCAAGCTCGACGATTTTGTACTGCCCATCGGCAAGGCGCGCATCATCCGCCCCGGTACCAGCGTGACCATCGTTTCGCATTCCGTCGGCGTCGGGCTGATCCTCGAATCCGCCGAGGCGCTGGCCAAGCAAGGCATCGACGCCGAGCTGATCGACCTGCGCACCCTGCGCCCGCTCGACATCGACACGGTCGTCGCCTCCGTTCAGAAGACCAATCGCCTCGTCACGGTGGAGCAGGGCTGGCCGATTTGCTCCATCGGCTCGGAGATCGCCTCGCAGGTGGTGGACAAGGCCTTCGATTATCTGGATGCGCCGCCCGCCAAGGTCGCGGGCAAGGACGTGCCGATGCCCTATGCCGCCAATCTCGAAAAGCTGGCGCTGCCCTCCGTCGACGACATAATCGCCGCGGCGAAAGCCGTGTGCTACCGGGTGTGAAGATGGCTTCCCCGGAAATGTCCTGGCATCGCGGCGGCTGCCATTGCGGGGCGGTGACGTTCGAGGTGCTGGCGCCCGCCGAAGTGGAACTGGTGGACTGCAACTGTTCCATGTGTACCAAAACGGCCTTCCAGCATCTCATTGTGCCGAAGGAGAGATTCCGCCTGCTTACGGGTGCCGACAAACTGACGAATTATCAGTTCAACACCAAAACGGCCAAGCACCTGTTTTGTTCCGTCTGCGGAATAAAGTCGTTCTACGTGCCGCGCTCGCACCCGGACGGCTACAGCATCAATTTCCGCTGCCTCGACCGCGGCGAATTCCGCGAGGTGCGCGTCGTTCCGTTCGAAGGCAGCCAATGGGAACAGCACGCCGCCGAACTCAAGCCGCTTGAGGCGAACCCATGACGACACAGATTCTCATGCCCGCGCTGTCGCCGACGATGGAAGAGGGCAAGCTCTCCAAGTGGCACGTCAAGGAAGGCGATGAGGTCCATTCGGGCGACCTCCTCGCCGAGATCGAGACCGACAAGGCNNAAGCCGTCGACGAAGGCCGCATCGCCAAGATACTCGTTCCCGAAGGCACAGAGGGCGTCAAGGTCAACACTCCTATCGCGATCCTGGCAGGCGAGGGCGAAGACGCCTCTGCGCCTGCGGACATTCCCACCGCAATGGCCTCGATCAAGGACGCTGTGACGGCGGAGGCGAAACCAAAAATCCCTCCCCTAAAAGGGGAGGGTCNNTCCCCCTTTCAGGGGGAGGAAAGAGCGATCGTATCTTCGCCTCTCCCCTTGCTCGCCGCATTGCGAAACAGAACGGCATCGACATCGCCGCCGTCGCCGGTTCGGGGCCGCGGGGAAGAATCGTCAAGGAAGATGTCGAGAAAGCGCAACCTGGCGCCAAGCCTGCCGCGCCGCGCGCGATGCCTGCCTCCACCCCGCAAGCGGCAGCGCCGTCCGCCTTGCCCGACGCGCGGCTGTTCTACAAGCCCGGCGACTACGACGAAATTCCGCACGACCTGATGCGCAANNATGCGCAAGTCGATCGCCAAGCGGCTGGTGGCCGCGGCGTCGACGATCCCGCATTTCTACCTGACCATAGATTGCCGCATCGACGCGCTGCTCGCGGATCGCGCCCGCCTCAACGACACCGCGCCGAAGGACGGCTACAAGCTCTCGGTCACCGATTTCCTGGTGAAGGCCGCAGCGCTCGCCCTGATGCGCGTGCCGGAATGCAACGCGAGCTGGACCGACACCGCCATGCTGCGCCACAAGCATGCCGACGTAGGCGTCGCGGTGGCGCTCGATTTCGGCCTCGTCACGCCCATCGTCTTCCACGCCGAGGAGAAGGGCCTCGCCGCCATATCCAATGAGGTGAGATCGCTTGCCGAGCGCGCCCGCGCCAAGAAGCTGAAGCCCCAGGAATACGAAGGCGGCAGCTTCGCCATCTCCAATCTCGGCATGTTCGGGATCAAGCAGTTCACGGCCCTCATCAATCCGCCCCACGCCGCGATTCTGGCCGTGGGCGCGGGAGAGCAGCGGGCGATCGTCGTCGCGGGAAAGCTGGAGATCGCCACCGTGATGACGGTCACCATGTCCTGCGACCATCGCGTCATCGACGGCGCCACGGGGGCCCGCTTCCTCCAGGTGTTCAAACAATACGTCGAAGAACCGGCCTCGATGCTGCTATAAGGCGGCTGAATCATGGACGAACTCGAAGCCATCCTGGAAACCAGCGGCGCTGCCGCTGTGGAGATCGTCGCTTCGGCGCTGGCCGAGCGCGGCGGTCCGGCACTCAACTGCGCCAATTGCGGCAAGCCGCTCATCGGACCTTACTGTGCCATCTGCGGCCAGCCCCACAACACCCACCGGCGTGCCCTCGGCCGCCTGCTCCACGATTTCTTCGTCGATCTCTTCAGCTTCGACAGCCGCATTCTGCGCACCGTTTTTGCGCTCCTCTTCAGGCCGGGCGAACTGCCGCGCGCCTTCCGCGAGGGCCGCACGCAACGCTATATGCCCGCCTTGCGGCTTTATCTCTTCGTCTCACTGCTGTTCTTCTTGTTCCTCTCCCTCACCGGCACCGCGTTTCTCCAACTCGGTCTGACACTGAATACCTATTCGGTCGTGCATGACCGGGTGGGCAACGTCTACCGCATCGAGAACGGCAGACGCTCACTCCTGCCCGGCATGAAATCGGACGCCGCCGGCAACGTCGTGAAGACCGGAGCGGTGGGAACCGCCCTGCCGGTCACCGAGTTCAAGGCGGACGGCTCCACCAATCACGACATCGGCACCAAATTCCACTTCTTCCAGCGGGAAGGCACGGTGCATCCCTTCAACACGCCCGAGCTGCAGAAATCGCTGAAAGACAGCGCCGCCAACGCGCGGAACACGCCGGGATGGGGCGGCAGGCTGGAACGGAATTTTCTGGCCACGATGCAGAAGCTCGAAACCGATCCCGCCGCCATCAACCGGCCGCTGACCGCCTGGATTCCGCGCATTCTCTTCATCCTGCTGCCGGCATTCGCGCTGCTCCTGGCGCTGTTCTATCTGGACATGCGCAAGCGGTTCTTCTTCGTCGACCACCTGGTTTTCTCGCTCAACATGCATACCTTCGCTTTCGCCGCCTTGATGGTGGCGGCAGCGGCGGCGCAGTTCGTCTCGGGCGGCTGGGTGGCGGCACTGACGGTCCTTATGCTGACGCTCTATCTTTTCTTCGCGATGAAACGTTTCTACGGACAGAGTTGGGCCCGCACTGGCTTGAAATTCGTCGGCATCGGCGTCATCTACACGTTGCTCTTTTTGGGGCCCGCGCTGGCCGCCGCCGTCATCGCCAGCGTCGTATCGGGCTGATCGAACGGGAGTTCAAACATGGCCGAAACTTTCGACGTCATCGTAGTGGGCGGAGGACCGGGCGGATACGTCTGCGCCATCCGCGCGGCGCAGCTCGGGCTGAAGACCGCCGTCGTCGAACGCGAGAGGCTCGGCGGCATCTGCCTCAACTGGGGCTGCATACCAACCAAGGCGCTGCTGCGCTCGTCGGAGATCTGGCACCTGATGCACCGCCTTGCCGAGTTCGGCTTATCGGCCGAGAATCTGAAATTCGACCTGCCTGCCATCGTCGCCCGCTCGCGGAAAGTTTCGCAGCAGCTCTCGAACGGCGTCGGCTTCTTGATGAAGAAGAACAAGATCACCGTCATCGCGGGGGAAGCGAAGCTCGCGGGCCGCGGCAAGTTGACGGTCACCAAGGACGGCAAGACGGAAGAATACACGGCGAAGAACATCGTGCTCGCCACCGGCGCGCGGGCGCGCACCCTGCCGGGGCTGGAGCCCGACGGCAAACTGATATGGACCTATCGCGAGGCATTGCTGCCGGACGTCTTCCCCAAATCGTTGCTGGTGGTGGGTTCCGGCGCCATCGGCATCGAATTCGCCAGCTTCTTCCGCACCCTCGGCTCCGACGTGACCGTGGTGGAAGTGCTCGATCGCGTGCTGCCGGTGGAGGACGAGGAAATCTCCCAGCTTGCGAACAAGGCCTTCCTCAAGCAGGGCATGAAGATCAAGGTCGGCACCACCGTCGAAAAGCTGGAGAAGGGAGCCGACAACGTCACGGCCACGCTGAAGTCGAAGGACGGCAAGACCGAAACGCTGGTCGCCGACCGCGTCATCCTCGCCGTCGGCATCGTCGGCAATGTCGAGAATCTCGGCCTCGAAGCCGCGGGCGTGAAGGTCGAAAAAACGCACGTCGTCATCGACAAATGGGGCGAGACGGGCGTGCCGGGCCTCTACGCCATCGGCGATCTGGTCGGCCCGCCCTGGCTGGCGCACAAGGCGATGCACGAAGGCGTCATCGTGGCCGAGCGCATCGCGGGCGTGAAGGGCGTCCATCCGCTCGATGCCTCCAAGGTTCCGGGCTGCACCTATTGCTGGCCGCAGGTCGCCTCCGTCGGCATGACGGAAGCCGCGGCGAAGGCGTCGGGGCGCAAGATCAAGGTCGGCCGCTTCCCGTTCATCGGCAACGGCAAGGCAATCGCGCTGGGCGAAGCGGAAGGTCTCGTCAAGACGGTGTTCGACGCCGACACCGGCGAGCTTCTCGGCGCGCACATGATCGGCGCCGAAGTCACCGAGCTGATCCAGGGCTACGCCATCGCGCGCACCCTGGAAGCGACGGAAGCCGAACTGGCCGACACCGTCTTCCCGCATCCCACGCTCTCGGAGATGATGCACGAAGCCGTGCTCGACGCCGACAAAAAGGCGCTGCATATCTAGTTTCTGCCCCCGCGAAGCGTAGCGTAGTGGGGGGAAGTCCCGCCGAAGGCGGGGAAGGGGGCGCCGAGCGAAGCGAGGCGAAGGAGAGCCCAACGATGGTCCGACACATCAAATTCGCAGCTGCGATCTTTATCGCATTTGCCATCTGCACGGGGGCAGCCATGAGCGCATCCCATGACGACACGATTGCCGCATCGGGCGGCGCGATCGAGATCCACGCCATCTATCACGCCTCGCTGATGCTGACCTGGAACGGAAAACACATCCTGATCGATCCGGCGCCGCAGAAAGACGCGGGCGCGGACCCGGCGGCGGAATTCAGGGCGCTGCCGAAGCCCGACCTGATCCTCTACACCCACGACCACGGCGACCACTTCAACGTGGCGATTCTCGAAGCCGTTGCGGGCGCAGATACGGCGATCCTGGCGCCGCAAAAGGTCTATGACGCGATACCGCCCGCCTTGCAGGCCCGCACCCACGTGATGGCGAACGGCGCCAACACGACAGTGGACGGAATCGCCGTCGAAGCCGTGCCGGCCTACAACACGACGCCGGAGCGCACGAAGTTCCATCCCAAGGGCGAGGGCAACGGCTACATCCTCACCCTCGGCGGCAAACGAATTTTCATCGCGGGCGACACCGAGGAGACGCCGGAAAACGCGCATCTCGACAACATCGACGCGGCCTTCCTGCCGATGAATCAGCCCTACACCGAAACGGTGGAAGCGGCGGCCAAGTGGGTCAAGGACTTCAAGCCGCACATCGTCTATCCCTATCACTTCCGCAACGCCGACGGCACGATGAGCGACCTAGACGTCTTCAAGAAGGATGTCGGAACTGCCGCCGAAGTGCGAGTGCTGGAGTGGTATTAGGAATGGAGTGTCATCCCGGCCAAGCGTCGCGTAGCGACGCGCAGGGCCGGGACCCACAGCAAAGCAAGAGCGAGTTTCGGAGTGGGTCCCGGGCCTCGTGTTCTTCGCTTTGCTCAGGACGCTCACCCGGGATGACAGGCTTTTATGATTGAGCGTGGCGCACCCCGCTCATTCGCCGTCGATCAGCCGCTTCACGTCCTCCGCCAACCCTGCCGTATCTTCGGTGGAGAGCGTCACCAGCCGCGCGCGGCCTTCGGCGTCGAAGAAGAACACCGCGCTGGTGTGCATCACTTCGTAAACCGGCTCGGTCTTCACGCTGTAGGCGACGCGATAGCGCCGCGCCAGCGAGGCCAGCGCGTTGCCCGTGCCGCGCAGCCCGTCCACCTGCGGGGCGAAGGCCGCTGCGTAAGCCTTCAGCACCGGCAGGGTGTCGCGGCCCGGATCGACGGTGACGAACAGCACGCGCACCTTCCCGGCGTCGGGCCCCAGCCGCTTCAGCACGTCGGCGAGATTGGCGAGCGTCGCCGGGCAGACATCCGGGCAATTCGTGTAGCCGAAAAAGACGAGGGTGACGCGGCCCAGGTAATCGCGGCCCGTAACGGCGGCGCCGTCGCTGGCGCGCGTCATGGAGAACTCGAGCTTCGGCATGTCCCCGGTGATGTTGGTGGCGTGCCACGGTGCTCCCGACGGCCCGCATCCGGCGAGGAAATAAAGAATCGTGCAAACGATAAGCAGTCGGGCACGCGCCATGTCTGGTCCATAGCACCGCTGGCGCAGCCGGGGCAAACGCGCTAGACGGCGCTCCTATGATGCTGGCCTTGACCAGAGACGTGAAGGCATCCCGCGACTGGCTCGCCTATGGCGCGCTGCTGCTGGTCGGCGGCGTGCTCTACGTCGTCTGTCGCGAGTATCCCGCCGACCTGCCGTTCTGGATGCCGTGGGAATTCTCCTGGCCGGTGTTCCTCGCTACCTGGCTGACGCTGGCGTGGTTCTTCCGCGGCCTCGCACGCCTTCCCGCAGCGGAACGACCCGCGATGTGGCGCAACGCCTGCTTCGTGATCGGCGTGCTGGCGGACTACGCCGTGCTCCAGACGCATGTCGATTTCCTGGCGCAGCACATGTTCTTCGTCCACCGCTGGGCGCATTTCGTGCTGCATCACACGGCGGCGTTCATGATCGCGCTCGGCGTCTCCGGGCCTGTGGTGCGCGCAGGGATGCCGGATTTCCTCAAGCCGCTGCTCGACTGGCACCCGGTGACGGCCGCGATGGATTTCATGCAGCACAAGGCGGTGGCCCCCGTGCTGTTCGTGGGGCTGCTCTATTTCTGGCTGTTCCCGGAGATCCACACGCGCGTCATGCTCGACCGCAATCTCTACGACCTGATGAACTGGACGATGGCGCTGAACGGCATCCTGTTCTGGAGCCTGATCGTCGATCCGCGCCCCCATCCCCCCGCGCGGCTGTCCACGCTGTGGCGCGCGCTTGCCATCATCTTCATCGAGCTACCGCAGATGGTGCTCGGCGCGATCCTCTCGCTCTCCTCGACGGACTATTACCCCGTCTACAACATCTGCGGCCGCGTCTTCGACATGACCGCCCTCAACGACCAGCACTACGGCGGCCTCATCATCTGGCTGCCCGGCACATTGGTGAGTTTCGCGGCCATGATCTGCATGTTGGTGGTGATGCGGCTGAACGAGGAAGCGGAAGAAAGAAAGCGAATTGCGAATAGCGAATAGAGAACGGGGCGGAAACCCTATTCGCTACTCGCTATTCGCTTTACTTCTCCGCGTAATTCACGTGGCATGACGGCAGGTTGTTCTTCTCGAAATAGCGCTGATGGTATTCCTCCGCGCGCCAGAAGGCGGGCGCCATCTCGATGCTGGTGACGACGGGCCGCTTGAACTTGCCGGAGGCATCCAGCGCCGCCTTCTTCTCGCGCGCCACGCGCTCCTGCTCGGGCGAGTGGGTGAAGATGGCGGAGCGGTACTGCGTGCCCACGTCCGGTCCCTGACGGTTCATCGTCGTAGGATCGTGATTCATGAAGAACACGTCCACCAGCTTGCCGTAGGACACCTTCGCCGGGTCGAAGCTCACTTCCACCACTTCGGCGTGGCCGGTCGCGTCGGTGCAGACCTCCCGGTAGCTCGGGTTGTCCTTGTGCCCGCCGGCATAGCCGCAGACGGCGTCGGCGACGCCCGGCACCTGGCGGAAGAAACTCTCCACGCCCCAGAAACATCCCGCCCCGAAAGTGGCTTTTTCCATCCTTGCTCTCCGGTTTTTGCCGGGGGCGAATCTAACAGAAATCCGCGTCGATACGCGTAGTTTTTGACCGTGCTCCGCTGCGGCAATTGCCTTCGGCAAGAAGAAACAAAGCAATGTATTATCGGCCGTATACACGAGGGGCACTTCCCATGAGCGGGTTTTCTCCGATAACCGAAAGCCGGGCGAAGCAACTCGTGCTCGCGATCGCCTTGCTGGTTCTTTCTGCGGGCAACTCCCAGGCGAGCGCCCAGCCTGCCGATGCCTCCCTTGCGGTGACGGCTTCCCCCGTCTCGCTGGGCATCATTGTTCCCGCTCATGCCTGTTCCGAGCTGCTGCGCGTCGCTCTCGACGACATCGGCGGATCGGGCAGCCGGGTCCTCACCGCGGTCGAAACCACGAAAGACGGCGTGGCCGTGTGCGCCGTAGAAGGCGTTATGGCTCCGGCCATCGGCTTCAAAGTGTTCCTTCCGATGCGAACCTGGACTCAGCGTTATCTTCAGCTCGGCTGCGGCGGCTTATGCGGCGGTTTCCCGCTCGAGGCCGGCGCGGCCGATGGATGTGTGCCCCTCAAGGCCGGCGGCTTTGTGACTGCCTCGACCGACATGGGGCATAAGGGCAGCGGCGGCGACTTCGGGCGCGATCCCCGGAAACGGGCGGATTTCGCGTATCGCGCCGTGCATATGACAGCGATGGCCGCGAAGAGACTGATACTGGCCCTTTACGACCGCAGCGAGGCTTTTGCCTATTTCACCGGCTGTTCCGACGGCGGGCGCGAAGCGCTCATCGAGGCCCAACGTTTTCCGAACGACTTCAACGGCATCATCGCCGGAGCACCGGCGATGAACTGGCAGGTGCAGAACTCGATGTTTCATGGTTGGCAGGCGCGATCCAACACGGGCAAGGACGGCAAGCCGATCCTTCTCGCCTCGCGTTTGCCCCTGCTGCACAAGGCGGTGCTGGCTCGGTGCGACAGGCTGGACGGGCAGGTCGATGGGATGATCGCGGACCCTCGCGCCTGTCGTTTCGATCCGGGCGTCCTGCTCTGCCGCTCGAAACATGCCAAGGGCAATGCCGACTGCCTGACCGCGGCGGAAGTGGCGGCGGCGCGCCGCCTATACGACGGACCGCGCGACCCGGCGACCCGAAACCGGCTAACGATCGGCGGACCGCAACCCGGCTCCGAACTGGCGTGGAACGGCGTCTTCGTGCCGGCCGAGGCGAACCAGCCGTTCTTCAGCGAAAGGATCGCGCTGGATGCGCTTCGCAACCTGATCTTCGAGAGCAACCCTCCGGCCGGTTTCGCTCTGGCCGATCTGCACTTCGACAGGGCCACCTTCGGCCGCTTGCGCGCGCGCCATCCGCTGTTCGATGCCACCGATCCGGACCTCGCCGACTTCGCCGCGGCGGGCGGCAAGCTGATCCTGTGGCACGGCTGGTCCGATCCGCACATTTCTCCGCTCAACACCATCGCTTATCACAAGGCGGTCGAGAAACTGTTGGGACAGGAACGCACCCAGGCGTTCGAGCGTCTGTATCTGTTTCCCGGGATGTACCATTGCAAGGACGGCGAGGGCCCCAGTCTGGTGGACCTGCTCACGCCGATGATGGATTGGGTGGAAAAGGGCCGGGCTCCCGAGGAGATCGTCGCGTATCAATCCGTTCAAGAGCCGGATATCGCGCGGTCGCGTCCGGTTTATCCCTATCCGTACATCGCGGCCTATGACGGTCGCGGCGATCCGGACAAGGAGTCGAGCTATTTCCGCGCTGCCCCGCTCTTCACCGGCGAACTGCCGGATTGGGCCGGGGCGGATTTCTTCCGTCCTTACCAAGGGGTCCGGCACTGACGAATACGCGCAGTTTTTTTGACCGGACCTCCCGCCGGCAATACGCTATGGGAACGAGTTGCGATTCCCACGAAAGAAATCCGGCATGAACGTCATCACCGAAACGAATTTTGCGAACCTCGGCGAGAAGAAGCGCGGCAAGGTGCGCGACATCTATTTCCAGCCGGACAAGCTCGTCCTGGTCGCGACGGACCGCCATTCCTCCTTCGACCGCATCATCGCGCACATCCCGAACAAGGGGGCGGTGCTGAACCTGTCGAGCGCCTTCTGGTTCAAACAGACGGCGGACATCGTGCCGAACCACGTGATCGACGTGCCTGACCCCAACGTCACCATCGCCAAGCGCATGCAGACCCTGCCGGTGGAAGCGGTGGTGCGCGGCTACCTGACGGGCACGACCTCGACCTCCATCTGGACGCGCTATCAGAAGGGCGAGCGGAATTTCGGCGGCCTCACGCTGCCGGACGGGTTGAAGAAGAACACCAGGCTGCCGCATCCCATCTTCGATCCCACCACCAAGGAGGACACGCACGACCGCTCCCTCAGCCTCAAGGAACTGGTGGACGAGAACTTCATCGAAGCGCCGCGGCTGGAGGAGCTGCAAAAGACAGCGTTAGCTCTCTTCGCGCGCGGGCAGGAGGTGGCGGCGAAGCACGGCCTGCTGCTCGTGGACACCAAATACGAATTCGGCGTGGACGGGAACGGCGCGCTCACCCTGATCGACGAAATCCACACTCCCGATTCCTCGCGCTATTGGAAGCTCGATTCCTACGGAGCGCGCGTCGCCGAGGGCGTGGAGCCGGAATATTTCGACAAGGAATTCCTGCGCATCTGGTTCCGGGAGCACTGCGACCCGTACAACGACAAGATCCTGCCGGAAGCGCCTGCGGAGATGGTGGCGGAACTGACGCGGCGCTATATCGAAATCTACCAGCAGCTTACCGGGCTGATATTCTCCGTCGACGCGTCGGTGCCGCCTCTGGAGCGGATCGAAAAGAACCTGGCGAAGTACCGTCTGCGCTGACGCCGCCACGGCGCGGAAGACCACCGACACAATCCTGCCGGATTGACCTGCGAAGCACGGGTGCTATTGCGTACCATCCGCGCGGCATCTGGGACGCCGCTGGGAGATCGTCATGAAAGTCGTGGTCATCGGGGCCGGCGTGGCCGGGCTCGGCATCGCCTGGAGGCTCGCGCGAGGTGGCGCCCGCGTCACGGTGCTCGAGCGCGCCTCGGTCGGCGCCGGGGCCACCAGCGCTTCCGCCGGGATGATCGCGGCAGCGGCCGAGATGGGTCACGGGGATTCCCCTGAGGCGGCCTTTGCGCGCCGCGCCAACGGTTTATGGCCGGATTTTGCCAAGGAACTGGAAGCGCAGTCGGGTGTCAACATTGGCTATCGTCGGAACGGCTCGCTGATGGTGGCGCTGAGGAACGAGGTCCGCCGTCACTCCCACAGCGCCGAGAATCCCGGTGCCGCGAACCTGCACGCTCAGGGCGCCGACATCACGATGCTCGACGGCGAAACGGCGCGCGCCAAGGAGCCGATGCTGACCGGGAACGTCGCGGGCGCGATCTGGGCCCCGCACGAGGCGCTGGTGGACAGCCAGGCGCTGTGCCGCGCCCTGGCGGTCGCCTTTGTGCGCGCGGGCGGCGAGTTGCAGTCGAACGAAACCGTGGTGCGCATCGAGACGGATGCAGGTCACGCGACCGGTGTCGTCACGCCGTTCAAGACCCACAAAGCCGATGCTTATGTGTTGGCGGCCGGCGCATGGTCCTCGCGCATCGAAGGCCTGCCGCCGGAGGCGGTGCCGCCCGTCATTCCCATCAAGGGCGAGATTCTGGTGCTGGCGCAGCCCGCGGGCGCCCGCCTGCCGGAGCATACGGTGTGGGGCAACGAGATCTACGTCACGCCGCGCGGCAACCGGCTGCTGGTCGGCGCCACGGTGGAGCGGGCGGGCTACGACACCAGCCTGTCGCAGGATGCGCAGGAATGGCTGCGCAAGCAGTCGAACGGCCTGATGCCTTCGCTGGAGGAATGGGAGATCGCCGAGCACTGGGCCGGATTGCGTCCCGCCTCACCCGACGGATTGCCGATCCTGGGCGAGACCGCCGTTAAGGGTCTCTACGTCGCCAGCGGCCAGTACCGCAACGGCATCCTGTTTGCACCGGCGGTAGCCGAGGTTCTGTCGCGTCTCGTTCTGGAACGGACGGCGGATGTGCCCGCCTTCAGTCCCTTGCGTTTTGCGGGAACAAAACCTGACACAGTGTCCGTAATCGAGACACCGCACAAAGGTGGGGAATGGCGCACTGGATTCTAGCGGCCGGTCTGCTGCTGATCCTTCTGGGAAGCGAGGCGGCCATCCGCGGCGGGGTGGGGCTGGCGCGCGCCTTTAACTTTTCGCCGCTGGTCATCGGCGTGCTGGTGATCGCCACCGCGACCTCGCTGCCCGAGCTGTTCGTCACTTTGCGCGCCGCGACGATGGGCGCGCCGGGGATTGCGCTCGGCGGTATCGCCGGCACCAACATCATCAACATCCTGTTCGTCATGGGATTGGGCGCGCTGATCCGCCCGATGACCTCGCCGCCGAAAGTGGTGTTCCGCGACGTCGGCGTGATGCTGCTCGCCAGTTTGGCGCTGGTCCTCACTGCGTTCGGCGGGACGCTGTCGCGCCAGGTGGGAGTGTCTCTGCTGCTCGGCTTTGCGGCCTACATCGTGCTCGTCTTCATCACCGACTGGCGGCGCACGCCCGAGCATTCCGTGCCGCTGGCGCGCGCCCTCTACCGTTCGCAGGGAGAAATTCCCTCCGTGATTGGCGCGTCGTTCGTTCTCTTCGCCGGATTCATCATGCTGGCGCTCGGCGCGCATTTCATGGTGTCGGGGAGCATCGTGTTCGCGCGGCAGTGGCACCTCGACGAGACCGCTATGGGACTGACCATTGTCGCCGCCGGACTGTCGCTGCCGAAACTGATCGTGACGCTGGTCGCCGCCTTCCGCGGCCAGACGGACATCGCCGTCGGCCAGCTCATCGGCGCCGCGGTGTTCAATCTCCTGGGCGTGCTGGGCATCACGGCCCTGGTCGCGCCGCTCAAGATACCGCCCATGCTGGCGGACGCGGATTTCATCATCCTGGCGGTGGCGAGCGCCGCGCTTCTGCCGTTGCTCGCGATGCGCTGGCGCCTGTCGCGGCCGAGAGGCGTTCTCTTGATTCTCGCTTACGGCTGCTATCTCGCCTTCGTGGCCTGGCGCCAAGGTCTGTTGCCGCTGTTGTAGAGCAGGCCGCGTCCAACTCTACCTGTCTTCCCCGGCGAGCGTGGGTCGCGATGCGCTCCCGTGCAACGCGTTCGAATATCTCCACAAATTGACCTCGGCTTATGCCTGCCCGCGGGGAAGCTTGGTCACATCCGAAGGATGATATTGCGACTTTAACTCATTCTATGATAGTAAACCGCGTCCGTGCCACCGATACCTTTTGCGCGAGGAGAGACAGGATGAGGAAGGGAAACGAGTCATTACCCCGGAAGGCGTTGCTGATGTTGGCCACGGCGGCGGCCGCGTTGGGAGTGTCCCAGGGCCTGCCGATGAAGAAGGCGATGGCGGCATCGCCGAACGAGAGAATGATGCGGGTCAATCAGCCGGTGGCCCGGATGGAAGTGATCCAGCCCCGGTTCGTGAATCCCACGGCCGTAACGCTGCTTAAGATCGCGGACCAGGCGCTGTCGGACAGCGCTCTGGCGGAACGGATTTCTCGCGACCCGGACGGGGTGGCGGCGCAATTTCATCTTTCGAACAGCGAGCTGCTCGTCTTGCGCCATATGAACCGGGAGCAGTTCCAGATGGCGCGCGCCGATGCCGCCTCGCTCGTGACGTCCCGTCTGTCCGTTGCGGGATCGATGCGCATGCCGGCCGGTGCGACCGATGCTCGCTTGATTACCGAACGCATGATCGTCGGGCGCGCCATTCTTGCCGCGGTGGGCAGGTCCTATCTCGACGCTGCGAACGCGCATGCCTGCTGTCCTTGGAGCAAGGCCATCGAACTGGGGCTCAGCGGCGATCCGGCAACTTACAACGCGGCTTTCGCAAGGCCCGCCGGCGCCAATCTTTCCCAGTGATCGCAAAGCACCGGGCCGCGTACTGGTCGCCGTCGCAAGCGGCGGCGTCGCTCGTACAGCTTGCCTATCTCGAGCGTTCGCTGGCAAACCTCCTGGCTGGTTGGGCGGTCAAGCTGCCGTCCTTCGACGCCAAACTGGCGTTCGGCATGCAGATGCACCGCTCGATGGAGCGGGCCACATATCTGCGCAGCCGGGTCAACGGACTTTGTCACGCCACGGCGAGCGAGGCCACGGTGGCGGCGGGCTTGCGATCCGTCCTGTCGCATGTGGACCGCGCGCAGACGCCGGCCCGTCTTGTCGCGGCGATTTACCGTTGGCTGTATCCGCGTCTGATCGCGTTGTACGAGACGCACCTCAGCGAAACCGACCCGGACGGCGACCGCCCGTCCATTGATCTCATCCGGTCTTTTCTGCCGTCGCTGGAAAAGGAGCGGCATGAGGGCCTCTCCTTGTCGTCCGGGCGCGCCGCCGACAAGCCGTGGCTTCGCGAGCTCGAGGAGTTGTGGAACCGGAGAACTGCCGGAGAGCCGCTCTCCCTCGCGAACGGGCTGTGGGACCCGGTCGACCGCGTGCCGGCAGCGGTCCGGCCGGAGGGTTCGCGGTTCGGCGAGTCCGGCTCGCTCGGCCTGTTGCCGGTGGACCCGGTGCACGACAAGCGGGATATCGGCATGTTCCTGCACAAGGAGCTTGACGAAGAGTTCACCACCCTGGAGCTGATCGCCCGCAATTCCTATGAGCATCCCGATATGCCGTGGGCGTTCCACCGTGACATGGCCCGGCAGGCTTCCGACGAAGCCAGACATGCCGTCATGATCTCGCGCCTGCTGACGGCCCGCGGCTTTCGTCATGGCGATTTTGCGCTCACCACGTCGTCTTACGACGGCATCTATGCCTTCGAGCCTTGCGAGGCCGGGAGCCGCCGGGAACTGCTCTGGCGCATGCTGATCCGCCAGACCTTCATGGAAGGGCTGGCGATCGACAATCTGGGTTATGAGATCGGGCACCGCCGCTCCGTCGGCCAGACCGACATCGCCGCGGTGTTCGAATACATCCTGCGGGACGAGGTGTTTCACGCGCAGTCCGGCTTGCGCTGGTCGCAGGAGCTTCTCGGCTCCGATCCGCAAGCCGTCCTCAAGGAGCGGGACGAAGCGATCCGCTATTTTACGGCGCGCGCCGAGGCCGCTCGGGAGTCCTTTGTGATGAACAATTTGGACGCCGCCTTGGGCGAACTGGCCGCGATCGAGGCAGGCAAGCAAAGCCGGGGCGGAAAACTCCCGGAGCGGCCGCTCAACCGGATCGGACGCGTGCAGGCGGGCTATACCGGCGAAGATATTTCTCAGATCGTGTCCTGGAGTTACGCCGTCGACGATCCGGTTGCCCGCTGAAGCTGCCGCCTTCTTCGCGTCCCGCATGAATCCGCATACGGCAAGACAGCCGTCGGGCGGCCCTTAGCTCTTGCGTCAACCTGCCCGTCCCGGCGTCTCACGGCCGCTGCCCGTCTCCGCTATGATCGCGCCGTCGGACAAGAGGACTTCTGCGAGTGGCCAGGGATATCGATGAAACCGGCGACGGCGTTCAGCTGGATCGCCGGCCGCTTTACGGGTTCGATCTGCGCTGGATCAGCTTCGGCTCTCCGTCCGCCATCGTCACCAGCATGGCGCTGATCGTGGGGCTCGACACCGCGACCGCCGGCCGGGCGACCGTGCTGGCCAGCCTGCTCATCATCGGCATTGCGGACAATCTCAGCGACTCGCTGAGCGTCCACATCTACCAGGAATCGGAAAGGCTGGCGCAGCGACACGCCTTCCGCACGACCATCGCCAATTTCGTGTCCCGCTTTGCCGTCACGGCCAGCTTCTTCCTGTTCTTTTTCGCGTTGCCCGCCGCTGCGGCCGTCACCGTATGCATGGTATGGGGCTTCGTGCTTCTTTCGGTGCTCAGCTATCTGCTCGCCAAGGTGCGGGGCGTCGGGCCTCTGTCCGAAGTGCTCAAGCATACCGGTGTGGCGCTGGCGGTCGTGCTCGTCAGCAAAGTCATGGGACTTGCCATCCATGGCCTCTTGGGGACTCTCTGAAGGCGGAAATCGCGGCGCCGTGCCACGCTGTTTCGCACCATGGGTAATGACACACTCAAGACGAGCAACTTGGGGGGCTTTCATATGCGCACATGGATTGCGATCGCGGCGGCGTGCGCCGCTCTTGCCGCACCGGCTGCGGCCTGGACCGATCAGGAAATCTCGAACGCCCTGATGGCCAACGCCTGGTGCAGCTTCAGCTACAACCAGACCACGGGCTATTCGCACTCGAAACGCGCCGTGTTCGGCAGCAATGGCGTGCTGACGATCCGCAGCGACAACGAGGGCGGCAGTTCGGGTTCCGGCGGCAGCTATTACGGCCAATCGAACGGCGGCAACTCCTACGGCTGGCGGGTGCAGGGCGCGACACTCTATCTGTCAGACGGCGCCTCGTGGGACGCACACACGCTGGATTCGAAGTCGAGTTCCAACGGCGGCCTGGTGCTGATCGTCGACGGCCAGGAATGGACACCCTGCCGATAAATTTGCGTTCGCGCTTCTTGTCCGAAGCCCGCCGAATGCGCTGACGCTATCGGCCTGCTTTTCGGCAAGCGCTCAAGAGTCGGTTGTGACCTGATTGACTTAGGAGGACAGCATGGGTTTTCTGGACAAGCTGGTCGGTACGGTGCGCCCGAAAGAGGGTACGCCGGTCAAATCTCAAGTCGAGGTGCGTGCCGCCGTTCTGGCGCTCAACCGCACGACGGCGCCGTGGCACGTGCGCGAAGCGCAAGCCGATGAGGCCTGCGACCTGGTCGTCGAATGGAAGATCGTCGACGCCCAGTGGTACGAAGTGTTCGGCAAGGCGAAGCTGGAAAGCATCTTCAAAGTCCTGCTGAAACTCGACGCGGAGCACAACGAAGTGCGGGCGCTCGACAAGGAATGGACGGTGTCCTGGAACGCCGGCATTCCCACGCTGGCCGAGGTCAGCGCCTTCAGGGGCCAGAAGACCGAGACCAGCTTCGGACTGGCCTATGGCTTTACCGAAACCGGCGCCCTGGGCGAAATCTACAAATACCGCTTCTCGACCGGCGAGATGAAATCGCCGGTCAAGGAAGCGATCACGGCGGCCGGCTGGTCCTACAAGGCAGTTGTGTTCGGCAAGCTGTAGACTGGAAACCGGAGACGGAAACAGGCGACAGCTGTCGACGTATTCAACGCGTTCACAGAGCGCGCCGCGCTATAGAGCCGGCCGCATTCAATCTGATCTGTCATCCCGGGCGAACGTCCCGAGCCCTGAGCCCTGAGCTTGCCGAAGGGTCGAAGGGAGAAGAGAAAAGGAGCCAGAGTCGATTTGCCTTTGCGCTGCGGCGGAGCTACCGTTTTGGCAAGTGAGGGGCTTTCCATCGATGGTGCGGCGGCGGAGATTGCTGGCTGGCGGGGTTACGCATCACGTTATCCAGCGCGCGCAAAACGACTCTGGCTCCTTTTTCCAGTTCAGCAGGGCTGGGTTCCAGGCAGTGACAAGTTCCGCGCCGAGATTGAAGCGATGACCGGCCGCAAGGCAAGGCCGCCGCGCCGCGGCCGCCCGCCCAAAGAACCCGACCACAAGACAGATGCTGCACAGACGCCAAAGCTGCTATCAATGGGATCGCACAAAATGACTCTGGCTCCTTTTCTGTACAAAGAGCTAGTGATTTGCGGGCCGAGGCTGCGGAATATCGTCGGCAGGCCGCCGAGAAACGCATCCAAGCTGAAGAACTACGGAAGAAACTTCCGGGAGAAAAGTGATGCTCAATGGTTTTGTCGGATGCACTGCGGACGGGCTGGACACGCTAACCTCAGTAGATGGGAAAGTTTCATGCTGGCTTCACATTATAGGTGGGCCGCCTCTCGACCTTAAGAAAACCGTTTCGAAACTACTTAATCTGGGATGCTGCCATTTTGCGGTTAGCGGCCCGTGTGCCGAGGCGGTTCACGATGCGGTCGATGACGCGGTCCAAGATCGTGACGACCTGATCCTGACGACGTGGTGCACGGGGACAATCCAAGAGGCGGCAAGTGAGTTTCTTGCTGTGGATTGCCCCGGTGGAGAAGGGCAGATGCGACTTGCCGTCGTCTTATCGCAGAGTAGCGCCGAGTCACTTTTTATCTTAGCAGACATGGTCCGCTGTCTAGGCGACGACGAACAATGAAATCTGCAGAATACCGCTCCAGGACGTTTGGGGTCGGAGTAAAAATTGACGGCGGCGGCCAGGGGCGGAAGCGGGAGAAAAGGAGCCAGAGTCATTTTGTGCCACCGCGGCGACGCGCTACATTCTGGCCGACCATCTCTAAGAAATTGGGTCAGAGTGAGCTAGCCCGGGATTTCCGGACAGGGTTGAAGAGCACCATTGCTCATGTTTTCGAACTCGACAGGGCTTAGGAAGCGCAGCGTAGCATGCGCACGATTCCGGTTATAGAATGCCTCGATGTAGTCGAATATCCGTGCGCGGGCTTCTTCTCTCGTGGCAAACCGACAGTGATGAACCAGTTCATTCTTGAGGTTGCCGAAGAAGCTCTCGACGACGGCATTGTCGTAGCAATTGCCTTTGCCGCTCATGCTGATCAGGGCGCCGATCTGATGCAGCTTGGCTTGATAATCGACGCCGACATAGGCTGAGCCACGATCGCTGTGATGGATCAGGCCGGCTTTGAGAAATGGAGCCAGAGTCGATTTGACTCTGCGCGCCGCAAGCTATTCGCGGATGGTCCCGGCGAGGACATGCTGCGCGCGATCCGCGATGCGACCCAGCAGGGCTGAGTTCCAGGCAGTGACAAGTTCCGCGCCGAGATTGAAGCGATGACCGGCCGCAAGGCAAGGCCGCCGCGCCGAAAAGGCAGAAAAGGAGCCAGAGTCGATTTACTTTTCTCATTTCTCTCCTAAACCGCTGCCAACTGCTCCCGCTTCTCATTCCCTATCCCCTCCCCATGATCGTCGATTTTGCTTTTTTCTCACGCCGATTTTCGAGCGCGCTCAATGCTTTCGCACGGGCGCGACAAAATACTCGGGGTATTTCTTATCCCCCCCTCGCTGCGGCGGCCCGATAATCGTTCACCGGAATGGCAACCTGTGAGGAACCTGTATGCGCGAATCCGAGAACGACGGCCTCCCCGAAGACGATCTCGACGATCTGCCGGAAGACATCGAGGATGACGAAGAAGAAGTCCGCGATGACGACGATGACGCCGATGCCTCCCCCGCCGGAGAGGAAGAAAGCGCCGGCGCGCCGGATGAGGGCGGCAGTCCCTTGGCCTCCACTACCGTGCGCCAGGGCAAAAACAACGCGGAAATCGAGGCCTATCTCGACGAATTGGAAGAAAGCGTCGCCGCCGACGCGGCGGCGCACGATGGCGTTGTACCGCCGAAGATCACGGGCAGCAGCATGTATCCGACGGCCCGTCTCAAGAATATCGGGAAGGACGCCGCCCGGCCTTCCGACACCGAGGCCGAACTGAACAGCCTCATCGCCGAATGCCGCTTCCTGCTGCACGAGGTGGCGTTCAACTCGGCGCGCCTCACCTACGATCCCAACGACCGCATCCGCTTCCTCACGGCGGCCGAGAGTCTGGCGCTTACCGCCGCCAAGGTGGGCGACACCATCGGGCGGCTGCGCGCGGCGCGGCTTGGTCCGCCGCCTCCGTCCGAAGAGCGCCGTCAGCGCATCACAGTCGAGCATATTCAGACCCGGGGGGAGGGGGGTAGAGGGGGTTCCCCGGAATCCGCAAAACGGCGATATTATACTTGACAAACCCACCTACTTGACCTAGATTATGGGCGTACTGGAGATACGCCATGACTAGTGTCCTGAATGAGAAGTACTTTCACGACGAACAGGCGGCTTTTGAGGCCCTTGAGGCGATCATGTGGTCCGGCGGCAAGCCGGAAGCCTGCCCGCATTGCGGCGTAGTCGGTAAGGCGCGTCGTCTTGCTCCCCAGCGCACCAAACCCAGCAAGAAGCACCCGAACGGCAAGCCCGTTTACGGCCTCTGGAAGTGCTACGCCTGCCGCCAACAGTTCACGGTGCGCAAGGGAACGGTATTCGAGGAAAGCCACCTAGAACTTAACCTGTGGTTTCAGGCGGCATTTCTCATGTGCTCCAGCAAGAAGGGCGTCAGCGCAAACCAGCTTCACCGCACGCTCGGTTGCACGCTCAAGACGGCGTGGTTTGTTGCGCATCGGCTTCGCGAGGCGATGGCGGAAGGCAACCTCAATCCGTTCGGCAGCGGCGGCACGCCAGTTGAAGCCGACGAAACGTATATCGGCCGCTGGCGTCGCAAAGGCGAGAAAGAACGGGCCTTCCAGCACAAGATGAAAGTGCTCACTCTGATAGATCGTGAGACCAAACAGGCCCGTTCCGTTGTCATGGGCCATATCAATGCTATCAGCGTTGGACGCGTCGTAGCACAGAACGTCGCCCGAGAGGCCCGCCTAATGACGGATCAATCTCCGGTGTACAACGACATAGGGCAAGAACTGGCAAGCCACGAGACTGTGAATCACTCCAAAGATGAATACGTTCGCGGCGACGCCTACACGAACAACGCGGAAGGCTTCTTCTCCGTTTTCAAGAAGGGTATGCGCGGTGTCTATCAGCACTGCGACAAGAAGCACCTGCATCGCTATTTGGCGGAATTCGACTTTAGGTACAACCACCGAGTCGCGCTTGGCGTCAACGATACCATGCGCGCAGCGGCCGCCCTCAAAGGAGCAGCCGGAAAGCGGCTTACATACCGGGACTCGTCGGTGTAGAATCCTCCCCAATCAAAGGAACGAAAATGGCCGCGACGCCAGACATCATTCCGAGCGACTTAGCACTGGAGATCGGCGACGATATTTCTCCTGACGATTTTCTTGCACTTGCGCGAGCGTTCTTTGGTTACATCAAAGAGGTTTCCGATGCATTGTTGCCGGACGGCGAACGCATCGATTGGACCGTGCATGTTAAAGAAGGCAGTTCTCTGATCGGAGTTGAACCGTCCAAGGCCGCCCCTATCGAGGTCGTGCGTAATGTTTATGCGCGCACAGTTCGCTCTGTAAGCTTAGTAGCTAGCGGTCAAATAGAAAGTGCACAATTACCTGAGGCCGCCCTAAAACACTTACGGGTTCTTTCCGGCATGTCCGCGCCATCCAAAGATAGGCGAAGAAACTTACGTCTCTGGGTGGAGCGCAAGCCCATAGCCATCGATGATGCAATGGCGCGTGTCATCACAGAGGATTGGCGGGCTGCCTATTCTGATTACGGAGTGATCGAAGGCCGTCTTGATACGATTCAAGATCGGGGAAAATTGGAAATTCATGTGCACGATGCAGTTTTCCGACAGACTGTAAGGTGTTTTTTCCCAGAGGAAATGCTTGCGAAAGCTTTCGAGAATTTTCGTAAGCGGGTTGAGGTCAGTGGCATAGTTCACTATCGGCGTAACGGCATTCCCATCAGCATCGAGGTCACGCAAATCGACCGCCTTCCAGACGATTCCGAACTTCCGACCGCGTGGGAAGTAAGAGGCATTTTGGGGCTAAATGGGCGTTGAACTGATTTACTGGGATAGTGACGCATTCCTCGGATGGCTTCAGGCAGAGAAGGGGAAGGTAGAACTATGTCAGGGTACGATTGAGCGAGGGGAAAGTGGCGAGGCTGTCATTGTAACATCGGCACTCACTCTGGCTGAGGTTCTGTGGTTACGTGGCGCGCCAAAAATCCCCAAGGAAAAGGCTGAAATGCTCGGTCGTTTCTTTCGGAGATCGTTTATCCGCGTTCGGCCGGTGACTCGTTCCATTGCTGAAGCCGCCCAGGACGTTGTGTGGAACCACGATATTCGGCCGAAAGATGCGATCCACGTTGCGACCGCTTTGGACGCAAAGATTTTGACGTTAGAGACCTTCGATGAATTTCTGATCGGCAAGAGTAGCACGGTCGGTACACCTCCCCTTGTGATTAGAAAGCCAATCCCACCACGCGCGCCGAAGATGCTCTAATGGCGACCAAGAAGAAGTCCCGAAAACAGAAACAGCCTGACGACTTCAAGTCCGTCGCCAAGCGCCTCGGCTGTGACGAGAACAAAGCCGCATTTGAGAAGAAGCTGGGGAAGATAGCGCGCTCCCAAAAGAGCGCCTCAGCCAAGGGGCGGCGCACCTAGATGAAGCTCCGAAACATTGCTAGCCGCCCGTTGCCCTCCCAACCGAAAATCGAGCTACGATTGCTCTTGGAGTTGCTGGGACGGTCGCGACCAGTTCCACCGCGTGAGGTATACGGGCCACTCGCTGACCATTTTGGGCTTGCCATGGCGGAAAGGCATGCGCCTCGAGCAAGCAATCAGGAATCGTCAGACCCAGCTTGGAATAACACCGTGCGGTTTGCGTTCCGCCGCCTGAAAGACCAGGGCTTCGTGTGCACGCCTGAGCGCGGGCTGTGGGCTCTAACAGAGCAAGGACGAGAGGCCGCCATTCGAGTGAGAGATGGTCGCTCTCGTTTCAAGGAGATTTCCCTTGCAGACCTTGGACTATAGGTAGCGTTGGGTTTGTCAAAGATAACATCGCCCGCAAAACAATGATCAAGCCCTTGCGTCCCGAGGATATGTGGCAACCAAAGCTGGGCGCGCCCGTCGGCAACCGCAATGCCTGGAAGACGGGCGCGCATTCGGCCCCGGTCCGCGACTGGCGGAAACGCGTCGCCGATTGGCGCCGCAGGGTACGCGCGGCGGTGGCGGCCGCCCAACGTGTTTAACGCTTTTTAACCCTATGGCCGTGTAGTTTTGCGTCCGGGAGAAACCCGATGCTGGCAGAAGCCGTCAAATCCACCGCCTCCACGGTCGTCGCCGCGCTCGAGCACGCCAGCGCCGCCACCGGCACCGATTTCCGCTATCTGCTCGGCACCGCCATGCGCGAATCCGGGCTGAAGCCGCAGGCACAATCGAGCACCTCGTCGGCCGCGGGCCTCTTCCAGTTCGTCGAGCAGACCTGGTTCGGCCTCGTCAAGGAGTTCGGCGCCAAGCACGGGCTTGCCTCCTACGCCAACGCGATCGGCCGCGGCGCGGACGGGCGTTTCCGCGCGGGCGATGCGAACGACCGCCGCGCCATTCTCGCCCTGCGCAACGATCCGCAGGTCAGCGCCCTGATGGCCGGCGAATATGCGCGCCAGACGCAGACCGAGATGGAAAGCAGTCTCGGGCGTCAGGTATGCGGCGGCGAGCTTTATGCCGCGCATTTCCTCGGACCCGATGCGGCCTGCCGCCTGCTCCGCATGAACGATACCGCGCCCGAGGCTTCCGCTGCCGCGCAATTCCCGCAGGCGGCAAGTGCCAACCGCAGCGTTTTCTACCACGCCGACGGCACGCCCAGGACGGTGCGCGAGGTCTATGCCTGGGCCACCAGCCGGCCGGAGGCGAACCTGCCGGCGACGAACTTCGCCTCGGCTCCGGCAACGCCCGTGGTGACGGGCGTGGATAATTACGCCGAGCTGCTGGCCGCCATGTGGGGGCCTTCGTCGCACGGGTTCTTCTCGTCCGGCGGGAGCAAGACCTCGCCGTTTAGTCTCTCCGCCGACATGCTCAGCGTCCTTTCGACGGTTGCGAAGGACGGCGGCGCCACGTAAGCCTTCCGCCGTCAGCAAGGGGAGGGGATTTGCGCGCTGCCATTGCCGCCGTCTGGGCGGTCGTTCTTTCCACTTTTTTCCTGCAAACCGGCAACGGCTTGCAGACCGACCTCATCAGCGTGCGCGCCGATCTGGAAGCGTTTCCGGCCGGCGTGATCGGCCTGATGATGGCGGCGTATTACGTCGGCTACTCCCTGGCGCCGCTCGCCGGGCGCGCGGTGATCGGCCTCGGCGGACACGTCCGCACCATCGTGTTCTGCGCGATCGCGGCCGCGGCGGTGATATCGCTCCATCCTTTCGCGGTGACGCCGCCTGCTTGGGCCGCATTCCGCTTTGTCTCCGGCTTCCTCTTGTCGCTCGCCTATGTGGGATACGAAAGCTGGATCAACGACCGCGTTCCCAATGCGCTGCGCGGCCGCGTCTTCGGCATCTACATGTTCGCCCAGATGGCGGCGATGACCGCGGCGCAGGGATTGTTCCGCCTGGGCGATGCGGTCAGCATCCTGCCGTTCCTTCTGGCTGCGGGCCTCTTCGTGCTGGCAGCCGTTCCCGTCGCCGCCGCACACCGCGCCGCGCCTGCCGCCGCGCCGCCCGCACCGCTCGGCCTCCTGACGCTGTTCCGTCTCTCGCCGCTCGGCGCGGGCGCGACAGTGCTCGCGGGGTTGTCCTGGGCGATCGTCTTCACCTTCGGCCCGATCTATGCGCGGCATATGGGCTTCGACGCCGCGGGCGTGGCCCTCTTCATGGGAGTGGCGATGGTGGCGGGCGCCACGCTCCAGCTCCCGCTCGGCTGGCTGTCGGATGTCATCGGACGCAGGCCCGTGATCCTGCTGGTGTTCACCGCAGGGCTGTTGGCCTCGCTATTCGGGATTTGGGCCGAAGGCGCGATCGCCGGTCTCGTCGCCATCGCCCTTGCAGGCGGCTTCGTGTTCCCACTCTATGCGATAGCGGTTGCGCATGTGAACGACGGCATCGCCGCCGAGACGCGCGTCGCCGCCGCGGCCGGGCTGGTGCTGCTGTTCGGCATCGGCTCGATCTTCGGCCCGCTGCTCTGCGGCTGGACGATGGGTGCGATGGGCAATGCGGGGTTCTACGCGCTCCTCTCCGCCGCGACGGCCGCGGGTGTGGTGCTCGCGTTAAGGTGCCGCTAGCGCCCTTGCGAGGCGCGGGCGAGGGTTATGCGGACGCGGGCCTCAAGCTCTTCGGCGAGGGTGAGCGCCGTGAGATCCGAGGCGTCCTTGATCTTGTCGCGATGGATGACGCGGATAGCATCGACATGCGCCTCCACCAGCGGCAGGGGTGCCGCCTCGCGCGTCTGTAGCTCGTCCATCAGCTTGGCCAGCGAGCCTGCCACCCGCGCAATCATCGGGTATTCGAAAGTCGTGGCTTGACCTTTGAGGTCATGAGCGGCGCGGAACAGGATGTCGGCCTTTTCGGTGGTCCGTTCCGCCGCGAAGGCGGCACTGGCTTCCAATAGATGGGCGATGTCTTTGACGATCCAGTCCGAGAACTCGACCTTGAGTTTCGTCATGGCCGCCTCGGCGCGCTTGATCGCTTCGGGATCGAGGCTGCACGCCGCCGTTCCGAGCTTCGCTTTCAGCGTGTTCGTGGGGGCGATGATCTGTACGTCGTTGTCGTTAGGCATGGCGAGCCTATGCTCTGTTTCCGGCGGTGTCGTCTATCAACGCCACGTCGGCGGCATTCCGCCGTTCGGGACCGTGGTAATCGTCGATGGGGCGGCGCCGGCGGCACGGTCCGAAGTAGGTCTTTGTGCGGATGAACTGGCGCGGATGCTCGATCACGGCCGTCAGCCGCGACAGGATGGCTTTCACGGAGACGGGCTTGGCAAGGAATTCGTTGGCGCCCGAATCGCGCGCCAGGCGTACGTGATCGATGTGGGTATGCCCGGTGAGCATGATGATCGCCACGAAGGGATTGGGCGAGTCGGGCGACGTGCGCGCTGTTTTGACGAATTCCAGTCCCGTCATTCCTGTCATCTGCCAATCGAGCAGGATGATGTCGGGATTCACGTCTACAAAAAACTTCCAGGCGCGTTCGCCGTCCGCGGCTTCGTAAATCTGTATCACGCCGAAAGCCTGCAAGATCGCGACGACCAGCTTTCGCATATGCTGGTTGTCGTCGACGACGAGAATTTTCAATCTGTCGAACCGAAAGCCGCCCATAGATCGCCCGGCACATACGCGTAGCGCGCGAGAAGATCGTACTTAACGCGTCTTAATGCTCGGTGAAGCGGTGTGAACTAATCTTGAAACTGTTCGGTAAGAATTCTTTCGCCGAGGTTACGCCCGGCATCGAACAGCATCGCCATCGGCGTGCTGCGGTCCTCTTCCACATCGACCGAAACGATGTTGCGCACTTCCATAGCGTCGGCCACTGCGCTCACGGGTCGTTTTTCGGTCTCCAGCGCCTCGAAACGGACTTTGGCGCGGTGAGGCAGCAGGGCGCCCCGCCATCTCCTGGGCCGGAAGGCGCTGATCGGCGTCAGCGCCAGCAGCTCCGAGTCGATCGGCAGGATCGGGCCGTGCGCGGAGAGATTGTAGGCCGTCGAGCCGACGGGCGTGGAGACCAGGGCGCCGTCGCAGATCAGTTCCGAGATGCGCACCTTGCCGTCCACCAGGATGCGGAGCTTAGTGGCTTGTCGGGTCTGGCGCAGCAGCGAGACCTCGTTGAACGCCAGCCCGTCGATGCACTTGTCGACGGTCGTGGCGCGCATCTTGAGCGGGTTCACTTCCGCTCTTTCGGCCTCGGCCAGGCGTTCGATGAGATGCGATTCGTTATACTCGTTCATCAGGAAGCCGATGGTGCCGAGGTTCATGCCGTAGATCGGCTTGGAGTGCTCCAGGAATGCATGCAGAGTCTGGAGCATGAACCCGTCGCCGCCGAGCGCCACCACGATGTCCGCCTTGTCGGGACCTGCGTCGTCGTACAGCTGGCGGAGATTGGCCAGGGCCGATTGGGCCTCCGGCACGTTTGCGGCGACGAAATGCAATCTTGGCGCCATGCTTCAGCCTCCGGTCATGGACATGAGCGGCGAACTGCGGGGGCGGCATGACGGCGGTCGATCATGAAGTCGTGGCCCTTCGGCTTGCGCGCGATGGCCCCATCGATTGCGTCGTCCAGCATCCCGTCGTCTCGCGAGGTGCGCAAGGGTCCGCGCAAATCCGCCGCATCCTCCCGGCCCAGGTACATGAACAGCGTCCCCGTGCATGTCAATCTCACCCCGTTGCAGCTCAAGCTCTTCGAGGGTCAGCAGCCCTTCCTTCGGCAGGAACTCCGGATACTCGCTCATACAATAGACGTAACGTAAATCGCAGCGATCCGTCACCGAGACGCGGGGGTATGTGATATGGCGGCCGAGGGTGTCGATCATGGACCGACCCTAGCAGGACGGTGGCCGGGTTTCAGCCCCACCCAACCATGGCGTGGAGTTCGTCCATCGCTTCGGTTTTGCCGAAGGTGTTGAATATGCTTTCGACGAGCTTCATGTCCTCTGGCGACAAAGCCGGTTTCATCAACCGGGCTTGGCGGGACAGGTTGAACACTGTCGCGAACACGCAGCGGTCGATGCCCACGGCGCGGCAGGCGAGTGCCACGGTTCTGGGCCCACGCTCATATAGGTTCTGCCTGAGTTCCGTCAGGGGCAGGTCGAGCAGGCGGGCAAAGGCCAGATCGAAAAGATCGATTTGCCCTTGGTGAAGTACCCTCAAAAGGAAGCCGGCTTTGAGCTGTCCGGCGGCATGGAGCTTGTCGATGAGCTTGTGGGCGCTGTCCGCGGGCGTGCTCTTGGGCGGCGGCGGCTCGCTCTTGACCACCGTTTCCGCTTGCGTGAAGGCAGTTTCGAGCCGTTTGGGCTCTATTTCGTAATTCTGGACGATGTACGTCTTGAGAGCGTCGGACACCCACTCGCACATACGCGTCGCGAGCACCGGCGGAAGATCGTCGCGCTTGGTGATGGGTTCCTGAAGACTGGCGATCTGGCGCGATTTATCGACCAGTACTTCGTAGGTAGCCGGGGAAATCCTGGCGGTGGCGTTGCGCACAAGCGTTACCAGAACACTCTCGGCGGCACACTTGGCCAGCGCTTCGGTGACTGTCTCGCCGATATGCGGCCGTGCCGCGACGGCTTCCTGATGCGCCACACCGCACTCCACGATGAGCCGCAGTATGTCGGCATCGGTCAAGAGCGGGCTGCGCAGGATGACCGGGCGCGCGACTTCGATCGCGTCGTCGGCCAGCAGAACGATGAGGTCGTTCGGGGCGGTGGTGTCGTCGGCCAAACGTTCCGCAAGTGCGATTCGGATGGCCATCTCGACGTCGCGGGTAAGGCGGCGCAGGATGTCGCGCATCAGGTCGCGTTCGCGGTCGCTGAGATGCGTTCCCTGGACACGGTAGAGTGACGCAACGGCCAGATAGATTTCCTCGCGCGTCGTATCTTGCGGGTTTGCGGCGAGTTGGGCCAAACGGCTCATGTCGCTCATATCGCGTGCGGTCAGACCCAAGGCATCGCCCCCTGCGATTCGTCTCAAGGTAGGGTGGTACTAGTAACAAAACGGCGTTAACAGCGTGTTAATCTAACCAGCCCGTCAACCATTGCGGCGCGCGATCATGGAATCGCCGTCACTTTACGTTCTCGATGGGGGCAGAACTGCCGACAGAAACGCTTTGTAGCCTTGCGGATTCGAAACCGAATGCGGAACCGACGGCTGGAAGGCGGGCTGCGATCTCTTCCGAAAGCCACTTCACACAAAGGGAAACCTCCGGCTCGCGACCTTTTAAGTTGACGGCATACGTTCAAGAATGACTGATTCTGCCGGAAGCTTATGGAACTGACGGTTCCGCCGCCCGGGAGTGATTGAAAAAAGGCGGCAGTCCGAGCCGCATCATTTGGTGGACTTGCGTCAGACAGATTCATGACGCTAGCGGCATCGCAAATCGCTGGACCATCGCTTCTATCTTTACTTCACGGCAGCAGCGCAAAACGAATTTAGTGGCTGATGGCACGCTGCTGTAGAGTGTATCGCAGCGATTAGGGAACGCTGTACAGCATACAATCGTTTTCTTAAATTGACACAGCGCTGCGCACAGCACACTCTTTCGAGCGATAGAGGGAGTGTATGCTGAATTTTCTCACGCAAATCGAGGTACGGGCGCGATGGCCTTCGGCGGTCTGATCGGCGGTTTGTCGTGGCCGGCGCTGTTGCGCAGGCTGGATCGGCGGAACCCGGGTTACCGTCACTGAGGCGGGAATCATGAAGTTTAACGCGTTCCATCCTGTCCCAGGGACGGAAGAAATCGGGCTCGCGGCCGATAACGGTCAGTATGTGGACAGTATGTGTTTTGTGCGGAAGACGGCGGCTTGGTGATGGACGCGCTCGTAAGACAGACCGTCGTGCAGAGCGTGCGGCGGAAACCAGAGAGCCTCGCCAAGCTCAAAAAATCGGCACGCAAGCTCTTCGTGGAACGCGGCTATCATGTGACGCGCCCGCAGGACATCGCGCGCGAAGCCGGTCTCGGGCACGGCACGTTCTATCTTCACTACGAAGACAAGCGTGCCTGTTATCTCGCCTTTGTAGAGGAGGCGCGCGCCGAGCTGTACAGCTTCATCCGCGCCCGCGTCGGCCAGGGTGGGTCGCTGGAAGACAACGTCGCAAGGACCTTGAACGCGATCTACGACTATTCCGACGCCAATCCCGGCGTGCTCGGTGCTGCAATGGCGGATGAGGCCATCATCGACGCCGAGGGCAAGCAGGCGCCGCCGTTGCTCCAGCGCTGGGGGCGCGACTGGGCGGAGAACATCCGCGACGGCGCCCGTCGGCAAAGCGTCGTCGATGTGTTCGATCCGGACATCGTCGGCCATGCCATCGTGGGTGCCATCCACCACTGCCGGATGGAAGGCGACCGCTCAGGGCGCGAGCGGCAGCGGGTTATTGAAAACCTGACCCGGTTTCTGGTTCGGGCGCTCAAGCCCTGACCTGCGTGCCTGTTGATAGATGCCGATTGCAACCGGAAGAAAGTGGCACAACCCGGGATACACCGCTCACATTCTCGCACCGCGTGTGGAGCGAGGGGTTGCGGTTGTGAAGTCCGACCGCCCGGCGTGACGAGCCTCACCGTCGCGTTGCCGGGGTTCCGGGTCGGGCCTGCAAACATATTGCGAGTACATCGCTCGTACCGGGGGAGAATTTGGGCGCTCCCGCGACCCCACTGACTATTGTGCAGGCGGACGCCGCATTCATTTTGCCGAGCGATGTCGTTCGGCGGAAGTGGGATGCATTTCAGCCGGATCAGTCCGGCCTAAAATCCCGGCAGACCCGATACGAAAGACAGATTGACCACCGCCGCCTGTCGCACAATGCAGTATTCGCATTGTGGTCCAGGATGCCGGAATTCTCCGCACGCACCGTGGCCACGTGGCAGCAGGCAGCAGTGTTGCTCGCCGGCTGCGTCATGCTCGTCTGCGCCGTCTGTCTTTGGCCCTATGTTACGACGCATGTCCTGGTCGCCTGCATGTCGGCCGGCTTCCTTGTCAGCCTGGGTTTCCGAACCGCCTTGGCCGTGATCGGGCGCAGCCGCAATCGAACGGCCTTTGCTGCCCCCGCCTACGACGCCGCGATGCCGGTCTACACGGTTCTCCTGCCGCTCTATCGCGAAGCGGCGATGCTGCCGCAGTTAACCTGCGCACTTTCGGCGCTTGATTATCCTCGCGACAGGCTCGATATCAAATTCGTGGTGGAGGAGGACGACACGGAAACCATCGCTGCGGCGAAGAAGCTCGTGTGCGATCTACCGGCGGAGATCGTCGTTGTTCCCCAAAGCCTGCCGCGTACCAAACCGAAAGCGTGCAATTACGCGTTGCATTTCGCACGCGGCAATTACGTCGTGGTCTACGACGCCGAGGACCGCCCCGAACCGGATCAGCTTCGCAAGGCCGTCGTGGCTTTTCGCGGCTCGCCGGGCGCGGCCTGTTTCCAAGCGCGGCTCACGATCGACAACGAGCGTTGGTCTTGGCTCGCGCGCATGTTCGCGCTCGATTACGATCTCTGGTTCAAGATGCTCCTGCCGGGATTGGCCAAGCTGCAAGTGCCGATACCGCTTGGCGGGACTTCCAACCATTTCCGCACGCCTGTTCTGCGCGCGGTGGGCGCCTGGGATCCTTTCAACGTCACGGAAGACGCCGATTTGGGAATTCGTCTGGCGCGCCTGAATTATGGCGTGGCGATGCTCGACTCGACGACTTTCGAGGAGGCGCCGTTGCGTTACGGTACTTGGCTGCGGCAGCGCACGCGCTGGATGAAGGGCTATATGCAGACGATGCTGGTCCACACGCGCCAACCGGCGCGTCTTGTGGACAGCGTCGGCGTGCGCGGAGTGGCGGCGATCCAGTTGTTCCTTGGCGGAGCCATCTGGTCGGCGCTCGTCAATCCGGTTCTGTGGCTGATATTCGCAGTGTCCTGCGTAGGTACGCAAACGGGTATGCATGAGCAATTCATGGAATCCCTTGCGCTTATTTCGGGGATCAGTCTGTTGATGTGCAATGTCGTGCTCGCTGTGCTTTCCAGGATCGGCACGCGGAAAGCGATGGCGTCCGTCCCCTTTGCGCTCGGCTACCTGCTCTACTGGTTTCTTGTCTCCGTGGCGGCGTATCGCGCTCTGTGGCAGCTCGTCTTCAACCCTTTCCACTGGGAGAAGACGCCGCACGGGGATGCTTTGGACGGCTGAACCATGCGGGCAGTTCTCGTTGCTTTTGCTTTGGCCGCCGGAAGTCTTCCCGGTGCTGCACTGGCCGGCGCTTGGACGCTGGACCAAGGGCAATTCCTCATCATGTCCGGCGTCACGGCGAGCCGCGCCACGCACAATTTCGATGACGCCGGCAGACCGTCCGAGAAGGTTCTGTTCAGGAAACTGTTCGCGCAGACCTGGATGGAATACGGCTTGACGGATGCCGTCACGCTGTTCGTCGCGCCGGAATACGTGATTGCGGATACCGGCGCGGAAGGGGTCGGCGTGGCTCGCACTCACACGGCGTCCGTGGAAGGCGGCGCACGCATTCTTCTTCTGACGCGCATCGGCATGCTTTCGATCCAGGGATCGGTCAAGACGGCCGGCGCCTTCGACATGTCCGTCTCGGCGGGTAAGGCGTCCGGCAGGCAGTTCGAGCTTCGGCTTCTCTACGGGCGCAGTTTCCGCCTCTTCGGTTCGGAAGGGTTCTTCGACGTGCAGGCGGCAAAGCGCTGGATCAAGCGCCCCCGGTCGGACGAGTTCGTGTTCGACGCGACTATGGGCCTGCACCTGCGCCGGCCGACGCTTCTGATGCTTCAGACCTTCAACATGATGAGCAGCGGCGAGGCGCTTCCGCCGTATCGGCCCTACCGCCTGCACAAGCTGGAACTGTCGGTCGTCGAGCGGCTCACGCCCAAATGGTCGCTGCAGTTCGGCGCGTTCCTGTCGCTCGCCGGCCAGAATATCGTGCAGGAGCAGGGCGTCGTTTCGGCGGTGTGGTACAGGTTCTGAGCGGCGGCCCCACACGGAGCGCGTCCATACGCTGTCGCTATGGGCCGCTCCGACCTCCCCACAAGGGGGAGGCGATGAGAATAGTGTGCCAGGAGTACCTGTCCCCGTCGGGGTGGCGCATGGCTCGCAAGTGCTCACCGCCTCCTTCGGCCGCTTTGCGGCCACTTCCCACGCATAGGCGCGGGAGAAGAAACAGAGACCCTATAGTCCGACCATCTCCGCCACGTAATCGACGTCCTTATCCCCGCGGCCGGAGAGGTTCACGATGATGACCTTGTCGGCACTCAGCCCCGCGGCCAGTTTCGCGGCATAGGCCACCGCGTGCGCGCTTTCGAGTGCCGGGATGATGCCCTCGACTTCCGAGAGCTCGCGGAACGAGGCCAATGCTTCGTCGTCGTTGATGCTCACATAGCGCACGCGCGCGATGTCCTTGAGATAGGAATGCATCGGACCCACGCCGGGATAGTCGAGACCGGACGCAATCGAGTGCACCGGCAGCGCTTCACCCGCTTCATCCTGCAAGAGATAGGTACGCATGCCGTGGAGCGTGCCCGGCTTGCCCAGCGACAACGTCGCCGCATGCTCGCCCGGCTTGGTGCCTTTGCCGCCCGGCTCCACGCCGACGATCGCAACGTCGTCGTTCAGGAAGGCGGTAAACAGCCCCATGGCATTCGAGCCGCCGCCGACGCAAGCGACGAGATAATCCGGCAGTCTTCCGGCCTGTTCGACGATCTGTTCGCGAGCTTCCCGTCCCACCACCGATTGGAAGTCCTGCACCATCATCGGATAGGGGTGCGGGCCGACCACGGAGCCGATGCCGAAAAACGTGTTCTTCGAATCCGCGATGAAGTCGCCGAAGGCGCTGTCCACCGCATCCTTGAGGCAACGGCCTCCCGCTGTGACCTCGATCACCTTGGCGCCGAGCAGCTTCATGCGGATCACATTGGGATGCTGTTTTGCGACGTCGATCGCGCCCATATGGATCTCGCACTTGATCCCGACGAGGGCCGCGGCGGTCGCCAACGCGACGCCGTGCTGACCGGCGCCTGTTTCGGCGATCAGCCGCGTCTTGCCCATCCGCTTGGCCAGCAATGCTTCGCCGATCGTGTGATTGATCTTATGGGCGCCCGTATGGTTGAGGTCTTCGCGCTTGAGGAAGAGCTTGGCGCCGCCGATCTTCTTCGTCAGGTTCCGGGCGAATCACAAAGGCGACGGCCGGCCCACATAGTTCTTCAAGAGCTCGCGGTATTCCTCCCAGAATTTCGGGTCGTTGCGCGCCGCCAGGTAGGCGTCCTCGACCTCTTTCAACACGCTCTCCAATTGCGGAGGAACGAAGCGTCCGCCGTATTCGCCGAAGAAGCCTCTGTTGTCCGGTACTTTGTCGGTCTGTTTGGAATCGCTCATGTCTCTGCTTTTCGATTTATTGTCGAAGAAATGGGGGCCCCCGCCCGATTGGTGCGACGATGTTCAGGACCAATATGCTTTATGTCAATGGTGCGAAACGACAGATGCCATTCGCGTTGCAGCAAAGGCCTGCGGCGTTTCATCGAGGAGATCAGACCTATGAACAGGCTTTTACGTGTGGATCGGAAGGCGGGCGAAGCTCGCGGTATGCAGTCCTCCTTCGCCCTGAAGGGTTTCGGAGGACACCCTTCGCTGCGGACTGGCGTCAGCCACCCGAAGCTGCGAAGCAGCGAAGGGTGGCTTGCCTGGCGTAGCTTGCGGTAGCAGGCCCGGCTTCGCCGAGTGGCTTCGCCGGGCAGACTTCACTCGCTGTCGCGAGCTGCCCGTTCTGAGACATAGGTGACGTTTTGTACCGGACACATGGGTAACACCATCCCCCTGCAATTGCAGGGGGATGGTGGCGATGCCGTGGAAAGCGAGTTCGGTAATGGACGAACGCCTGCGTTTCGTGGCCCGCCTTCTGGAAGGCGAACCGATGAGCCTGATGTGCCGGGAGTTCGGCATTTCCCGGAAGACCGGTTACAAGATCTTCGACCGCTACAGGGAACAGGGCCTGGAGGCTCTGACCGACCGCTCCCGGCGGCCAGTGCGCTATGCCAACCAACTGCCACCCCAGGTGGAGAGCGCGATCATCGGCCTCAAACGGGAGAAGCCCCAGCAAAACGGCCGCCACGA
>PMKE01000076.1:0-1890 GCA_003158585.1 Alphaproteobacteria bacterium
AGTCGTGATCGCCGAGCAGGGCGACGAGAACACGGGCTACCGGTTCTCCTGGGGGTTGGCGATTGCAGGCGGGGTCGCCGCCACGGCGGTTACGTTTTTCCTGCTGACTTTAGGATCCGGTTTCGGACTGTTGCTGGTCAATCCGGTCGCTCATTCGGGAGCTTCAACACCGGTCTTCCTGACGGGTGGCGCAATATACTTTTTCGTCGCCCAAGCGTTTGGCTTCGCGGTCGGCGGACATCTTGTTGGCCGCTTGCTCGGCCCGCTCGTCGAGAGTCATGTCCAAGAGGAGTTCCGTGCGGCAGCCCATGGCTTCGTGGCATGGGCAGTTACCGTTTTGGCGACGCTTACCATCGTGGCGCTTGTCGGGCTGACGGCGGCGAATACTGGTGCCGCGACCGCCGCTCTTTACGGGACCACAACGTCGCGAACCGTTGAAANNCGCACCCGCCTCATGGCCCTTGTCTCGGCGCAGGCCGGTATTTCGCGCGATCAGGCTGCGGGGCGTATTGACCGGATGCAGGCGGATGTCCAGGCAAAGACCAAGCATGCCGCCGACATTGCGCGGAGGGTTGCAAGCTACGCGAGCCTGTGGATCGCCTTCTCGCTACTCTTCGGCTCTGTCGTCGCCATGGCCGCGGCGATATTTGCGCGCAAAGAAGACGATCGCGAAGCCGCAGCCAGCCGCTAAGAGGAACGGCTCGATAAATCGTGCATTTTTCTTCGATTTAATCAACCCAAACGAATGGCGACCGCCAATGGAATTGGGTGAGAGCAGCAATATACCCCGTTCAATCGAGCTGCGGCGAAGTGTGCTCCTGTCACCGAATTCCAAAAAAACTCTAATGACCGGCTTCGTGCTTCTTCATGAGGATAATCGCGGCAAAATCAGCGCGTTTCTTGGAATCGATGGGGCTATCGTTGGCCCAATTGAGCAACGCATCGGGTTCAATAAGGACCTTTTCGACCGCAATCCCCTTTGCCGTGAGTCCATCAAATTGCGCTTGCGCGCGCTTCTCCCATTCCTGAAAAGTCTCGGGGAGATTACCTTTGTCGGCGCTGATTTCACGTAGGCGCAAGTAGGTGCGGGCGGAAAACCATGCAAAACCAAGCGCCATTGCCATTGTTCGCCACCCCCATTCAATACTAGGCAGATGCGGCACTCTGTGAGTCATCAGGGCCCCGTCACATGCCACGCCGCGTTTTCCGGCGCACCGGACGTTAGCCACCGATGTCAATCTAATTCGACCCCGGCGCGTTTCCGAACCGCTTCCTTTCCAAATAAATGAGGCGCTCCCTCGCGAATGCCAGGAACGCATAGAAGGGAACCAGCGGCTTGCGCGCGTCGAGCGCAAGCTCATCGGCTCCCATCAAATCCAGCTTCACCACGGTTTCTTCTTGTCGGGCAATCCACGCATTTCCCATCCGAATATGCCGCCGCTCCATTTCGATCGGATCTTCGCGGAGACGACCGGTCATCACGGTGCCCTTGACGTCATCCATTACTGCGGCCCCTAAACACCCTTTGACGACCGGACGCATCCTCGACAACAAGAATACGATCTTGCTGGAAAGCTTGCGTCGGCCTCCCACCGGTTTCGATTATGAGCTCGTCAAGGAGGTGCTGTCGGTAATGTACATTACCGATCCGGCGGGGTGCTCGCTTTTTACGCGTATGTTTTTGGAAGGTGAAAAGTGATGCGCGCCCGGACCAACCGATAACATTCGCAAGATGCCGCAACGAGGCCCTGCCGATCGAGTATCGTGATTTGCCGTCGGCTGCGCGCAATTAAACCGGCATGTTCCAACTCCCGGGCTGCATTCGTGATGGTCGGCCTCTGGACACCCAGCATTTCGGCGAGCAGGTTTTGAGTGATCTGCAGTGTGTCG
>PMKE01000076.1:1898-19099 GCA_003158585.1 Alphaproteobacteria bacterium
AACGCCGCGCGCGACATCTTTGCTGCGTCCCCGGGGATCTGGACGAGAAGCCGGACGGAGGAAATCTTGGCACCCAAGACGGCTTGCGCCCCCGTGCAACCTTCCCGACCGACTGTTGCCATCTCGATGATACTACCGTCCCCATAAACCGCCACCACCGAGACGACACCGCTGTCGGGAAAAAATACGTGGTCGAGCGGTCTATCGGCGTCCATTAAGACCTGCTCGCGTTGACAGCGAATGTGTTTGAGCTCCGGCATAAGCCGCCTGAGATCGGAGGATGGCAGGGCGAGTAAAAGCCGATTGCGGGGCCAATTTGATGGAGCACTCATACGTAATAAATGCCGTCTGGTTCACATTGGTTGCAGGAGACACCGCTTTTGACACCGGTTCGTCAGTTCAGCGCTACGAGCTCGGCGCCCCAGAGGGGACCAGAAGCAGGGGAAGCCGTACTCTAACGATCGTTCCGGTTCCTTCCGATCGCGGCGCAAGGATCGTACCGCCAAGCTGACGCACGAAGATAACCGACAAAACCTCGACGATGCAGGTTCGGATACTACTCAGAGAGAATTGGGTGACGGGAGCAATTTACCCCATTCAATCGAACTGCGGTGAACAGTGCTCCTGCTACCGAATTCCTCCCGGCGTATTCCCAAGCGAAATTTCCACGATTTTTCGAGCGATATTCTCGGGCGAGAGAACGAAATCCACGCACCCGCTTGCTATGGCGCTCTCGGGCATGTCGGGGTGAGCGGCTGTTTCCGGTTTTTGAGCAATAATGATGCCTCCCGTCTCCCTGATGCCGCATAGCGCTGCGGACCCATCGCCGTCGTAGCCGGAGACGATGACGGCAATCAGTTTGCCGTCCCAATGGTCGGTCAAGGAGCGCAAAAAGACCGTGATGACATCGGACCATCCCCGGGGCTTCGAGATAGGCCGTAGACGAAACTCGCCGTTCAACACGTGCAGATCGCGCTGTTCCGGAATGATGAACACGTGGTTCGGCCGAATGATCAATCTATCCGTGATAAGTTCGACGGGCATCCGCGTGCAGCGCGGCAGAAGTTCGTGAAGCTGCGTGGCGACTACTCTCAAATGATTGACGATGACGATCGCNNCCTGCCGAGCCGCCGACGCAAACCACCGGAAAGTTCTTTGCGTAGTTCTCTGTGCTCATCGGCAACACCTTACATTCCGTCACCGAATTCCGCCACGAATTCCCCGGAGACTCAACTGCGCAACATCTGAGTAGATTCCGAGCCTACCAGCAAGAGACGGCTACCGGGTACTGTGGTTAACGACACAGGAGATCCCCATGCCGATCGTAACGCTGGTTATCGTTCTCATCGTCGTTGGTGTGCTGCTTTGGCTCGTCAACACTTACATCCCGATGGACGGGAAGATTAAGAGCATCCTCAACGCCGTCGTCGTGATCGCGGTTGTTATTTGGCTGCTGAGTGTGTTCGGGCTTCTCGATGGCCTCACGAATTATCATATCGGCAAGACGACTTAGCGGTTCACGCCGCAATCCTGGATGTCATCCCCGGCCGCCCGCCTACGCTGTGGGTCATTTCTCCGCGTACGGATTCTTCCCTGTCCGCAATAAAAGACGGAGCGGGGCGCCTTCGAGATGGAAGGTCTCGCGCAGGCCGTTGGTGAGATAGCGCAGATAGGCGTCCGGCAGCGCCTTCAACTGGTTTCCGAACAGGGCGAAGGTGGGCGGGCGCGATTTCGGCTGCGTCATGTAGCGGATGCGCACGCGGCGGCCGTGGATCGCGGGCGGGGAATGACGCGAAAGGGCCTCCTCCAGGAAACGGTTGAGCGTCGCCGTCGACACGCGGGTGTTCCAGGCGCGGTCGGCGGCGAGCACGGCGGGCACCAGCCGCTCGAAGCCTTCGCCGGTGAGTGCGGAGGTCGCGACCAGCGGCGCTCCCGCAAGCTGCGGCAGCGAGTTGTCCAGCCGTTCGCGCAACTTGCCGACGGCGCTGCCGCGGTGTTCGACCAGATCCCACTTGTTGGCCGCGAACACGACGGCGCGGCCTTCGCGTGCGATCATGTCGGCGATGGAAAGGTCCTGCTTTTCGAAAGCGGCGGTGGCGTCGATCACCACCACGACGCAATCGGCGAAGCGTATGGCGTCAAGGGTCGAACCCACCGACATCTCTTCCAGCGTATGACCGGCGGCGCGCGCGTGCTTGCGCAATCCGGCCGTGTCGTGCAGCAGGATTTCCCGCCCCTCCGCCTGCCAGCGTGCCGCAATGGCATCGCGCGTGATCCCGGCTTCCGGTCCCGTCAGCGCCCGCTCCGCGCCCAACAGCCGGTTGAACAGACTCGACTTGCCCACGTTCGGCCGCCCGACGATGGCCAGCCGGAGCGGCTTGTTGCTTTCCTCCACTTCCTCCGCTTGTTCGGCCTTGTCCGCGAAAGGCGCCAGCGCCTCGATCAGTTCCACGAACCCCGTGCGATGCTCGGCCGAGATAGTGATGGGCTCGCCATAGCCGAGCCGCCAGGCCTCGTCCGCCTGGGTCTGGCGGGCCTCGCATTTGTTGGCCACGAGCACTACGGGCTTTCCCGTGCGGCGCAGCGCTTCGGCGACGATCTCGTCGCCGGTCACGACGCCTTCGCGCGCGTCGATCATGAACAGGCACAAATCGGCATCCGCGATTGCGGTCATGGACTGCGCCGTCATGCGCGCGGCGAGGCTTTCCTTCGTGCCGGACTCGATACCCGCCGTGTCGATCAGGCGGACGGAGTAGGGGCCCAGCATCGCCTCGGCCTCGCGGCGGTCGCGCGTGACGCCCGGCGTGTCGTGCACCAGCGCCAGCTTCCTGCCCGCCAGCTTGTTGAACAGCGTGGACTTGCCGACATTGGCACGGCCGACGATGGCGATGGTCAGTGGCATAGCGAATGGCGAATAGAGAATAGCGAATAGGGAACTTCCATTCGCTATTCGCACCTCGCTATTCGCCCCTTTTTTACCGGAGCGCGACGAGTTCCGCGTCGTTCGTCAGAATATACAGCGTATCGTTAGCGACCACAGGCGCGATGTAGGTCTGGGAGGGAATCTCCATCCTGCCGAGCAGCTCGCCGGTATAGGGCGAGATCGACTCGGCATAGCTGTCCGACGAGACCACCACCAGCCGGTCCGACACCAGCACAGGGCCGGACCACACGATGGGATCGCTGGTCGTGTCCTCGGGATCGGTCCAGCGCGGCAGCTGGTGGATCCACTTCACTTTGCCTTCTTTGCGTGTCAGGCACATGAGCTGCGATTGCAGGGTCACCACGTAAACGTAGTTGCCGGCAAGCCAGGGCGTTTCGATGCCGCCGATGTCGCGTTCCCATTGCCGGTCGCCGCTGCCGAGCTGGATCGCCGCCATGACGCCGGAATGGCTGATGGCAAAGACCAGGTCGCGGTCGACGACGGGGCGTCCCGAGATGTCGTCGATTTCGGACAGCGCGGTGATGCCGTGCGAACGGGTCAGCATGTCGTTCCAGGCCGGCCGCCCGTTCTGGACGCGCAGCGCATACAGCTCGCCGGACGTGTAGGGTGCGATCACGAACTCGCCGGCCACGGCGGCGCTGGTCGACTCCATGATGCCGGCCGATTCCGTGATGCCCTGATGGTCCCACAGCTCGCGGCCGTTCGATTCCGCAAAGGCGTGGAAGTGGTTGTCCTGCGACGAGACGAAGACGCGTCCGCCGTTGGCCACGGGCGCATTGGCGATGGGAACGCCGATATTGACGCGCCACAGCTCCTTGCCGGTTCCCGCGTCGAAAGCGACGACGTCTCCGAAGCCCGAGCTGGCGAACACCCGGCCGCCGTCGAAGGCGATGCCGCCGCCGGCCCCCTTGGTGGGGTCGATCGACTTGTCCTCGCCGAACATGCCGAGGCTCACGGTGTTGATCAGGTCGCGATGGCCCTTCGGGGCCACGGGGACGTGCCATTGTTCTTCGCCGGTTTCGGCGTTGAAGGCGAAGAGCCGCGCCCTGGCGTCGAGCACATAGATTTTCCCGGCGGCGACGATGGGCGCCGCGGTCAGGCGCGAAGCCGAATTGGAGCCTTCGCCGGCATCCGCCTGCCACACCTGCTGCAAGGGCCCCGCAGCCTCGAGGTGATACATCGCGTTGTCGGCAAAGCCGCCGGGTCCGGGCCATTCGGTGTTGCGATAGGGCGGGGGCAGTTCCACGCCGATGTCCTTCAGGGAAGGATCCGGCTTGACGGACTCGTCCGTCGCCATGATCGAGATGCGCTCGCCCCTGATCTTGGATTTCTTGGGGTGGCTGAACCAATTGCCCATCATGTCGGCCACTTGGCAGCCGCTCGCCAGGAACGTCAGGGCGATGACCACCGCCAGGAAGGGAAGCTTACGGTTCATCATGGGCGGGTATTTCCCTGTTGGGCGGGCGTCTCCGCGGGAGGCGGCGGCACCTTGCCATAGTCTGCGCCGCCGCTGGTGCGGATGAGCGTCGCCATCGCCTGCGCGCGCTGGCGCAGACCGGACGGTGCATCCTTTGCCGCTGCCAGACTTTCGTATTCCTGTTGCGCCTTCTTGGTCAGTCCGTCGTGGAAGTCGCGATAGGCCAGGATTTCGAGCGCCATGAAGCGCCACGGCGACTCGGACTGGGTCAGCGGCGCCAGGAGTTTTTTCAGATCGTCGGTCGATAGAATGTCGGCTTGCGCCCAGGCAGCGCGGATGCGCGCCAGATCGCCGAGGCCGGAATTTTCCTTCTGGGCGACGTCCATGTAGATCGCGACGGCTTCCGTCCTGCGGCCCGTGGCCGCCAGCATGTCGGCTCTGGAAAGCTGCGCCACCAGGGCATAGCCGCCGGGAGCGTGCTTGGCGATCTGGGCGAAGGCCTGCGCGGCCTGTTCGTTCTGGCCGGTCTGGGCGAGCTGAATCGCCGATTGATATTCGGAGGAGGCTTTCAGCTGCTGCTGCATCTCGTAATGCTGCCACAGCTTGTAGCCCCCGACCGTGATGGCGATGACGGAGACTCCGGCGATGACGTAGTCGCCGTATTTCTTCCACCACTTCTGGAGCCGCTCCTGACGGACCTCCTCCTCGACTTCGCGGAAGATGTCGGACACGGTGTTTCCTTTCGGGGATTGCGTTCCGGATACAAGGCCTTGGCCGGACGCGGTAATTAGCCCGTGTGAGCGACAAGCGCAACTTGACGTTTGTTCACGCCCCGGCGGAGGGCTGGACCGGCTTGAATCATCCCGCCTTTTTCATGGTGTAGACGTTTTCCTTGCCCGGGAAGGTGCGGGCGCGAACCTCGGCTGCATAGGCTTTGACCGCCGCCTCGATGTCGGCGCCCATGCTGCCGTATTGCCGCACGAATTTGGGCGGATGGGGGTTCAGCCCCAGCATGTCTTCCATGACCAGGATCTGGCCGTCGCACTTGGGCGAGGCACCGATTCCGATGGTCGGGATGGCAATTTGCCCGGTGATCTTGGCTGCCAGGGGCTCCGCCATGCCTTCCAGCACGACGGCAAAGGCGCCTGCCTCGGCCACGGCCAGGGCGTCTGCCTCGATGGCCGGCCACTCCGCCTCGGTGCGGCCCTGGGTCTTGAAGCCGCCGAAAATCTGGATGCGCTGCGGGGTCAGGCCGATATGGCCCATCACCGGGATGCCGCGCTGGGTGAGGTAATGCATGGTCTCGGCCATGCGCGCGCCGCCTTCCAGCTTCACCGCCTGGCAGCCGGTTTCCCGGATCGCCCGCGACGCATTGCGGAACGCCACTTGCGGCGATTCCTCGTAGGAACCGAACGGCATGTCGAGAACGACCAGGGCGCGCTTCGAGCCGCGCATCACCGCCTGGGTGTGCAGGATCATCATCTCCAGGGTGACGCCGAGGGTGTTCTCCATACCGTGGATCACCATGCCCAGGCTGTCGCCCACCAGCATCAGGTCGACATGCTCATCGAGCAGCCGCGCCGTGTGGGCGTGGTAGCAGGTCAGGCAGACGACCGGTTTGGCGTTCTTGTGCGCCATGATCTCGGGCACGCTGATGCGCTTGGATTCGACGACGGCGGACATTCGAATGGCTCCAAACTGGGCGGGGCGACTATAGCCGAGGCCGTGCGGCGGAACGAGGGCGGTGCAACAATTTGCTACCTGCCTGCCTTTGTTGCGAAAAAGGCTCTCCGACCGCTGTTAAGCAAATGGCCGCGCATCCGGAAGGACGCGCGGCCATCGAAGTGGATCGTCGCAAAAATTATTCCTCGGTCTTCTCGCCTTCGGCTTTCTCTTCGCCTTCGACGACTTCCTTCGGCGCGGCGCCTTCTTCGAAGAGTTCCTCCGCCGCGACCACGACTTCTTCGGCTTCGGTCTTCTCGGCGAGGACGTCTTCGCCGCGCGCCTGGCGCTCGGCTTCTTCTTCGGTGCGCGCCACGTTGAGCGTCACCTGCACGCGGACTTCCGGATGCAGCACGACGTGCATCGGCACGAGGCCGATATGCTTGATCGGCTTGTCGAGCGGCACCTGGGTGCGCGAGACGGTGAAGCCGCCCGCGGTGATGACGTCGGCGATGTCGCGCGGGGAAACGGAGCCGTAGAGCTGGCCGCGGTCGCCCGCCTGACGCAGCAGCACGAAGGTCTTGCCGGTCAGCTTCACGGCGACGGCATCGGCGTCCTTCTTGCGTTCGAGGTTGTTGGCCTCCAGCTGCGACTTCTGTGTGGTGAAATATTCCCGGTTCGCCTTGGTGGCGCGCAGGGCTTTCTTCTGGGGCAAGAGGAAGTTGCGGGCGAAGCCGTCCTTCACCTTCACCTCGTCGCCCATCTGGCCGAGCTTCTCAACGCGTTCGAGCAGGATCACTTGCATGTCCGTTCTCCTATTCGATCACGTAGGGCAGCAGCGCCATGAAGCGGGCGCGCTTGATCGCGTTGGCGAGCAGGCGCTGCTTCTTGGTCGAAACCGCCGTGATGCGGCTGGGCACGATCTTGCCGCGTTCGGAAATGAAGCGCTGCAGCAGCTTCGTGTCCTTGTAATCGATCTTGGGTGCGCCCGCGCCCGAGAAGGGGCAGGTCTTCTTGCGGCGGAAGAAGGGACGGCGCTGTCCGCCCGCTCCGCCTTCGCGATCTCCGCGCTCGCCGCGATCGCGGCGCTCGCCGCCGCCGCTGTGTCCGCCGTAGCTCATTTCGCGATCTCCTCTACCACGACCTCGGTTTCGGGCTTGGTCTCGCCGCGGTCTTCGCGGCGCGTCTTCGACGCGGACTGCTCGAACGCATCCACCTTCACGGTGAGGAAGCGCAGCACGTCTTCGTTGATCTTGAGCTGGCGCTCCAGCTCGAAGATGGCCTTGGCCGGCGCGTTGATGTTGAGGAGCACGTAATGCCCCTTGCGGTTCTTCTTGATGCGGTAGGCAAGGCCCCTCAGGCCCCAATATTCCTGCTTCTCGACCTTGCCGCCTTCGCCTTCGACGATGGTTTTGAGGTGGGTGGCGAGGGCGTCGACCGCCTGCGCGCTGATNNAGATGCTCGTAAAGAGCCATGTCCCGTTCCCTTGTTGGGCTACGGTGCAGGGGGCCGGGTTAAGCCCTTGTCCTGCAACGGATCTCCGGGACGGGCCCAATGCCCATATCCTGCGAGGCGCAAGCGCACCTCAGGACCCCGGCGACCGCAGCCGCTGTGAGGGCGCGCGTATAGCGGAAAGGGGCGGGGGAGGCAAGGCGGGGTTAGTCCGCGAAAATTTCGCCCAGAAAGCGCCCGTCCTGTGCGCCAACATTGAAAACCGCTGCCCCCGAGCAGAATAGCGGGGCTGGGCCGGTGATATCTGGGTGGTTGTGCGACGCGACCAGCACTTTTGGCGTAACGTGCCACACGCCATCGACCAACTTAGCTTGGCAATTCTCCTGCCATTGAGCCTCACTAAAGATCGCTCTGTTGTTCGGCCGCTGGGCGAGCTTAAGCGCTCGAGCGATGCGAATGGCGCTCTGCGCGTCTTGCACGAGCGGCTCGCCCGGTTCATGCATCGCAACCGGACGAAGTTCGATTTTCGAAGCTGGCGCAAGTCCCTGTGTGGTGGCGCTCCATGCGATAAATGCGCTCCCAGCAATGATGCACGCTCCCACCGTACGGTAGAATAAAACGGGCCAGCGCTTCTGAAGTTGTGTGATGGTGAAGTCGCATATACGCCTGGCGAAGAACAGCAGGTAAGAGCCAACCCCTATCATCACGACGAAGAAGACAACGGCCGTAATGAGATTTCCTGTTGTCATGTGCGCCATCTTTGCCCCTCACAGGCTACGAGCCTAGAAATAAAGTATACTCCCCACCCTCCCTTAAAGGGAGAGTAGGAAAGGATAGCCGAAGGGGCAGTGAGAGAGCATGGAACGAGATAAGCCACCGGTCGGCCCTACGAAGACGGCTTATGCAAAGCAGCAGCGCGAGAATGCCTCGGATGCCGAGCGTAGGCTGTGGTCGATCCTCCGCCGCAAGCAGATCAAGGGTCAACGCTTCAGCCGCCGGGAAGCGATCGGGCCTTATCTCGTCGACTTCTATTGTCCCGGTGCGAAGCTCGTCATCGAACTCGACGACGGCCTGCCCGACACGGCCCGCGCCCTGGATGCCCAAACGCAGTGGCTGACGTCGCAGGGATATCAAGTCGCGCGGCTGAAGGTCGAGGACGTGCGGCGCAGGCCCTGGCCGACGGTGAACCAGCTCGCGCGCAAGTTCCGGCTGCGCGACATACCCCGGATCATCTCGCTTGACGGCCCATCCAACCAGTCGTGACGTTCGACCAGGTCGAGCTTTCGCATTACACTTCGACCCTCCCCTTGAGGGTGGAGGCCGAAGCGAAAGCTCCGGTGGAGCCTTCGCCGGCCGACCGTCGAAAAATCGGAGCGCAGCGACGGTTTTTCGGGGAGGGGTGCGCGCCGAAGGCGCGCTCGCTGCGCTCGCGACCCCTCCCCGAAATTTCCTTCTCGCGTCGCTCGCTATCGCTCGCGACCTCGAAGTAAATTTCGACCCTCCCTTCCGCCTTCGCCTGCGGCTACGGCGGACAAGCAAGGGGAGGGTGGAAGAGGGGCAAGACCATGCAACGGCGCAAACAGCTCGTTAGGCGGCAAGGGCTGAAGACCAGATTCGCGAAACAGCTTCGCGCGGCTTCGACGGACGCGGAGCGAAAACTCTGGTCTATTCTTCGGAGACATCAGGTAGCCGGACTGCGGTTCCGACGCCAGCAACCTATCGGCCCCTATGTCGCGGACTTCTACTGTCCCGCTGCCAAGTTGATTATTGAGTTGGATGGCGACGAGCACGGTACCGAACAAGGAATGGCGTACGACGGAAAGCGAACCGAATGGCTCTCATCGCAGGGCTACCGGGTGCTCCGGTTCCCGAATTGGCATGTGTTGAAGAATCCACAGGTCGTCCTCGACGAGATCGCGCATGTGTTTGAGATCAGAGCCGTGCCCCTCTCCGAAAAATCGCTCAAGATCGTTAGCTGACGCTCGCGATCCCTCATAATGTATCGATCCTCCCTTTAGGGAAGGGTGAGAATGTATGGAATCTCAACAGATTGCCCCAGAAGATTGCCCCAGATAAGGCGCGGGCGCTGTCGATGACGGCAGCGCCCTTTCAGGGCCTGGGCATTTAGCTCCAAGCCGACCGGCCCTCGAGGAGGGTCCGTCTTTGCGCCTCATCTGCTCACGAGGAGCGAGGCAGGAAAAAGTATCCTCCAAAATTCCCGATAGGTCAAGAAACACAGGAACCTTGACATTTCCGTTTTGAGTTTCGAAGCGATAGGATAGCGAGGTCTATAATCCGTATACGGTATAACAGGCAGATGCCCTCCCATTCCGAACTGTTCTCGGCGCGCGTGCCGCGCTACACCAGCTACCCGACGGCGCCGCATTTTCATGCGGGCGTGGGCGGCGAAACGGTGCGCGGCTGGCTCGCGGATCTGCCGCGCCCCGCGAAGCTGTCGCTTTATCTGCACATCCCGTTCTGCGATACGCTGTGCTGGTTCTGCGGCTGCCACACCAAAGTGGTAAATCATTATACGCCTTTGGCCTCGTATCTCGATTTTTTGTTTACCGAGATCGGAAATATCGGTGCGCTGGTAGGCGGCCATCCCGTCACGCACATGCATTGGGGCGGCGGTTCGCCGACCATGCTCAGCCCCGCCGACGTGAAGAAACTGAAGACGGCGCTCGCGGAGCATTTCGAGATCGCCCCCGGCGCCGAGTTCGCGGTGGAGATCGATCCGCGCGGCCTCAAGGACGAGATGGTGGCGGCACTGGCCGAAGCGGGCCTCAACCGTGCCTCGATCGGCGTGCAGGATTTCGACGAGACGGTGCAGAAGGCCATCAACCGCATCCAACCCTTCGACGAAACGCGCCGCGTGGTGAACGCTTTGCGCGCCGCGGGGATACGCGCGATCAACATCGACCTGATCTACGGCCTGCCGCATCAGACGCTGGCGAACGTCAAGCGCACTATCGAGCTGTCGCTGTCGATGGCACCGCAGCGTTTTGCGGTGTTCGGCTACGCCCATGTGCCGCATTTCAAGAAACACATGCAGCTCATCGACGAAAAAGTATTACCGGATGCCGAGGCGCGGCTGGAGCAATTCGAGCTGGCGCATTCGCTGTTGAGTGCCGCAGGATATGTGCCCATCGGGCTCGATCACTTCGCGCTGCCGGACGACGATCTGGCCGTGGCGCAGAAGGCGGGCAGACTGGCGCGCAATTTCCAGGGCTACACGCCCGATGATGCGCCCGCGCTGATCGGGCTGGGCGCTTCGGCGATCAGCGCCTTGCCGCAAGGCTATGCGCAGAACAAGACCGAAGTGCCGGACTATCGCAAGGCCGTGCAGGCGGGCGAACTCGCGGTGGCGCGCGGTATCGTGCTCACCGACGACGACCGGCTGCGCCGTGCGATCATCGAGCGGCTGATGTGTGATCTCGAAGCCGATCTCGACAGGCTGGGTGCGCCGTTCGGCAAATCCTTCGCCGATTTCCGTCCCGAGATCGAGACGCTGAAGCCGCTGATCGCGGAAGGCTACGTCGCGGTGGACCGTTCGCGGCTCGTGGTGCCGCCCTCGGCGCGCGCCGCGGTGCGTCTGGTCGCGGCCGCCTTCGACGTTTATCTCGCCAAGAGCAAAGCGGTGCACGCGGTGGCGGTTTGATTTACAGCCTGGGCGACCGGAAGAATTTGGCGGCGTCCTTCAGTGTTGTGATCGCTTTTGCCACGCTTATGTCGGGCTTGCCGGATTTGGCTTCTACCTCGACAATCTCGATGCCGCCATGCGGCTCAAGCCGGGAATTGTAGCGCGCTTCGAAGCGTCTGCCGTCGAATTCGAAGCAAAGCTGCTTCGAGGTGGAAACCCACCATCGGTCTTTGATCTTCTCGACACCAAGGACAAGCAGCCCCAGCCACGATGCAATGCGGTGCAGATGCTTGCTGTCTGCCTTGTTACGAAAAAGTTTTGCCAGAGATATTTCGGCCATACGCTCGGCCGAAAAGTCCTCGTCTTTCATGTGACCCTCATTAAGCTGTCCGTTTCCTCTATGGACTGTTTGGCCCCCGCCAGGAAGGTCATTCTTGCGCTTCCCCCGCACCGCAGCGGTTTAATGCCCGCCCAACATGGAGTCGCCCGCCTTCTTGGGCGGTTTGGGCGCGATCCAGACGAAGCCCGCCGCCACCAGATTGATAATACCGACGACTAGGAACGTGCGATTGGTCGCCAGCATCACGCTTTGGCCCTGCACCATGAGATTGAGCAGATTGAGCGCCTTGTCCAGACTCATGCCGCTCGCCGCCGCGGCGTCGAGCAAGCTCTGGGTGTGCTGCAATTCGCCTGCAAGCGCCGCGCTGTTGGTCGAGATCGAATTACTCCAGTAGGCGACGACCGCGGCGACGGAAAGGGCGCTCGCCAGCGTTCGGACGAAATTGAATTGTCCCGCGCCCGCCGCAGTGTCTTCCGGCGGCAAGGAACTTACAGACATGTCCATCAGCGGAATCACGATCAGCGGCATGCTGAAGCCCATGACCAGTTGCGGCCACATCAACTGCCAGAAGGTCATCTGGTCGTTATAGACGATGCGCATCAGGCAAGCGGCGGCGGCGATCAGAAGCCCTATCGAAACGATGGCTCGATGATCGACGCGCGTCATCGCTACGGCGGCGATGGGCGCCGCGACGACCGAGGCTATGCCCGCGAAAGCCAAATTGAAGCCCGACCAGGTGGCGGTGTAACCCATGCTGGTTTGCAGCCATAGCGGCACCAGTACGAAGGAGCCGAACAGCGCGCCGAAGCTGAGCGCGATCACCACCTGCGAAACCGAAAAGGCGCGGTTCCGATAGACGCGCAAATTGACGATCGGTTCTTTATCCGTCGATTCCCAGATGACGAAGGCAGCGAACCCAACAAAGGTGACGATCAGAAGCGTGATGATGAAATCGGAATTGAACCAGTCCTTTTCCTGGCCGTTGCCGAGCATGATCTGCAGCGCGCCGACCCAGACGACCAGCAGCACCAGTCCGACATAATCCACCGGCGCCTTGGTGGTGGGAAGTTCGTGCGGCGTCAAAATCCGCCAAGCGCCGAACGCGATTGCGAAAGCCAGCGGCACTTTGAAGTAGAAGGCCCATTGCCAGCCGAAATTGTCGCCGATCAAGCCGCCGAGCATGGGGCCAAGGACGGGGGCAATGATCGTCGTCAACGCCCATGCCGCAAGCGCGACGGTGGCGTGGCGCTCCGGCACGAGCTTCAACAACAAGGTCTGCGATATAGGAATGAGCGGCCCGCCGCAGGCGCCGAGCGCAACGCGAAAGACTATCAACATGCCGAGCGACGTCGCCAGGCCGCACAGCAGCGAAAAAATACCGAAGCCGACGATGCAGAAAACGAACACCTTGACCGGCCCGAAACGTTCCACCAGCCAGCCGGTCAGCGGCACCATGATGGCTTCGGCCACNNATGGTGAGGTCGAGAATGGCCAGGAAGTTGCCCATCGCCAGTATCAGCACGATGGCGACGAGCACGATGCCCTTCGGCTCCCATTTTTCGGGCACGGACGGGCTGGCGGCGATACTCGACATGCGAGCTTATTCCGCTATTTCGTTACGTCGATGGAGACGGACATCGAGAGGCCGACGCGCAAGGGATGTTCCCTGAGTTCCCTTGGGTCGAGGGCGATGCGCACGGGGATGCGCTGGACGACCTTGATCCAGTTGCCGGTCGCGTTCTGGGCCGGGATCACGGCGAAGGCGGAGCCGGTGCCGCCGCCGAGGCCGGCGACGCGGCCGTGGAACTCGACGGACGAGCCGTAGAGATCGGAGGTCAACGTCACCGACTGGCCGGGGTGGACGCGGGCGAGCTGGTCTTCCTTGAAATTGGCGTCGACATAGACCTGATCCACCGGCACGACGGTCATCACCGGGTGTCCGGCGGCGGCCATCTGGCCCACCTGCACCGAGCGCTGGGAGACGATGCCCGAGACGGGGGCGCGGATCACGGTGCGTTCGAGATTGAGCCGCGCGCTGTCGCGCTGCGCTCTCGCCGCCAGCACTTCGGGATGATCCATGATGCCGCTGCCCTGCGTCAGCGCCTCGGCGCCTTGCAGCGCCGCCGTGGATGCCAGATAAGCGGCCTTTACCGACGACAGCTCTTCGCTCGAGACCGCACCTGTGCCGGCGATCTTGGCGCGGCGTTCGTAATCGAGCCGCGTGCGTTCGTAATCGGCGCGGCGTGCCGCTCCGCCTGCGAAATAGGTACGGACCTTGCGGATCGTCATGCCGTAGCCCGCTTCGGCCTGCGCCAGCGCCAACTGGGCGTCGGCGGGGTCGATCAGCACCAGGATGTCGCCTTGCTTCACGGCCTGGGAATCGTGGACGCGCACCTCCATCACCCGGCCCGTGGTCAAGGGCGTCACCTGGGCGGAGGAGACGTTCACATAGGCGTCGTCGGTCGAAACGTAATTCGCCTCGACGAGGAACCACCAAAGCACCGCCGCCAGCGCCGCGATGCCGAGTGCAACGCCCAGCACCAGAAACAACCGCCCGCGCATCGTCTTCATCCGCAATTCTTCGGGGGCGTCGCCGGCCTTCAGCCAGTTGAGGGCGGTGTTGTCGGCCATAATCTGCTCCTTATTTATTCTCGACGTATCCGCCGCCGAGCGCGCGAACCAAGGCGATGTCGCAGGCGAAGGCCTGGGCCTCCAAGTCCGCAACGGCGGTGCGCTGCACGAGCAGCAGGTTCTCGACCGCCAGCACATCGAGGTATCGGGCCAGACCCGCGTCGTAGCGCACGCGGATGACGCGATAGGCATTCTCGCTTTCGGCCAGCGAGGCGTGNNGTGTCTTGTCGTAGAGCGCGACGGCGGCGTCGTATTTGGCGCGGCTGGCTCGATAGATGCCGGTGTTCCTGCCGTAGTCGAAAATCGGCAGATGGATCGCAGGGCCGAAGCCCGCGACCACGGATGAGCTTTTGAGAAGGAGTTTCGCATCCAGCGTTCCGAGGCCGTAGAGGCCCGTCAGATCGACATTGGGATAGAAATTCGCGTTGGCTTCCTCGATGCCCTCGGCGGCGGCTTCGGCGTTGCGGCGCGCGGCGACGATGTCCGGCCGGCGCCCGATGAGATCGGCTGCCAGCGAAACGGGCAGGCCGCCCGAGCGCAGCGGATGCGCCTTGGCGGGAACGATGGAAAGCCCGTAGTCCGGTCCCTTGCCCAACAGCACGGCGAGACCGTGCCGCGTGCGCTCTATATAAGAGTCTACGACCTGGGCCTGGACCTTGGCGGCTTCGAGTTGGGCGCGCGCCTGGCTGAGCGAGGCTTCGTTTTCCAGCCCGGCCTTGAAACGCTGCTCGACGAGGTCGGCGCTCTGCCGGCGGACATTCACCGCGTCATCGGCCATCGCCTTGTCGACGAAAAGCTGCATCAGCACGACATAGGTCGTTGCCACGCCGGTCGAGATTTGCAGACGGGCCTCGGACTGTTCGGCCTTGGCGGCTTCCGCCGTGGAAAGGGCGGCATTGAATGCTGCCCGGTTTTTCCCGAACAGGTCGAGCTGGTACTGGATGCTGGCGGTCACCAAGGCGGCGTTGTGGTAGCCCTTGGGCATGAAGGCGCTGAATGCCGCCGGGAAGCCGAGATTCTGCGGCATCTTGACTTCCATTGCCGTGGCGTCGCCCACGACGGTCGGCCACAGCATCGCTTCCGAGATGTCGGCCATCGCTTCGGTCGCGCGCACCCGCGCCGCCGCCATCTTGAGATCGGGCGAGCCGGCCAGGGCTTCTTCGATCAGCCCGTCGAGTTGGGGATCGCCATAGGCCTTCCACCAGGACTCCTCCGGCCAAACGGCCGCCGGAGCCGAGAAGCTCTTCGTTGTCTGATAGTTGGCGGGGGGCTGGATTACCGGCGGCGCCCCCAGATTGGGAGCGCAGCCGGTCAGGAGAAGAAGGGCAAGGGCGGCTAGGCAGGCTGGGGAGGCACTGCCTACGGCCTTTTGGCCGTCGCCGTCCTTGCAGTTTCCCAGGTTTGTAGGCGAAAGAGCAAAGAATGCGGCGCGCGGATTGGGGGTGGCGCCGTCTTTGCGAGTTGCCTGGGAAGGGAAAGAACCTGCTATGCCCATTGGAATCTCGCCATAATCCATTATGACCGTACCGTACGGTACTGTTGCATTGACGGTGATTTAGGGATAGGTTTGGGCAAAGTCAACAAGAACCGTACAGTACGGTCACAAAGCGTCGGAAAGGTAAACTAAGTGAGTCTTCAAGCGGCCGCCACGCAGAGAAGGGACGACCGCCGTGCGGCCATGTTGGAGATCGCGCGCGAGGCGTTTCTGCGCGACGGCTACGCCAACACGTCGATGTCGCAGATCGCGGCGCGCGTGGGCGGATCGAAGGCGACGCTCTACAACTATTTCCCGTCCAAGAAGGATCTGCTCGTCGCGATGGCCGATGAAGAGGCCGCGCAAATATTCACGCCGCTGTTCGATGTCAGCGAGATGCGCGGAGACATCCGCACGGTTCTCGAGAAATTCGTGCGGCGCTTCTTAGTTCTCCTGATGTCCGACGATCTGATCGCCTTCTATCGGATGATTGTCGCGGAATCGGCGCGTTTTCCGGAAATCGGCACGACCGCTTATGAACTCGGTATGAAGCTCGGTCTTGAGAACATGGCGGGGTATTTCGCCGAGGCCATCGAAAGAGGAGAGCTTTACCGGACGGACGCGTTGGTCGCCGCGGAGCAATTCCTGGATTTGTGCGCCGGACATCTGCACAGAAAACGCTTGTGGGGCGTTGTCTGCGACATCAGCCAGGAAGCTATCGAGACCCAAGCCAAGCGTGTCGTGACGACTTTTCTCGCAGCCTACGGCAACGACGAACTCAGCCGGGCCGCGCGCGCAGGTATCGCAATGAGTTGACGAAGAAACGCGAGTTGTTGAGTTGGAGAAAGCTGCGGCGCCGTCCGCGTTTCTCCTCTACCAATGGGGGGATGCTATGAAGTTGATATCCGTTGCTTCCGCCGCGCTTGCCGCGGCAATGAGTATCGTCGCCGCGCCTGCCGCAAACGAGCCCGTACCGGAAAAAGGCGCATTCGGCATACTTTTCGAGAACGACTGGTTCGGCAATGCCGATCATGACTACACCAACGGCGTCGAGCTCACCTACACGACGGCCCCGCAGGATACGCCCGACTGGTTGATCGACGCCGCGCACTTGCTGCCGTTCTTCACGGCGACGGGAAAAGGCGACGTGCGCACGCGCTGGGCGCTCGGCCAGAGCATGTTCACGCCGTTAAACAAGACCTTGGCGAATCCGTCGCCGACCGATCGCCCCTATGCCGGATTTCTGTATGGCACGGCCGGGCTTGTCGGCGACAGCGGTACGCATCTGGATCAACTGCAGTTCACGCTCGGCGTGATCGGGCCGATGTCGCTCGCCGGAGATGCGCAAAATTGGGTGCACGGGATTGTCGGCGACAAAAAGGCGAAAGGCTGGCACTATCAGCTGCACAATGAGCCTGGGCTCATCATTCAGTATGAGCGCAGCTACAAGCTCATTCCGCCCAAATCAATCCTGGGCATGGTTTTCGATCTTGAACCGCATATCGGCGCAGCGGTCGGCAATGTCTATGACTTTGCCAATGCCGGCGCGATGGCGCGCCTGGGCTTCAACTTGCCGGGCGACTACGGCCCGATGCGGATCGATCCCAGTCTGCCCGGTTCGAACTTCTTCGAGCCGAC
>PMKE01000076.1:19182-29938 GCA_003158585.1 Alphaproteobacteria bacterium
GTTCTAGCTTCCAAGTACGTCTATCCGCTTAACACGCAACGACGGCAACGATTGTAAGATCGCTTCCAATGTTCCGCGCGTATTCATAGATCGACACCTACGCAACGATACGCAGCCTCTATTTGCAAAACCGCGATGACCAAGTGAAGGGAGACGCGGCAAACGTAACGAATGCACCAACCCCGGGAGGCTGAACATGAGGATAACTTGGTATAGAGGCGTGCGATGACGACGAATGTGTTCAGTCAGGATCAACGCTGGAGCGGCCAGAAACCGTCGATCTCCGCAACCCTTGGCGTTAGAATTCTCCACTTGGCAGTGGCGGCCCTTCTGCTCGCAGGCTGCGGCACGGTGACTCGCCCAGATTTTGGAGCCGATGAGCAAGCGCAGGCTCAGCCCGTTGGATTTTCGGATGTCCGCTTTGACGCTGACAATCTGAGTCAGACGGCTGCGTTCAATAAGCGGTTTCTTTCAAATCTGCCGGATATGACCGTCAACGGGTTGCAGATATTGGTCTTGTCGGGCGGCGGCGCCGACGGGGCTTATGGAGCGGGCTTTCTGCAAGGTTGGACGCACTCCGGTAAACGACCAAGTTTCGCTATCGTTACGGGCATATCGGCAGGAGCCCTGATCGCGCCATTTGCTTTTCTCGGCGCCGAGTGGGACGACCGCCTCCAAGCCGCATTCATAGACGGTCGGTCGGCAAAACTTCTTCGCCGTCGGTCGGGTTTGGGCGTGCTCTTCAGCGGCGGGATCTATGAGGCCGAACCTCTACGCCGGCTGGTCGAGAGCTATGTCGATAATCAGCTGATCGTCGACATAGCCAAGGAAAACGCCAAGGGTCGCCGCCTGCTCGTCGCCACCACCGACCTCGACACGCAGCGGTCCGTGGTTTGGGATTTGGGAGCCATCGCATCGCGCGGCGGGCCGGCTGCACGGGCGTTGTTTATCGACGTCTTGGTCGCATCGGCTAGTGTGCCGGGCGTCTTTCCCCCGCAGTTAATTGCCGTCGAAGATGGCCACGGCCACCATTTTCAAGAAATGCACGTGGATGGAGGAACATCTGAGGCTTTCTTTGGTATCCCCGAATCGCTGTTACTGATGAAAGCGCCTCAGACTCAGAACAACAATATTCACATGTACGTGTTGCTTAACACCGTTGCCAAACCTTCGTTTGCCGTAACAAAGACCGACACACTCGGTGTCGCCGCAAGAGCGTTTGACACGATGATGAAATCGTCGACTCGCACATTGGTGTCGGTGACAAAGGTCTTTTGCCTACGCAACAACTTGAGTTGCCTCTTTGCAGCGGTTCCGCCGGGCGCCGGAAGCGAGGACTTTCTGGATTTTTCCACGTCCAACGCAACGAAACTCTTTCAGTTGGGGCAAGCAGACGGCCTGGCCGGAACGGGGTGGCAAGCGTCCCCCTAATCAGCTTGATATCTCGTTAAGTATTTACGCGATCACAGGCGTAACCGCTGCATGAATGATCGCGAACAGGTCCGCCGCGTCGCGATAAAGCTCGCCCAACAACGCATCCAACCCGCCCGCATCAAGAGGGCAAAGCTCAAACAGACAATGCAAATGTAATGCTAGTCGCGGTCTTACTTCTTCGCTTTTTTTTGCGCGGTCCCAGCAGCGCCGCTGCTATGAGGCGCTTGACTTAGCGCTCGCCGCTTGATTTGTCTGCCTCCCGATTTTGGGGCCAGACCGATGCGTGCATTCATCTTTCCCGGACAAGGCAGCCAGGCCGTCGGCATGGGCAAAGCGCTCGCCGAGGCGTTCCTTTCGGCGCGCGAAGTCTTCGACGAAGTCGACGAAGCGCTGTCGCAGAAACTGTCTCGCACGATGTGGGAAGGCCCGGACGCCGACCTCGTCCTGACCGAGAACGCGCAGCCCGCCATCATGGCGGCCAGCCTGGCGGTGATCCGCGTGCTGCAGCGCGAAGGCGGATTGGACCTCGCCAAGCAGGCGCGTCTCGTCGCCGGACATTCGCTCGGCGAATACAGCGCGCTGTGCGCCGCGGGTGCCTTCACGCTCTCCGATGCGGCGCGCCTGCTCAAGACTCGCGGCCACGCCATGCAGGATGCGGTGCCGGTCGGCGAAGGCGCCATGTTCGCATTGATCGGCGCCGACGTCGCGCTGGCCGAAGAAGTTTCGCAGGAAGCGGTGGAGAAAGCCGTCGAATCGAATCCGGTCTGCGTCGTCGCCAACGACAACGCGCCGGGCCAGGTGGTGATCTCGGGATTGAAGGCGACGGTCGAACGCGCCGGCGCGATCGCCAAAGCCAAGGGCGTGAAGCGGGCGATTGCCTTGGCCGTCAGCGCCCCCTTCCATTGTTCGCTGATGAAGCCCGCCGCTCTGAAAATGGCGGAGGCCCTGGCGGGAGTGACGATTCGCCCGCCCGCCGTGCCGGTCGTCGCCAATGTCACGGCCGCGGAAACCAACGAACCGGAGACCATCCGCCGCTTGCTTGTCGAACAGGTGACGAGCCGGGTACGCTGGCGCGAGAGCGTGCTGGCCTTCAAAGCGGCCGGCGCGACAACCACGGTCGAAGCAGGCGGCAACAAGGTGCTCACGGGAATGGTCAAGCGCATCGACAAGGACTTCGTCACCGTGTCACTCGACACCGCTGCCGACATCGAAGCTTTTGCGAGGACGCTGTGATGTTCGATCTTACCGGCAAAGTTGCACTGGTAACGGGCGCCTCGGGCGGCATCGGCGGAGCAGTCGCCAGGGTGCTGCACGCGCAAGGCGCCAGCGTGGTGCTCACCGACATGCGCGCCGAAGGAGCGGAAGCCCTCAAGGCCGAACTCGGCAGCCGCGCCCATGTCGTGATCGGCAATTTGACCGAAGCGGGCGCCGCCGACACGGTGGCGAAAGCGGCGGAGGCCGCCGCCGGTCCCATCGACATCCTGGTCAACAACGCCGGCATCACCCGCGACAACTTCCTCATGCGCATGAAGGACGAGGAGTGGGACCTGGTCATCGCGATCAACCTTACCGCCGCCTTCCGCCTGTCGCGCGCCGTGCTGCGCGGCATGGTGAAGAAACGCTGGGGCCGAATCGTCTCGATCTCTTCCGTGGTCGGCGCGATGGGAAACGGCGGCCAGGCCAATTATGCCGCCTCGAAGGCGGGTCTGGTGGGCATGACGAAATCGCTTGCCGCCGAGATCGCCAGCCGCAACGTCACGGTCAATTGCGTGGCGCCCGGCTTCATCGTGACGCCGATGACGGACGTGCTGAACGACGAGCAGAAGAACGCCCTGTTCGGCCGAATCCCGCTGGGCCGCCTCGGTTTGCCGGCCGACGTTGCCGCCTGTGTGCTCTTCCTCGCCAGCGAGGAAGCGAGCTACATCACCGGCCAAACGTTACATGTCAACGGTGGGATGGCCATGATCTAGTAACGATTTCAATTAGTTACGGCCGTGTAGCGGGGCGGATGGGTTTGTGTTACGTAACCGTCAACCCGCACGCGGACAAGTCGATGTGAGGGCCCTGCCGCGGGTCGAAACCAACCGCAAAAGCGGCGTCAGAAGCAAGGAGAGGCTAAGTAACCCATGAGCGATACTGCCGAACGCGTGAAGAAGATCGTCGTCGAGCATCTCAATGTGGATGCGGACAAGGTCACCGACACAGCGTCGTTCATTGAAGACCTCGGCGCCGACAGCTTGGATACGGTGGAATTGGTGATGGCTTTCGAAGAGGAGTTCGGGATCGAGATTCCGGACGACGCGGCGGAATCCATCGTCACCGTCGGCGACGCCGTGAAGTACATCGACAAAGCGAACGCCTGACCTGTTCCCAATTGCGATGCGTAGAGTGGTTGTAACGGGGCTTGGCATGGTCACGCCGCTCGCGAGCGGTGTGGAAGAGACGTGGTCGCGTCTCATCGCAGGCCGGTCCGGCGCGCGGAAGATCACCAGATTCCAAACCGACGATCTGGCGACGAAGATTGCCTGCGAGGTGCCGCGCGGCGACGGGTCGGGCGGAACCTTCAATCCCGACGCCTGGGTCGAGCCCAAGGAACAGCGTCACGTCGATACCTTCATTCTCTACGGGCTCGCGGCGGCGCAGCAGGCGGTGACCGATTCCGGTTGGGTTCCCAAGACCGAAGAAGAACACTGCCGCACCGGCGTCTACATCGGATCGGGCATCGGCGGCCTCGAAGGAATCGCCGAAACGACGCTGCTGCTGGAGCAGAGGGGCCCCCGCAGGGTTTCTCCCTTCTTCATTCCGGGCAGGCTGGTCAATCTGGTTTCGGGTTATGCGTCGATTCGTTTCGGCTACAAGGGACCGAACAGCGCGGTCTCCACCGCCTGCGCCTCGGGCGCGCACGCGATCGGCGATGCGGCCAGACTGATCGCGCTCGACGATGCCGACCTCATGCTGGCCGGCGGCGCCGAAGCGGCCATCTGCCGGTTGGGCGTCGCGGGTTTCAACGCCTGCCGGGCGCTTGCCACCCACTTCAACGACACGCCTGAAAAAGCCTCGCGGCCCTACGACAAGGATCGCGACGGCTTTGTGATGGGCGATGGTGCGGGCGCCGTCATGCTCGAGGAATACGAACACGCCAAGGCGCGCGGCGCGAAGATGTATGCCGAGGTGAAGGGCTACGGGATGTCGGGCGACGCCTTCCACATCACGGCCCCTGCGGAAGATGGCGACGGCGGTTTTCGCGCCATGAAGGCGGCCCTCAAGCACGCGGGGCTTTCGCCCTCCGACATCGACTACATCAACGCGCACGGCACTTCGACGATGGCCGACACCATCGAGTTGGGCGCCGTGGAGCGGCTGCTCGGCGAGGCGGTCTCCAAGACCGCGATGTCCTCGACCAAATCCTCGACCGGACACCTGCTGGGCGCCGCGGGCGCGGTCGAAGCGATCTTCTGCATGCTCGCGATGCGCGACGGCATACTGCCGCCCACCCTCAACCTCGACAACCCGGAAGTGGAGACGAAGCTCGACCTCGTGCCCCACACCGCCAAGAAGCGTGAGGTTAACGTCGCGATGTCGAACTCCTTCGGCTTCGGCGGCACCAACGCCTGCCTGATCTTGACGCCGGTACGTTGAACGGTTTTGGTCCCGGGGGGGACTGATGCCATGAAGAAATTCTTCGCACTGGCGCTGGTGCTCGCGGTTCTCGCGGCGGGCATCTTCGAGTGGGGCTATGCCGGCTTCAACGCGCCCGGACCGGCCGCACGGCACGGCTCCGAGACCGTCGTCGTCATCAAGAACGGAACGGGCCTCAGCGGCGTGGCCGAGACGCTGGCCGATGCCGGCGTGCTGATGCGTCCCGACCTGTTCCGCATCGGCGTGCGGGTTTCCGGACAGACCTCTGCGCTGAAGGCGGGCGAGTACGCCATTCCCAGCCGCGCCAGCATGCGCGACATCATGAACATCCTGATCGCCGGTCATTCCATCCAGCACAAGCTGACGGTGGCCGAAGGGCTGACCAGCAAGATGGCCTACGATCTGGTCGTGACCGATGACGTGCTGGTCGGCGAGGCAGGCGCCGTGCCGCCCGAGGGCACGCTTCTTCCCGAGACCTATCTCTTCACCCGCGGCACCACGCGCGCCGGACTGATCGCCGAGATGGAGAAGGCGCAGCAGGAACTGCTCGACAGACTGTGGGCGAAGCGCGCGGCGAACCTGCCGATCAAGAGCAAGGCGGAAGCCCTGGTCCTGGCCTCCATCGTCGAGAAGGAGACCGGCATTCCGGCGGAGCGCCCGCACATCGCCTCGGTGTTCGTCAACCGGCTGCGCCTCGGCATGAAGCTGCAATCCGATCCGACCATCATCTACGGCATCACCGAAGGCTATCCGCTGGGCCGCCGCATCAAGCAGAGCGAGATCGCGCGCGCCACGCCCTACAACACCTACGTCATCGCCGGACTGCCGCCGCGGCCGATCTGCAATCCCGGCAGGGATGCGATCGCGGCGGTGCTCAATCCGCTGGAGACCAAGGACCTGTTCTTCGTGGCCGACGGCACCGGCGGGCACGTCTTCGCGGCCACCATTGCCGAGCAGACGAAGAACGTCGCCAAGTGGCGGAAGATCCATCTGGGCGCTCACTAAGTTGTCATCCCGGCCACCCGCCTACGCCGAGGCTTCGGCGGGTCGTGTGGCCCATCTGGTCCGCCGTAGCTTTAGCGAAGGCGGAAGCGATGGTCCATGAGCGGCAGCGAATGGACGCATCGCGCTGGGCCGGGACCTACTTCGAAACGAACGGTTGCTACCCGGTGGGTCCCGGGTCGCTCCGCTTCGCTACGCGCCCGGGATGACAGCAGTAGGGTTGGGCGTTAAGTTGCCCATGATTTTGGAGTCGCCACGCATGGCCCTCGTCAGCATGACCGGTTTTGCCGAATCGCACGGCGGCCGCGACGGCGCGCAATGGCGCTGGGAAGTGCGCAGCGTGAACGGCCGCGGGCTGGAGCTTCGCCTGCGCCTGCCGCCGGGCTTCGATTCCATCGAACCGGCCGCCCGCACACTGGCGACCGGCCGTTTCAAGCGCGGCAATCTCCAGGCGACGCTGACCTTCGATCCGGGCACCTGGGCGCGCGGCCTCAGGATCGACGCGGAGGCTCTCGCCTCGGCGGTGAAGATCGCCAAGCACGTCGCGGCCGAGACCGGGCTCAGGCCCGCCAGCGTCGACGGACTCTTGGCGCTCAAGGGCGTCATCGTGCAGGACGAACCCCTGGAGGACGCAGAGGTGCACGCCGGACGCGATGCCGCGATCCTGGAAACGCTCGCCGCCGCTCTCGACGCGCTGAAAAAGGCGCGGGCGAACGAAGGCGCCAAGCTCGCCGCCGTGCTCTCGGCGCAGATGGACGAGATCGCGCGCCTGACCGAAGCCGCCGGGCAGTCGGCCGCGGCGCAGCCCGCGGTCCTGCACGACCGGCTGATGCAGCAGTTGAATGAACTGCTCGCGCCCGGCGCGGTGTCGCCCGAGCGGCTGGCGCAGGAAGTGGCGCTGCTCGCCACGCGCGCCGACATCCGCGAGGAGATCGACCGGCTCACCGCACACGTCTCGGAGGCCAAGCGACTGCTCGTATCGGGCGAGGCGGTCGGCCGCCGCATCGATTTCCTGGCGCAGGAATTCAACCGCGAGGCCAATACGCTGTGCTCGAAGTCTTCCGATATCGAGTTGACGCGCCTCGGCCTCGACCTCAAGACCGCCATCGATCAATTCCGGGAACAGGCGCAGAACGTCGAATGACCGTCGAGATCAAACGCCGCGGCATGATGCTGGTGTTGTCCTCGCCGTCGGGGGCGGGCAAGACCACGCTGTCGCGCCGGCTGCTGGAGAACGAGCACAACGTGGTGATGAGCGTTTCGGCCACCACGCGCCCCAAGCGGCCGAATGAAGTCGAAGGCCGCGACTACTTCTTCGTCGACGAAAAGGAATTCCAGCGCCGGGTCGCGGCGGGTGAATTGCTGGAGCACGCGCTGGTGTTCGGCCACCACTACGGCACGCCGAAGAAGCCGGTGATGGACGCGCTGGCCGAGGGCCTCGATGTGCTGTTCGACATCGACTGGCAGGGCACCCAGCAGCTACGCCAGCAGCGCGACGACGTGGTCAGCATCTTCGTGCTGCCGCCCTCGCGCGCGGAACTGGAGAACCGGCTGCGCGCGCGGGCCCAGGACCCGCCTGAGGTCATGGCGCGGCGCATGGCCAAGGCCGGCGACGAGATCAGCCACTGGGCGGAATACGACTACGTCATCGTCAACGACGAGATCGCGCGCGCCCAGGCCGAGGTCGGAACCATCCTCGCGGCCGAGCGCCTGAAACGCACCCGCCAGCCGGGGATACCGGAGTTCGTCGAAACCCTGATGAAAGGCGAGTAGCCGGTCGAAAAACGCCGGCAACGGCTATTGTAACGTAGAGCCGTATTGGTAAAGGCGGGGCAATTCCGGCATTACTCCGATCGGCCGCATCACATTGGTCACAATATAACCCTGCGATTCCAGCCGGGCTATTTCGGCCGCGACCTCGCTTTCGCTCGTCAATATGCTCAATCCCGCAACCTCGGTGTGAGGATGACGGTACATAATCCGATAGCTGCGATTCATTGGGATACTCGCTGCACGCCAAACGACCAATCGAATTTGTGGCAAGGGCAGGGGCAAAAGCTAGCTTCGGAATCTACTCATATTTCAGTAAGCTTAAGGGTCGGACATGAGCGCCGTAAATCCAATTACGGCGAGAGGCCGCCACTGTTAACCATGCAGCACAAGGCCTAAAGTGACCGCCGTACGCCGCTCTCGATACCTCAGGAGGACCTCATGACTCGTTCGAGCGTACTTGCCGTTCTGGCAGTCTGCGTGCTTTCGCTTGGCGCCTCGGCGCAGCCGAATAATCGCAACATGCACCCCGGGCCCATGAAGAATTTCATCTGCCCCGCGCAAGTGTCGGTCAAATTCGTTCCGAGCTATCCCTTGATCCTCGGCTCGACAGGCTGGACGGCCAATGAGGGTGGCTTTCTCGTTCAACTCGATCCGGCAAATCCTCCGCACATGAGCGGCGGCAACATGACCTGCTATTACAAGCTGGGCGGACAGCCGGGCGCGTTCATGCTCTATCAGGCGGTGGGCGGAAAGCAGTGCAGCGTGCTGTCCAACGGAACCGGCTTCACCTGCGAGATGTAGTTTCCGGCCCGCCGGAATTGCCGACCTTCGCGTGATCGCCGCGAGCCGCAACGGCGCGTGGCGCTTTGGCTTATGCAAAATGCTTTCAGACGGAGTAGCCCCTCACCCTTCGACAGGCTCAGGGTGAGGGGTTTTTGCACATCCTCATGCTGAGCTTGTCGAAGCATGAGGACAACACGATCTCGTCCGAACGCACGCTGTTTTTATGAGCGATGGCAGGCATACAAAACCCCAAGTCAAGAAACATTCGCAACGACCCATTCGAGCAACGCCGGCAAGCGTTTTATCGATAGTTGTGAAATGCCAAAGAGTTGCGGATGGGCAGAAGACGATTTGCCCAAGCCTTCGTCGCATCCCGTTTTCGTGCGATACTTGAGCGCTTTCGGGGGGAGGCAATAATGTTTCACTATCTCTTCGGATTCCAGGGACGCATCAACCGCGCCAAGATGTGGGCGTTCCTGCTTATCGAAGTTGTGTGGGTCCTCGCCTACTTCCAATACATGCCGATCGTGATCCGCGCCGCAAGCCCGTACGGCATGGAACAAGCGTCGAGGTATGCACTGCTGTTTCTTTTCGTCTTGCCGCTTTTCTATTGGCTAATCGCGGTCATGGTGAAACGTCTGCACGACCGCAACAAGAGCGGGCTGTGGTTCCTGGTTTTCTGGTTGCTGCCGCAGCTCCTGTTCCTTGCCGGAGGTTTCATAGGATACCGGCTGATGCGAATGGCCGATTCCTTCGAGCAGGCTATTATATGGATGGTGTCTCTCATGGGCGTAGCGAACATCATCTTTCTGTGGGCCTTCGTCGAACTCTTCTGTCTGCAAGGGACGGACGGCAAAAACCGCTTCGGTCCCGATCCGCTCGCGGGCAAAAGCAGGCAGCAATCGCGCCCGAGCGCCTGAACCGCACGCGCAGGCGGGGGCTCGCCAGGGGCTGCTCAGTGCGGCGTATTGGCCCAGGCAAGTCGGCATGAGTAGAGGCAGTTCCTCATATCGCGAATTAGCAGGTCGAGCAGTACGCATTGAAATATAAGGATTTTTCCATACTGACGGAGACATCAGCCCTGATAGCTTGTTCAAAAATGTAGAACACTATACGTGATGTTAAACTTATATTTCTACTGACTATACCGAATTAGTAGAGTTATACCTTCATATCACGCTGTTGAATATGGAGGTGTACACAATGAAGCCGTATAATATCATTCCCGCTGTCCTAACCGTGGCGGCTCTTGCTGCCCCAGCCATCGGCGATGCCCAACCTTACGAGGCCGGCACCGTTCTGCTGCGCCTGCGCGCGGTCGAGATCGTCCCGGACGTCTCCTCGACCGTGAGCATCGGCGGCAANNCACCAAGCTCGCGAACGTCTGGCTGCTGCCGCCGACCGTTACGGTGCAATACCACTTCGACCAGATCGGACCCTTCAGACCCTATGTCGGTGCCGGTCCCAATTTCACGATCTTCTACGACCGTTCGGTCGGCCCGCTGGGCAAGCTGCGCACGACCGACAATTGGGGCTTCGCGCTTCAGGTAGGCACCGACATTCCGCTGACGGAAGACGGCTCGTATTTCCTGAATATCGACGTGAAGCGGCTGTTCCTGTCGACGCACGCCTCGTTCAGTGCATCGCCGGTGACAGCCTCCGTCAATATCAACCCCTGGCTGATCGGCACGGGCGTCGGCATCCGGTTCTGAAACGCCGGCTTACGGGGGAAAGACATGTTCAAGTGGCTCAGAAAATCCTCGCGGAAAAGCGAAGCAGATTTGCGGGGGACTGCCTCCGCGGCCGCTTCAGCACAATCGTCACCTAAAGGAGTATCCGTCGTGGCCGAACCAGGCTTCGCAACACGCAGCGTTCACGCGGGCGCCAAGCCCGATCCCACCACGCACGCCCGCGCGACACCGATCTATCAGACGACGTCCTACGTCTTCGACAACACCGATCACGCCGCTAACCTGTTCGGCCTCAAGGAATTCGGCAACATCTATTCGCGCATCATGAACCCTACCAACGACGTGCTGGAGCAGCGCGTCGCGGCGCTGGAAGGCGGGGTTGCGGCGCTCGCCGTCGGTTCGGGACATGCGGCGCAGCATCTGGCGCTCTACAC
>PMKE01000076.1:30048-30195 GCA_003158585.1 Alphaproteobacteria bacterium
GACAACACGCTGGCGACGCCCTACCTGATCCGGCCGTTCGAATGGGGCGCCGACATCATCGTGCATTCGGCGACCAAGTTCCTCGGCGGCCACGGCAACTCGATCGCCGGGGTCATCGTGGATTCGGGCAAGTTCAACTGGAACAAC
>PMKE01000070.1 GCA_003158585.1 Alphaproteobacteria bacterium
CCCCAATATGCGATTCCCCTGCCCGTGAACGGGGGAGGACAGAGATCGAGCGCGTATCAAACGCTTTCCTCCCCCGCTTGCGGGGGAGGTGTCCGGCGTAGCTCCGCAGGAGTGAAGCCGGACGGAGGGGGGATAACCTACGCTCCCCTCTCCTTCTCCACCTTCCCGATGAACGGCAACATGAGGCCGTGCAGAAGCGGGATGACGCCTGCGGGCAGGTCGTGGCCCCAGCCGGCGATCTCGTGATACTCGGCGCCGGGGATGGCCTCGGCGATGCTGCGCCCGTGTGCCGGGGGAAGCAGCGCGTCGGCCGAGCCATGCAGCACCAGCGCAGGCAGCTTCAGCGAGCGCAACCGCTTGCCGCGCGGCGGCGCGGAGAGGATCGCCGACCAGTGCCGCATCGCACCCTCGGGATAGTACATGCGGTCGTAGGCCCGTCCGACGAACTCTGCCGAGCGCGCGTCGTCGAGAGGAAATCCCGTCGAGCCGTAGGCAGCATGGTTCTTCAGTACATGGGCGATGACGCCGGCGCGGTCCTGACCGGGCGGCGGCGTGACCAGCGCCAGATGCGCCTCGCGCGATGACGGCGGCAGGCCCGCGTCTCCCGTGGTGGAGAACATCGTGGTCAGGGAACGCGTCTTCGCGGTGTGGTTTAGCGCCACGAGCTGGGCGATCATCCCGCCCATCGAAGCGCCCGCGACGTGCGCGCTTTCGATCCCCAGCGCATCGAGCAGCCCGGCCGCATCGGCGGCCATGTCGTCCAGCGTATAGGGCACGTCCGGCTTGCGTCCGGCGCGCATGGCCGCCGAGATCGCGGAGAAATCCGGAATTTGTCCGTCGAATTTCCGGCTGAGACCCGTGTCGCGGTTGTCGTAGACGATGACGCGCATCCCGGCGCGCACGAAGCCTTCGATGAACTCGTCAGGCCAGGCGATGCTCTGTTGCCCGAAACCGTGGATCAACAGCAGCGGTACGCCGTCCTTCGGCCCGAAGGTTTCGACCTCGATCGCGATACCGTTGGCTCGAACCGCCGTCATGACGCCTTTTGTATACCGGCTTTCGCTTCGGTGTTGACGAGCGCGAAGGCCGTGATCACCACGAAGCAGAAACTCGGAACGATCATCGCGTACTGCATGGACGACAATCCCGAAATCACTCCCATCACCTGCGGCGCCACGATTCCTCCGCCGATCGCCATCACCAGAAACGACGAACCGGATTTGGTGAGAGGCCCAAGATCGCGGATCGCGCCGGCAAATATCGTCGGAAACATGATGGACATGAAGAAGCTTGTGCAAGCCAGACAAACCACGCCGGTCCAGCCGCCGACGATTGCCGCCACGGCCGTCAGGACAGCGGCAAACGCGGCAAACACCGCCATAAGCCGGTCCGGATTGATCCGCCCCATCAACGCCGTGCCGACAAAGCGTCCGACCATGAACATGCTTTGCGATACGAGCAGGATCAAGGAAGCGGATACCGCCGTCGGCACCGGAATAAAGCCGTGCCACAGATCATAGGAATTCGTGATCGGAATGGCATCCACGGCATGCTGGGTATAGCGGATCGTGAAGCTCCAAACGCCGACCTGAGCGCCGACATAGAAGAATTGCGCCATCACGCCGAACAGGAACTTGGGATACTTGAAGAGATGCATGAATCCCTGGAAAGCGCCGGATTCATCCGTAGCCCGCGCCGTGGCGACCGGAGGAAACTTCACCCTCGCCAGCAGCAGCGCCCAAATCAGTACGACCGCCGCGATGCAGAGATACGGGCCCACGACGGCATGGGACAACTGGGTCGAAGCCAATTTTTCGTCGGAGAGAATGAACTGGCTTCCAATATACACGCCGGACAACACGCCCAGCGGATTGAAGGCCTGCGCGAAGTTAAGCCGCCGCTCGGAGGTTTCGCGCGAGCCCAGCACCGCCACCAGCGGATTGGCCGAGGTCTCCAAGAACGAAAGTCCGCTGGCCACGACGAACAGGGCGATGAGGAAAAACGAATATTTGTGTTGCTCGGCCGCTGGAAAGAACAGCACCGCGCCGACGGCATAGAGCACTAGCCCCAGCACGACCGCGGACTTGTAGCCGAAGCGCCGCATGAACAAGGACGCCGGTATCGCGAACACCAGATACCCGCCGTAGAAGGCCGCCTGCACAAGGCTCGTCTGCCAGTCCGTCAGGACGAACGCCTTCTTGAACTGCGGGATCAGGATGTCGTTGAGGCTGTTGGCAACGCCCCAGGCGAAAAACAGGCTGACTACCAGAACGAAAGCCACGACATAGCTTCGCTCCGTGCCGGTGGACTTATTCATTCGAATTTCCCCCTCCTGCGCTTATGACGGCGCATTCCGTATCTATGCGACAGGCGTTACCCCCTTCTTGAGGATAATGTTGCCGTACTTCGCAGTTTCGCCCGTCATCACCACGGCCCAGGCCACTTTGGCCCGGTCGTAGAATTTGAAGCGTTCGATGAAGGTGGTGGCCGGCGCCTCCGGATCGTGCCGTTCGATGGCGGCGCGGTATGCCCGGAGCACGCTTTCATCGAGCGTGTCGCCGGAAACGGCCAACATCATGACGATCGGGTCCGGCACGTAGCGGTCGAGCACGAACAACGGCAGGATCGCTTCGATCAAAGGCGGAATGCGCAGACCGTCGGCGCGGAAGATGCGTTTGTTCATCGTCTCGCCCGGAAAATGCGCATCGGCGAGCACGATCTCGTCGCCATGACCCATGCGGCACAACCCGGCCAGCAGCTCCGGCGATAACAGCGGTGAGATTCCCTTCAGCATGGTTCACCCATAGAGCGGGCCGTAAGCCGCGCAGGCGCGATAGTCGGAGCCTTCGGGGTCCATGCCGAAAAGACTCCAGGCGCTCGGCCTGAATAGTTTTTCGGGATCCACATTGTGCATCGAGACCGGAATACGCAGCATAGCGGCCAGCGTGATCAATTCGGCGCCGATGTGTCCATGCGAGATCGCGCCGTGGTTGGCACCCCACGCCGCCATCACATCGTATACCGACCGGAACGGCCCCTTGCCGGTCAGGCGCGGCACGAACCAGGTCGTCGGCCAGGTCGGGTTCGTACGCAGATCGAGCGTGTCGTGCGCCTTTTCGGGGAGCACCACGCTTTGCCCTTCCGCAATTTGCAGAACCGGGCCGAGGCCGTCGACCAGATTGAGGCGCACCATCGTCAGCGGCATGCCGCCGCGAGTCGTAAAGTCCGTGGAGAACCCGCCGCCGCGGAAATAGTACACGTCCGCGGGACAGAAATGCGTTGCCTTCATACAGGCGTCGATATCCGCTTGGGTGACGTCCCAGAACGGCTTCATGGCAGGCTTGCCGCCCTCCAGCATCTCGCCGGCTCCGTCGAGGCAGGTCGAACCCGAGTTGATGAGATGGATGACGCCGTCCGCCGCATCGCCCGTAGGCTTCCAGCCGGTGGCGCGCGCGATGGCTTCGGGGCTCCAGAAGGTGCGCACGTCGGAGAATATCTGCGCCTTCGCCGTGAGCAGATAGTTGAACAGCATGCCCACGCCGTTCAGGCAATCGTTTTCCGTCGCAAGTACGTAAGGGGCGCGCGCGCCGTTCCAATCGAACGAGGAGTTCAGGATCGTTTCCATGAAGTCGCCGTTCGGCATGTAATCGGTCCAATGGCGCTGACCCTGGAATCCGCCGACGATCGCGTTGTGCCCGTGGGATTCCTCACCGAATCCCATTTCGGCCAGACGCGGGTTGCCGGCCATCAGATCGCGCGCGATGAGCGCCATCTGAACGACGATTTCCCACTCCTTGCTTTTCTGTTCCGGCGAGTGGCGATCCGCTTCGGCATTGAAATCGCGGCCTTCGATGCAGTTCTTCTTCGCCCAGGCCAGCGCGCGGGTGAATTCCTCGCGGTCGAAGATGCCCTGCTGAATGCGCCGCTGCACCTCGCTCATGTCGACGCATTCCGTGCGGATGCCGAGGTAATTCTGGAAGAACGGTTGATCGACGATCGAGCCGGCAATACCCATCGATACCCCGCCGAGGCTCAGATACGCCTTGCCGCGCATATGCGCCACGGCCAAGCCGCTGCGCGCGAAGCTCAATAGTTTCGTACTGACGTCCTCGGGGATTGCCGTATCCGACTGGTCCTGGACGTCTCGTCCATAAATACCGAACGCCGGTAGACCCTTCTGGTTATGCGCCGCCAGTACCGCCGCGAGATACACTGCACCCGGACGTTCGGTGCCGTTGAAGCCCCATACCGCCTTCGGCATCAACGGGTCCATGTCCATCGTTTCGGAGCCGTAGCACCAGCACGGCGTTACCGTGATCGTGGCGCCCACGTTCTCGCGCCTGAACTTCTCAGCGCAAGCAGCGGCTTCCGCAAAACCGCCGATCGTCGTATCGGCGATGACGCACGACGCGGGCTCTCCGTTCGGATGGCGAACATTGGAGGAGATAAGCTCGGCCGTCGCCTTGGCCATGCGCATCGTCTGCTGTTCCAGAACTTCGCGCACGCCCTTGCGGCCGTCTATCGTCGGGCGGATGCCGATTTTCGGCAGAGCCCCTTTGAACACACTGTTCATTCGGCTTCCTCCAATTGTTCTTATTTTCTTCCGGCCGCAAAACGCCTCACGGTCTTTCTTGCGATCCGGCGGCACTTACCCATGTCAGCAGCAATCAGCGGCTACCCTAGAAGCGGATAGCGCTGTCATTTCTTCGAGAACGGCGTCTGATTTATCATATTAACTAACGGATTTGAACGGCTTATTGCGGGGCCTTCAGCCGCTCGAAGCGCCCTATAGCATTCTCCAGACCGGGCAAAGGAACCGGTTCGAATAATACCGGCGGAAATGACTCGTGGATCAGCCGGCGAGCCTGCGCGACGGACGTCAGGGTACCCAAGGCATGGAACTGGGCCAAGGCGTTGCCCAGCGCCGTAGCTTCCGCGGGACCGGCATAAACGGGTATGCCCGTCGTTGCGGCGCATAGCCTGTTGAGCAATGTCGCACGCGATCCACCCCCTACGACATGAAGGCGCGTGAAACGGCGGCCCGTCACGGCGGACAATTCCCTCATTGCGGCACGATAGAGCAGCGCCAAGCTGTCGTAGGCGCAGCGGGCCAGTTGTGCGGAGCTCTCCGGCTCTGGCTCGCCCGCTTCGCGGCATGCGGCGCGTATCTCCTCGATCATGTTGCCCGGGTTGAAGAAACGCGCATCCGCCGGATTGACGAGGGAGCGGAACGCCGGTGCCTTCTCGGCCTCCGCGGCCAAACTGCCGATCTCCACCGAGCCCCCCAACAGGCGCTGGATTTCCTGGATCAGCCAGAGACCGGTGACCGTGGACTGCACGCAATACGTGTTGTCATAGCCGCACTCGTTGCTGAACCCGGCAGCATAAGCAGCGGCGCCGCAGAACGGCGTCTTTGACTCGACACCGATGATCGACCAAGTGCCGCTCGATAGGTACGCCCAATCGGGATCGCCGACAGCCGGGACGGCCAGGATTGCCGACTCTGTGTCGTGAGCCGCCGGTGCCGTCACGGCGATCTCGCGCAGACCGGTTTCCAGTTCCGCGCGGATCGGTCCCAGCACGGTTCCCGGGCGCACGGGCTCTGCAAGGGCATCGGCAGGAAGAGCTAAGGTTCTCAAAATCTCAGGCGACCAGCGTCCATCCAGTGTCAACATCTGACTCGTGGAAGCGAGCGTGCGTTCGTTGGCTGCCTTCCCGCTGAGCCAGTAATGCACGTAGTCGGCCGTGAGAAGAAGCCTGCGAGTGCGGCGCAGCAGGTCGGGTTCGTTCCGGCTCTGCGCGTAAAGCTGATAAAGCGTGTTGAACGACAGGCATTGAATGCCCGTCATTGAGAACAACTGCTGCGCCGAGAGATGCTTGGCGACATAGTGTTCGATCTGGCCGTTCGTACGGGAGTCACGGTAGGAAACCGGCGCCCCCAGCAATTCGCCCCGTTCTCCGAGCAGAACGTAGTCCACCCCCCAGGAGGCGGCGCCGATGCTTGCGTACCGCACTCCCGAATTCCCTGCCGCACGCAAGGCAGCCTTGGTCTGCCCGAATATCGTGTCGTAGTCCCAGACCAGGCGGCCATCGATGAGCTGCGGGCCGTTGGGAAAACGCGCCAGTTCGGTCCACGCGAGGCGCTCTCCCTCCAAAGCTACATCTATCAGCCGGATACCGGAGGCACCAAAGTCCAGCGCCAGACAACTGGTCATGTGTCGCCCTTCCCCTTTGATCATATAAATGGACCATGCTCCTGCTTCCTTGACAAGACGCCGCGCGAACCCGAGCCTTGCGTAGTTCATAGGTGCCCCGATGAGTGCCTTCGTCGTCGTCAATCCGCGCTCCGCCGGCGGCCGCATGAGCCGCGACTGGCGCGTGCTGGAGCCCGAGCTGGCGGCGATCTATCCCTACATGTCGGTCGCTTTCACCCGGTATCGCGGCGATGCGACGGCTATGGTGGCCGCGGCGTTGCGCGAGGGCCATACGGAGATCGTCGCAGTCGGCGGCGACGGCACGATCAACGAGGCCGTGAACGGATTCTTCGACGCCGAAGGTTCCGTGTCGCCCGACGCGGTGCTGGCTTTCGTGCCCAGCGGCACGGGCTGCGATTTCGGACAGGCGTTCGGTTCCAAGGAAGGCGGCGCCGTTTCGCATCTGAAGCAGGCGCATGTGAGACCCATCGACGTGGGCAAGGTGTCGTTCCTGTCGCGTGACGGGCTACCGCGCGTCCGCTATTTCGCCAACGTCGCCTCCTTCGGTCTCTCCGGCGCCATCGCCGACGCGGTGGGTCGCGCGCATTTCAGCAAGCTGTTCGGCGGCGGCTTCGCCTTCGCGTTCCACAGCGTGCTCGGGCTCCTGCGCTATCGCGGACGCATGGTGCGGCTGATCGTGGATTCCGCCTTCGACGACATCGTGGACATCACGACCGTGGCGGTGGCCAACGGGCGCGCCTTCGGCGCCGGGATGCAAATCGCCCCCGAAGCCAAGCCCGACGACGGGCAGTTCGACGTGGTCGTCATCGCCAACGGACCCACCACCCGCATGCTGGCGGACATGAAGTCGATCTACACCGGCGAGCACCTCGGCAACCCGAACGTGCGGGTGATCCGCGGGCGCAAGGTCGTGGCGGCACCCGTCGCAGAAACCCGCGGCCGCGCGGTGCTGATCGAAACGGACGGCGAAGCCGTCGGCCGCTTGCCCGCGACATTCGAGATTCTGCCGCGCGCCCTGAATGTGCGATGCTGAGGCCCGGGGAGCGTCCATGAGCGTCGATCGCACGAGAATGCGCTGGAACGGCTGGGGCTGGGCCGCGCACAAGGACATCGTCGCACCGCGCGAAGAACTGTGGACGTGGCTCGCCGCAGAACTCGGCATGCCCGCGCTGCTGGCGACGCCCGCAAGGCCGCTTGAAGAACTGACGCTCCCGGCGTCCAAGCTCTCGGCTCCCGACCGCACGGCGCTGAACGCCATCGTCGGCGAAGAGAATGTGCGCGAGACGGCATTCGAGCGCGCCTTCCATGCCTTGGGACGCAGCTATCACGATCTGTTGCGCCTCAGAGCGGGCGATCTGTCGACGGCTCCCGATGCGGTCGTCTATCCGCGCGGCACCGAAGAGGTGCTGGCCGTGTTGGCGCTGGCAGCCAAGCAGCGTATCGCGGTCGTGCCGTTCGGCGGCGGGACGAGTGCCGTGGGCGGCGTCAGCGGGACGCGCGGTCCGTTCGACACGGTAATCACGCTCGACATGTCTGCGATGAACCGGCTGATCGACATCGATCCGGTCTCCCGCACGGCAACGGCAGAAGCGGGCATCAACGGCCCCGCGCTGGAGAAGGCGCTACGCGAGAAGGGGTTCACGCTCGGTCATATGCCGGACTCGTTCGAGTTCTCGACCCTGGGCGGCTGGATCGCCCAGCGCGACGCGGGCGCGACCGATTGGCTCGTGGTCGCCAAGCTGGCGACGCCGCGCGGACTGTTGTCCACGGGAGATTTCCCCGCTTCCGCCGCCGGTGTGCAGATGAAGGACATCGTGGCCGGATCGGAAGGCATGTTCGGGGTCATCACCGAAGCCGTGGTGCGCCTCCACAAGCTGCCGCAGATGAGCGACTGCCGCGCCTGGCTGTTCCGCGATTTCGAAAGCGGCGCGGCGGCGATCCGTACCGCCATGCAGGAAGGTATCGCCTGCTCCACGCTGTTCCTTTCCGATGCGGAGGAAACGCGCTTCCAGCGCGCCAGCCACACACTCGGCAAGACTCCCGGCATCGTTCAATGGCTGGTCGCCAAGTATTTCAAGCTGCGCGGCTACGATAAACTGCCGTGCAAGTTGGCGGCGGTGTTCGAAGGCGACGAACGCATCGCCTCGTTCGAACGCGACCGCTTCCGCGCCGTGGCGCGCAAGCACGGAGCATTGTCGCTCGGACGCGGCGCCGGAGAGCAATGGCGCAAGACGCGTTTCCAGGCGCCCTATTTTCGCGACACGCTGCTCGACCGCGGCGTCGGGATCGACATGGTGGAGACGGCGGCAAGCTGGTCGAAGCTCGAAGCGCTTCATGCCGGCGTGCAGGCGGCGCTCGAAGCGGCGATCCGCGAGGCGGTGCCGCGCGAAGGCGCGCGCGGCCTCGTGATGTGCCGCATGGCGCACGCCTCGCCGCAAGGAGCTAGCCTCTGCTTCACCGTCGTATTCCCGCGCCTGCTCGACGGGGACATCGAGCAGTGGAGAAGGATCAAGAACGCTGCCGTCGAGGCGGTTCTCGCCAATGGCGGCACGCTCAGCCACCATCTCGGCGTCGGCCAGGACCACCTGCCCTGGATCGCACAAGAGAAAGGTCAACTCGGCATCGACGTTCTGCGTGCGGTAAAGGCTGCGCTGGACCCCGAGGGGATTCTTAATCCCGGGAAACTGCTGCCGTAGGGCCTTAACCGGCCGTTACCGCGGTTCGAATATCATACCGGGGCAGTCTACCGGCCTTCGCGAATGCCGTTCGTTCCCAAAGCGTCCTTCCTGTGGCGGATGTACCGGCTCCTGGTGCGTACCCAGGTCGAGTTCTTTGCCATGCCTGAAACGCTTTCCTTTGCGGACGTGCTGAAGCTATGCAATCTGCCCATGCCATTCCCCGACTTGCCGAACGAAAGCTGCCCGACGATCCTGATCGACCTCTCTGTGCCAGAAGAGGATCTGTGGAACGCGGTGGAGGCAAAATCCCGCAAAGTGATCCGCCAAGCCGCGCGCGAAGGGGTCACGGGTGAACGGATCGAACTGACGGAGCAGAACTGGAACGCGTTCCTCTCGGCCTATTGGAAGCTGCGGCGGCGCAAAGAGAACGCAGGCGCCCTCGGCATCGGGCAGATCGGCGAACTGATCGCACAGGGCCGCTTCGTCCTCACCGTCAGCCGCGACGCGAACGGCAACGTGCTGTCGTGGCATAGCTATGTCCTGGCCCATGGCCGCGCGCGCATGCTCAACACCATGTCGGACATCGATCCGTCACGCGACACCCACTGGAACAATCTCGTGGGCCGCGCCAACCGGCTGCATCATTGGCAGGACATGCTGCAATTCAAACGGGACGGCGTGCGCAACTACGATCTCGGCGGCGTCTATCGCGGGACCGACGATCAGGAACAACTCAATATCGCGCGGTTCAAGCAGAGCTTCGGCGGCCGCTTCGTCGATACCTTCGACGCCGTTCTGCCGCTGACCCTCAAGGGACGCCTGGCGCTGTCGCTCGTGGCGCGGATGGGCGCGGAAGCGCGGGCCGGCGGACCCGCATCGGGAGTGCCCGCATGAGCGTCTGCCTGATGCTGCACGGCTTGGGGCCTCCTCCGGCGCATATCCCGGAAGAAGAGAAGCCGTACTGGATTTCGGAGGCGATGTTCGCCGAAATAGTCTCACTCGCGCGAGATACCGAGGTGCACATCACCATCGACGACGGCAATGCGACGGACATCGAGATCGCGCTGCCGGCTTTGCTCACCGCGGGGATCAAGGCATCGTTCTTCATTCCTTCCGACCGCATCGGCACGCCGCACTATGTGAGCGAAGACGGCATACGGATGCTTCGCAAGGCCGGAATGGAAATCGGCTCGCACGGCTGCGCCCATGTGCGCTGGACCGAGGTTCCCGACGAAGCAATTGCAGCGGACGTGATACGCTCGACCGAACGGCTTTCATCGATCATCGGCGAGCCGGTGCGCAAGGTGGCCATACCTTTCGGCGCCTGCGACCGCCGGATATTGCGGGTGCTGCACGCGCTCGGCATTACGCAGGTCTACACGAGTTTCAGCGGGCACTGCATGCCGAACGGCTGGATCGTGCGCCGTAACTGCATCAAATCCGGCATGACGCTTGCGGACATCGAGACGACGATCACGAAGAAAGATTCGCTCGCGTGCACGGCGCTGACGTTCCTGCGTACTTGGCGGCACGCCGGACGCGCAGCCTTATGGAACGCGTAAGCGCGCCCAAATCTCACATTTTTTCGAACATTCCGCGCAGCGCCTTGGCGGCCTTGGCCAGCGCTTCGTATGCCTGCGGCAGCACCGACTGAAGCAGCGTGAAGCCGTGCAGCAGGCCGGGATAATCGGCGACGGTCACGGGCACGTCCGAGGCGCGCAGCTTTTCGGCATAAGCGAGGCCCTCGTCGTGCAGGATGTCGCATTCCGCGAGCATCACATAGGCCGGAGGCAATCCGCGCAGATCGTCCGCGTTGAGCGGCGACAGGCGCACATCCGAAAGATCTGCACCGAGCGGCAGGTAATTGTCGTAATACCAGTCGAGCGTTTCCTTCTCGAGCCAATAGCCGGAGGCGTAATTGCGCGCCGAGGCAAAGGTGCTGCCGAACTGCGTCACCGGAAACAGCAGGAGTTGGCAGGAGAGCTTGGGGCCGCCCTGCTCTTTCGCCATTTGGCAGACCACCGCCGCGAGATTGCCGCCCGCGGAATCCCCGCCCACCGCGATGCGGTTCGCATCGATGCCCAGCGTCGCGCCGTTCGTCTCGATCCAGCAGACGGCGGCATAGGCGTCTTCCACTGCGGCCGGGAATCTGTGCTCGGGTGCCAAGCGGTAATCGACCGCCACCACGCGGCAGCCGCTTTCCGCTGCGAGAATCCGGCAGGTGGCATCGTGACTATCGAGGTCGCCCGCAACGAAGGCGCCGCCGTGAAAGTAGACCAGGGCCGGCAGAGCCTCGCCGCCCGCCGCGACCGGCGTGTAGAGGCGCAGCGGGATGTCGCCGCTCGGCCCCGACAGCGTGAGGTTGCCGACTTTGCCGATGGGCACGTCCTTCGGACCGAAGGTCAGCGCCATCGTGCGGAAATTCTCCCGCACCTGGGAGATCGGGATTTCCCAGTTCTTGGGACGGGGCGCGGCGGCAAGCTGGTCGAGATAGGCCTTGGCGAGGGGATCGAGAGGCATTTGAGCCCGGATGATCGTGACCCGGCCAAGTGTGGACGGATCGCCTGACGCTGCGCAAGCCTACTGGAGCGTGGGGAGGTGGTCGGGATCGATGCGATGGGCGACAACATCGTCCACCAAGACCGAGAGCAGGAACCAGAAGTTGGCGCGCTCCAAATCGCCTTCCGCTTCAAGCGTGTAGTAGGCACACCTCGCGTAATCTCTCGCCTGGACGCCGTGCTCCCCGGCCAGTTCGCCGGCAAGTCTGCAAAGATCGTAGACGGATATCGGCATCGCACCACCCTTCCCTGCATTGCAGCAGATGCAGGTAAGGGGGCGGTTAATCCTGGCATAAAATTACTGGTACTACAGGTGGAGAACGTTATTATACAGAAATCCCACGCAACGGGATGTATTTATAGGCCGGGAGGCCAAGATGGCGGACAAGAGCGTTCTGCTGATCATCGGAGGCGGTATCGCCGCCTATAAAACGCTGGAGCTGATCCGGCGGCTGAAAGAAGCCGGCATCGGCGCGCGCGCCATCCTCACCAAAGCGGGCACCGAATTCGTCACGCCTCTCTCCGTCTCGGCCTTGAGCGGGAACAAGGCCTACACCGACATGTTCAGCCTGACCGACGAAACCGAGATGGGGCACATCCAGCTCTCGCGCAGCGCCGATCTCGTCGTCGTGGCGCCTGCCACCGCCGACCTCATGGCGAAGCTGGCGAATGGGTTGGCCAACGATCTCGCTTCCACCGCCCTGCTCGCCACCGACAAGCCCATCCTGATGGCGCCCGCCATGAACGTCAGGATGTGGAACAACGAAGCGACAAAGCGGAACCTGAAGACGCTGAAGAACGACGGCGTGCTTTTCGTCGGCCCCAACGACGGCGAAATGGCCTGCGGCGAATTCGGACCGGGGCGCATGGCCGAACCGGAAGCAATCCTCGCCGCGATCCAAGCCATCCTCGCCGTGCGCGGACCGCTTACCGGCATCAAGGCGCTGGTGACGGCGGGACCGACGTACGAACCGCTCGATCCGGTGCGCTTCCTCGCCAACCGTTCGTCGGGCAGGCAGGGCTACGCCATCGCAGCGGCGCTTGCCGCGGCGGGTGCCGAGACCTTGCTCGTCTCGGGACCGGTGGAGATCGCCCCACCCCGCCATGTGAAGCTCGTCCGCGTCGAGACCGCGCGCGAGATGCTGGCGGCGTGCGAAGCCGCGCTGCCGGTGGACGTGGCGGTATGCACGGCGGCGGTCGCCGACTGGCGCCCCGAAACCGCCGCAGGCAGCAAGATCAAAAAGACGGGAGAGGAGCCGTCCGCCATCAAGCTGATCGCCAATCCAGACATCCTGGCACGGCTTTCCGGCGGCGTGCAGCGTCCGACGCTGGTCATCGGTTTCGCGGCGGAGACCGAGAACGTGATCGCAAACGCCGCAGACAAGCGAAGAAAGAAAGGCTGCGACTGGATCGTTGCCAACGACGTCACCACCGGCGTGATGGGCGGCGAGCGCAATAAGGTGCATCTCATCAGCGGCTCCGGAACCGAAAGCTGGCCCGAACTCGAAAAGGGCGAAGTGGCCGTACGGCTCGCGGCCCGCATCGCCGCGGCGCTGGAGCAAGCGGCATGAACCTCGAAGTCATGCGCCTGCCCCACGCCACCGACTTGCCCCTGCCCGCCTACGCGACGGAGGGCTCGGCCGGGCTCGACCTGCTCGCCGCGGTGGACAAGGAGATCGAAGTGAAGCCCGGCGCGCGCGTCTGCGTGCCCACCGGCATCGCCGTCGCGTTGCCCGCGGGGTTCGAGGCGCAAGTGCGGCCGCGTTCGGGCCTCGCGCTGCATCACGGCGTGACGCTGCTCAACTCTCCCGGAACCATCGACAGCGACTACCGCGGCGAGATCAAGGCGACGCTCGTCAATCACGGCGAAGACACGTTCCGCATCACGCGCGGCATGAAGATCGCGCAGCTCGTCATTGCGCGACACGAAACCGCGAAACTGCAGGAAGTGAAGGAACTGCCCGCCAGCGAACGCGGCGCGGGCGGCTTCGGTTCCACCGGCATGCATACGGGTAAACACCATGCTTAAACTCTCGCGAAAAACCCTTCTGGCGCTCGAAGCGGTAATCGACATTGCCTTCAACGCGCGCCCCGAGCCCGTCCAGGCCAAGGAGATCACGGCGCGCCAGGGCGTGCCGCAGCGCTATCTCGAACAGGTGATGCAGCAGCTCGTGCGCGCCGGAATCCTGAAAGGCGTGCGCGGCCCGCGCGGCGGCTACCGCCTCGCCAAGGAGCGCCGCCGCATCTCGGTGGGCGACATCGTGCGGGCGGCGGAACTTGCCGACGACGAGATCGCAGAGGAGGCGCCGCCGCAATCCGAACTCGGCCTTCACATCGTGGCGCCCTTCGTCCAGTCGCTCCAGGTAGATTTACTGGCGCGGCTCGACGCCATCACCGTGGAGGAATTGTGCCAGCAGGCGCGCTCTGCCGGCGTCACGGGCAGCGATCGAACCAGCGCGGATTTCGCAATCTAGGAAGGCGTACCGTAACTCCCGACTGCATTTTGGTTTTTTGTTGTCGCGCAATCTACGGCAAACCGGTATCCACTTTGCCTGATTGCGCTCTAGCTAGGAGAACGACCATGACTGACCATAAGCCCGGCCGCGGCCGTGTCTTCAATTCCATCACGGAGACCATCGGCGACACGCCGCTGGTACGCTTGGCACGTCTGCCGCAGCAGGCCGGGGCCAAGGCCGACATCCTTCTCAAGCTCGAATTCTTCAACCCGCTGTCTTCGGTGAAGGACCGCATCGGCGTGTCGATGATCGAGGCGCTGGAGCGCCAGGGCAAGATCGCGCCGGGCAGGACCAGGCTCGTCGAGCCGACCAGCGGCAACACCGGCATCGCACTCGCCTTCGTCGCCGCGGCCAAGGGCTACAAGCTGACTCTGGTCATGCCGGAATCCATGTCGATCGAGCGCCGCAAGATGCTGATGCTCCTGGGTGCCGAAGTGGTGCTGACCGAAGCGGCCAAGGGCATGAAGGGCTCCATCGCCAAGGCGCAGGAGATCGTCAATGCCGATCCCGACGCCATCATGCCCCAGCAGTTCGAAAACCCCGCCAATCCCGACATCCACCGCCGCACCACGGCCGAGGAAATCTGGAACGACACCGCGGGCAAGGTCGATGTGGTCATCTCCGGCGTCGGCACCGGCGGCACCATCACCGGTATCGGCCAGGTGCTGAAGGCGAAAAAGCCGAGCGTGAAGATGGTTGCCGTGGAGCCCGAGGATTCGCCGGTGCTCTCCGGCGGCCAGCCGGGGCCTCACAAGATCCAGGGCATCGGCGCAGGCTTCGTACCGTCGATCCTCGACCGCAGCGTGATCGACGAGATCATCACCATCTCCAACGAGACCGCTTTCGAAACCGCCCGCAAGGTGGCGCGCCTGGAAGGCATTCCGGTCGGCATCTCGTCCGGTGCGGCGGTGGCTGCGGCTCTCGAAGTCGGCGCGCGGCCGGAAATGGCGGGCAAGACCGTCGTTGCGATCATCCCGAGCTTCGCGGAACGCTATCTCTCGACGGCGCTGTTTGAGGGATTGTGACATTTGCTCTGGCGGGCGGCAAAAACCGCCCGTCATGTTCTTCTTGCTCGTTCTGCGGCCAGATCGCGTCAGCAGCCTTCGACATCCATACTTTGCGCGATTCTGACGGGCTCAGCCTTATAGACGGAGAGAAAACGCATCTGGTCTATTGGGGCATCGCATTCAACGCGCGCCGTAAACCGATCGATCCAGATATCTATCTTCCCGGAGATAAATCCCCAACGTTTTTTCCTGAGCTCAACGAGTTTTCCCGGTGGTATTACAGCATTGATGAAGTCATCTGGGTTCGCAATCTCGATCTCTTCGAGGTGTCGATACCCTTTGAAGTAGGGCAACACCGCATAGACTTCGCGGCTGGGCACAAAGGTCAACTCAAAATCGCGGCGGGAATTGGCACGGCTCCGCCCAAAGTAATAAGTGCCCTTTACAACCACTTTGCCTTCGAACTCAACGTCCCCATATGGGCTTACAGATTTGTATCTTAGCGGGCTTCCGGCCGGAATTATCAACAGCGGCTGGTGGGGAACAGTGAACGTCTGATCCGCCCCAACAGAGGGCTCTCCAGAAGACAGAAGACAAAGAGCAGTAACAAACAAAACAACCGCACGAGACATCCTGCATCTCCTAATCGGTCTTGGTTAGTTTTGCCATCACATCCGGACGGTCGGTGCAGATCGCGTCGATGCCGAGGGAGGCGAGCCAGCGGATTTCGTCGGGGTCGTCGACGGTCCAGGTGCCGATCTTGAGGCCGAGTTCGCGCGCCTCGCGCACGCTCTCCTCGCCGATGTCGACCCACATCGGGTTCCAGCCGTCGCTGCCCGCCGCCCTGACTGCGTGGATGAGCGAGCCGCCGTGCCGGATCGCATCGTGCCCCGCGGCCCAGGGAGAATTTCCTTCGCGCGCCCAAGCGCGCAGCATCCGAAGCGTAGCCTCTTCGGGAGGATCGTGCTCGGGCGGCGGTACACCGTCCTTGAACCAGCTTTCCGGCATGGTCGAGAACCAGCATTGCGCGTCGGGCGCGATCTTCTTGACGTGAACTAGGCCCGGCCAATCGAAGCCGACGAACACCGCATGATCGAGATAGTCATGTTCCTTCAACACCGCGACCGTGCGCTCGGCGAGTTCTTCCGGCACGGCGCCTTCGCTGCGGTTCGTGTAGGAGGTCTTCAATTCGACGAAGAGCAGGAACCGCTCGCGCGCTGTCTTTGCGACGGCGATCACCTCTTCTAACAGCGGAATACACTCGTCATCCTGCCAGACCACCTTGGCGTGCTCGCGCGCATAAGCGCTCGCCGGATCGGCGCGTCCGACATCGAAGGCGCGCAACTCGGCGAGCGTGAGGTCCTTGATGCGCGGCGTGGGCGGCGCAAACCATCGGCCGCCCGCACCGCGGCAGAGGTCCGGCTTGAGGCGGTAATCGTGATGCACGACGACTTCGCCGTCGCGGGACAAATGGACATCCAGCTCGGCACCGTCGCAACCGCGCCTCACGGCATCGGCGAAAGCGGCCAGCGTGTTCTCGGTTCGCAACAGAGCGCCGCCGCGATGGGCGATGTTCCAGGGCCCCATGTCTTCTTTATATCGCGTCGAGGCCGAGCGACAAAGCAGCAACGGTCATAGCCCGGGTGATTCGCGGCCCCCAACATGGAAAGTTCGTGTATCGGCTTGAAAACGGCGGGCTCCAGAGCATGATCCGTTCATATCGGATCATGCTCTAGATTCCTTGTTTTTCGCGCAATCTGACGGCAAACCGCGTCGAATACGCTGTCGCTATCGACCACTTTGCGGATTGCGCTCTATGCGAAATAGAACGTGCCGGTTAGCACCCATTTGCTCTTGCGATCCGGCGCGACGACAGGAAACAGGACGACCTCAAGGTGCAGCTTCTCAACCATGCCGGCGCTCAGGTGCGAGTCGATGATGATGACTTGACCCGACTCGATGACTTTCTGCACGGCTCGCAGATGATCCCGAAAAGCTTCGGGCGGAAACATCTCCGACATCAGCCTGCCCTTGACGTCGTACCCGAAGCGTTTCTCGAGCGATGCGCCTGCCAACCGCACGCGCATGTCGGCTCCGTCTTGAACAGGTTCCCAAATCAAGATGCTGCTGAGAATACTGGCGATCGACCGCGAGGGAACGTCTCTTCCCATGACGATGCCGTCCGGCGGACGCGATTCCCAGAACGCGAGCAGCAGCTGTGCATCATCGTGGTGAGCGGTCTGCACAATGGCATAACGGTCCTGGAGGGCCGCGTCTGCGAGATAAGCGAATACGCCGTTACCGCTCAGCAAGGCCAGGCTCCTCTGATGTCAGCGTTTTCTGCGCCTCGACCTTATGCGGGTACTCTAAACTTTCCGCCTTAGACCGGAATTAAGCTCTTCATCCGCATTTTACGGAAATGCCTGCTGCCCGGCGGCAACAGCTTCGCGAGACTTCGCTTTGCATGTGTTGACTTCGCGAAACCGCCATCGTAATCAGCCACCAAATGCGAAAGATTGGCTTTCGCGTGGGATCAAACGGATGCGCCGGATGAACAATTCGATTTGCACGTCGGTATTCGCCGTACCGGCTCGCGAGGAGGTTGCCGCCTAGATTCGACATCTGCGGCCTCAGTTCACCCTCCCGAGCCCTGCTCCGGAGGGTTTTTTATTGCCACGAGTGGGGTCGGGTCAGACAGATTGTTAAGTGCCATGACCGAATTCGTTGACCTGGATGTTGTGCAGACGGCGGGACGCCTCGAAAGGTTCCGCATCTCCGCTTGGGCCATAGAGGCGCGCGAGCTGATGAAGCTCGCCGGCCCGCTCGTCATCACCCAGCTCGCACAGATGGCCATCCTGACCACAGACGTGATGATGCTGGGCCGTCTCAGCACGGAGGCGCTGGCGGGCGCCGCCCTGGGCAATACCGTGTTCTATTTCTCCTGGCTGTTCGGGCTGGGGCCGACCGCGGCCATCTCGCCGATGATCGCGCACATCCTGGGCGGCAGCCCAAACAACCGCGCCGGCGTGCGCGCCGTGGTGCGTATGGGATTCTGGGTCACGGCGCTGTTCTCGGTGCCGCTGATGCTGTTCCTGCTCTTCGCGAAGGACGTTCTGCTGCTGCTCGGGCAGCAGCCGAATCTGGCGGAAGCGGCCAGCCAATTCGTTCGACCGTTGAGTTTCGGCCTGCCCTTCTCGCTCGGTTTCCAGGTACTGCGGAACTACGCCACCGCCCTCGGCCGGCCGAAAACTTCGCTGTGGGTGGTGGCGGTGACCATCCTGTTCAACGCCGCGGCGGACTATGCGCTGATCTTTGGACATTTCGGCATGCCGAAGCTGGGCCTCGTCGGCTCCGGCATCGCCAGCGCGAGTTCCTACACGTTCTGTTTTCTGGCGATGACGGGCGTCGTGTTCGCATCGCGCGACCTCGACAAGTATCGCATCTTCCGGCGCTTCTTCCGGCCCGACTGGAGCAAGTTCGCCGAGTTGTTCCGGCTCGGCATGCCCATCGGCGTGACCATGATCTTCGAGGCGATGCTGTTCAACGCCTCGACGCTCCTGATGGGCACCTTCGGCACGGCATCGGTCGCGGCGCATCAGGTGGCGCTGAACGTGCCCTCCATAACCTTCATGGTGCCGCTCGGAATCGCGATGGCGGCGACGGTGCGCGTCGGTCTTGCGGCGGGCGCGGGCGATCTCAAGGGCGCGCGGCTGGCAGGAACCACGGCGCTGACGATCTCCATAGCCTTCATGAGTGTCGCTGCCGTCATCCTGGCGTTGTTTCCGCATCACATCGCGGCGCTCTATTTCTCGACCAACGCGGCGAAGAATGCCGAAGTGCTGGCGCTGACTGCGGTCTTCCTGAAGGTGGCGGCCGCCTTCCAGATCGCGGACGGCATCCAGGTTACGGCGGCGTTAAGCTTACGTGGACTGAAGGATGCGCGAATGCCGATGTGGATAGCGGCCGGAAGCTATTGGCTTGCCGGATTTCCGGTCTGCATCGGGCTCGGTTTGGGGTTAGGATGGAAGGGCCTCGGGGTGTGGATTGGCCTTGCTTTTGCCTTAATAGTGGCAGCAATCTTGATGTGCTGGCGGTTCTACTTTCTGTCGCGCGAGTCGCGACAAGCTGGTTAACCGGAGCCGCGGGAGGGTGGCTATGCGTCTGGCATCGATCGGGCTGTTCGCATGCTCCGCCATGTTGTGCATGACGGCGGCAAACGCCTCGCCGCCGATCTCCAACGAGCTGATGCTTCCCTTCTCCGGCAAGGTATCCTCCTACATCAGTCCGAACGATACCGGCGGCGGAATCCCGACTATCGGACGCGGCAAGCTGCTCGGCGTGGCCTGCGCCGACGTCAATCGCGCCGGAGCGGACGTACGCGTCGTGATGTCTTTGACCCCCGGCGAAGAGCCTGCGGGTTACTCGGGCGTACTCGCCACCAGCCAGAATATCACGCCCGGCACGGTGCATATTCGCGTACCCGATCTGCCGGAGCTGGCGCAGCACACCGTGCGCGTGAAGGTCTATGTCGTGGACGCGCACGGCACGCATACCTGCGATGCAGGTCGCGTAAGGATCATTTAGAGCAGCTTCCAGATTACTACGGCGACGCCTGCGGCTCCTGCCAGCAGCCATAATGTGACGCGCGTGACTTTGTTTCGCGCGAATTGCGCCTCGGCGATCTGCCGCGCCGTGTCCGGGTGAAGGCGCAGGCCCCCTTCCGCCAGCATGGCCGAGGCGCGCTCTGCGTTGCGCAGCAACAGTGGCAGCTGCTGCGCCACGCGTCCGAGCGCCGCCACGCCTTCCGCCGCTTCGCGCAGCCGTGCTTCGGGGGCGAGACGATCGAGCATCCAGCGCTCCACCACGGGACGCGCCGCTTCCCAGATGTCGAAATCCGGATCGAGGCCGCGCGCCACGCCTTCCACCACCACCATCGTTTTCTGCAGCAGGAGAAGCTGCGGCTGCGCCTGCATGTCGAAGCGGCGCGTGGTGTCGAATAGTTGTTGCAGCAGCTTGGCCATCGACATCTCGCGGGCAGGACGGCCGAAGATCGGCTCGCCGATGGCGCGCAGTGCCTGCGCGAATGTAGCGACCGGATAATGCGGCGGCACGAAGCCGGCTTCGCAATGGACCTGCGCCACGCGCACGTAATCGCGCGCCAGGAAACCCGCCAGCGTCTCAGCCATGAAGCGCCGCATGGTGGCGTCGAGCCGTCCCATGATGCCGAAGTCCACGGCGACGAGGCGCCCTTCCTTGTCCACAAAGAGGTTGCCGGGATGCAGATCGGCGTGGAAGAAGCCCTCGCGCAGCGACTGCCGCAGGAAGCTGCGCACGATCACCACGGCGACCTGTTTGGGATCGTGCCCGGCGGCACGCAGCGCTTCCACCTCGCGCACCGGCACGCCGTCGATCCATTCCGTCGTCAGCACACGCTCGGCGGTGCGCGCCCAGTCGACGGCGGGAACGCGGAAATCTTCGTCGCCGTGCGTGCGCTCCGCCAGTTCCGAGGCCGCGGCGGCCTCCATGCGAAGATCGAGTTCCAGGGCCGTCGACTCCGCCAAGGTGCGGATCAAATCGGTGAGACGCAGACGCCGCGCCTCCGAGGAAACGCGTTCGGCAAGGCGTGCCGCGAAAGCGAGCGTGGACAGGTCGCGCGCGAATTCCGCTTCGACCCCGGGACGCAGTACCTTGACCGCGACGCGCTGCGGAGGGATGTCGCTGGTCTCCGCCATGTGGACCTGCGAGATGGAAGCGGCGGCTACCGGCTCACCGAAAATGGAATACAGATCCTCCACCGGACGGCCGAACGCGGCGGCGATCACCGCGCGCGCTTCCTCGGTCGGGAACGGCGGCATACGGTCCTGTAATCCCTCAAGCGCCAATGCCACGTCGCGACCGACGACATCGGGGCGCGTCGCCATGATCTGGCCGAGCTTGACGTGCGCGGGACCGAGACTCTCCAGCGCCCGCGCCAAGCGCTCGCCGGGCGTGCCGGATTTGCTATTCCTGCCGCCGCTGCCAAGCGCGCGCCGCACCAGCTTGAGCCAGCCCGGCATGAGCGCGACGTACTCATGAGGTATCAAGGCATCGTGGCGCGCCAGGGTCCGCAACACGCGCCACGCCCGGAAGAAGCTGGTGACCGGATTTGCCATTCTAGTGTCCATCATCCCAAACACCGGCCTCACCCCCCCTCCGCTCCGCTTCGCGGAGCACCTCCCCCGTAAACGGGGGAGGAAAGAGAACGAGCATGCTCCACGCCTTTCCTCCCCCGCCTGCGGGGGAGGTGGCGAAAGCGAGCGCAAGCGAGCTTGAGACGGAGGGGGGCATATCGTGCATTTCAGATTCCACGTCTTAGATCTTCCAGGCCGAATGCAGCGCGGCGATGCCGCCGGATAGATTACGCACCTTCACGTGCGACAGGCCCGCCTGTTCGATCATCTTGGCGAACTCGTCTTGCGGCGGGAAGCGGCGGATGCTCTCCACCAGATAGCGATAGGCATCGCCGTCGCCCGCCACGATCTCGCCGAGGCGCGGCAGCACCGAGAACGAGAACTTGTCGTACAGCACGTCGAGGCCGGGCACCTGAACTCGCGAGAACTCGAGGCACAGAAAGCGTCCGCCCGGTTTCAGCACGCGCCGCGCTTCTTCAAGCGCCTTGCCGATGTGCGTCACGTTGCGGATGCCGAAAGCGATGGTGTAGGCGTCGAAGCTTGCATCGGGAACCGGCAGCGCTTCGGCATCGCCCGCGATCCAGGTGACGGATTTATCGCCGCTCTTCTCCGCCCGCTTGACACCTTCCGCCAGCATGTCGGGATTGATGTCGCAGACGACGATCTCGGCCGTGCCCTTCTTGCCGCGCGCCGCCTTGGCGATGCGGAAGGCGATGTCGCCCGTGCCGCCCGCTACGTCCAGCACGCGCCAGCCGGGCTGCGGGTTCAGCCAATCGACCATCGCGTCCTTCCACAGGCGATGCACGCCGCCGCTCATCAGATCGTTCATCAGGTCGTAGCGGCCGGCGACGGAGGAGAACACCCCGCGCACGAGGCCCTCCTTTTCCTGAACGGGCACGTCGCGAAAGCCGAAAGAGGCGGTATGATCGGAGTCGGTTGACATACACTCACTGTATGTCATCCCGGGCGCGTAGCGAAGCGGAGCGACCCGGGACCCACCAGTACGCTTCGCCGTGGGTCCCGGCTCACGCTCCCCCGCAACAAGTGCGGGGTCGCTGGCCGGGATGACAGGTTTTATAGAATGCCCGAACTTCCCGAAGTCGAAACCGTGCGGATGGGGCTGGCGCCCGCCCTGGAAGGCTGCCTGTTCACCAAGGTGGAGACGCGGCGCGGCGGCCTGCGTGTGCCTTTCTCCAAGGATTTCGCCAAGCGGCTGACCGGGCGGCGCGTGCTGCACCTTCGGCGGCGGGCGAAGTACCTGCTGGCCGATCTCGACAGCGGCGAGACGCTGGTCGTCCATCTCGGCATGAGCGGGCGGATGGCCGTCTATGCCGGAGGCCGCGAACAGAAGCTCGGGCAGTACGTCTACGGTGCGGCGCCGCCGGGGGCCGGAAGCGGCAAGCACGATCACGTGGTGATGGAAACCGACGCGCCCGCGCGCATCGTCTTCACCGACCACCGCCGCTTCGGGTTGATGACCCTTGTCGAGACCGTGCGGCTCGACGGCGACAAGCTGTTCAAGGACCTCGGCATCGAACCGCTTTCCGGCGAATTCGATGCGGTGTGGCTGGCGCACGCCCTGAAGAGTAAGAAGACGCCGATCAAATCTGCTTTGCTCGACCAGCGCGTCATCGCGGGGCTGGGCAACATCTACGCCTGCGAAGCGCTGTTCCGCGCGCACATCTCGCCGCGGCGGTCGGCTTCGAAGGTACGGCCAGTGTCCATCGCGCTACTGGTACAGGCCATCAAGGCGGTGCTGAAGGAAGCGATCAAGGCAGGCGGTTCATCCCTGCGCGATTACCGCAAGGCCGACGGCGACCTCGGCGGCTTCCAGCATCGTTTCGCGGTCTACAGCCGCGAGGGCGAGCCCTGCCCCGGCTGCGGCGGAACGGTGAAGCGCATCGTGCAGGCGGGCCGCTCCACCTTCCATTGCCCGAAGTGTCAGAAGTAAGTTTCGCATTTCCTCGGCAACGGAATTGTTACGCGTGTTTTTTTGAGGGTCGCTTCGGACAGACTCCTCCTGTTCATCGTCCGCGGGTTATTCAAGAGCGCCCATAGAAAAACGGGCCGCCGGGGGGAGAGCGGCCCGCTTCAAGTGAGCTACGGGTATATAGGTGAAATGGGAATTCGACCTTGTCGGTTCAAGGGGTCGCAAAAAATAATTTTGAGCGCGGGAAATTCGAGTGGAGTCAATGTGCTGTGCTGCGAACTTCAGATTCGCAATTGAAAACGATGTGCAGCAAAACGGCGGTGACCGAAAATTATTTCGGGCTGTCATTTACCCTTCGGCTGCGGCTTGATGCCTTCCAGCGGCTTGCCCGTTTCAAGCAGGCTCTTCAGGCTCGACAGGATCGTCGGCCAGCCGTTCGACACCGCCTGGATGAATTTCGAGCCGGTGCGGTCGATCGAATGGGTGATGGTCAACTTCACCGCGTCCGCCGCCTGCTCGATCTCGATCACGCAGCGCGAGAAGCCTTCCGCCTTCAGCTCCGGTATGAACTCGTTGCGCCACTTGAGCACCAGCCGCCGCGGCGGATCGCTTTCGAGGACTTCGCCGGTATCGGCGACCCGGCCGTCGGGGAGGACCATCTTCCACGAAGCGCCGACCTGCCAGGTGCAGTCCTGCGTTATGCCGAACCAGTACTGCCGCGTGAATTCCGCCTTGGTCAGCGCCTCCCAGAGTTTCTCGGGCGTGGTCCGGATAAAGGTGACATAGACAAAGCTCTCAGCCATCGTTCTTCCCTTCCAGTTGCTTCTTCAGGTCCGCGAGCGCCCGCACCCTGTGGCGCTCATACTTGCCGATCCACCGGTCGGCGATTTCGTTGATCGGTACGGGGTTGAGGAAATGCAGCTTCTCCCTCCCCCGCCGTTGCGTCACCACCACGTTCGCCTCTTCGAGTAGCAACAGATGCTTGGTCACCGCCTGACGCGTCATGCCCATCTCCGCGCACAGCGCGCCCAGCGTCTGCCCGTTTCGGCCATAGAGACGGTCCAGCAATCGCCGCCGCGCCGGATCGGCAAGAGCCCTGAAGACCGCATCCATGCTCATGAGAGTAATATGCAACTAATTGGTTGCATGTCAAGAGATGTCATCCCGGGCGAACATCCGGCGCGAAGCGGCGGATGCGAGGCCCGGGAACCATTTCAAAACAGGCGCTCCTATCCCGGTGGGTCCCGGCTCTACGCGCTTCGCGCTTGGCCGGGATGACAGGTTATTATGGCCCATGCCTCAGATTCGCATCACCCCGCACATCGCCATCGACGAAAGCGAGCTGGAAGAAACGTTTGTGCTGGCCTCCGGGCCCGGCGGGCAGAACGTCAACAAGGTGTCGAGCGCCGTGCAGCTCCGCTTCAACGCGGCACGCAGTCCGGCACTGCCCGAGCCCGTGCGCTTCCGCCTGATGCGGCTGGCCGGCAGCCGCCTGACCAAGGACGGGGTGATCGTTCTCACCTCGCGCAAGTTCCGCGACCAGAACCGCAATCGCGCCGATGCGCGCGAACGGCTCGTGGAACTCGTCCGCGCCGCAGCGGTAACCCCGAAAAAACGCATAGCCACCAAGCCTTCCCGCCGCGCCAAGGAAAAGCGATTGCAGCACAAACGGAAACATGCGGAACTGAAGCAGACGCGCGGCAGGCCGCACGAAGACTGAGGCACTGCATGGAAAACATCCTTGTGAAGACCGAAGGCGCAGTGGGCGTGATCTCACTCAACCGCCCCAAGGCGCTCAATGCGCTCAACGACGCGCTGTTGAAGGAGTTGTGCGAAGCGCTGGAAGGCTTCGACGCCGATCCGGCCGTGCGCGCCATCGTGCTGACCGGCTCGGACCGCATCTTCGCCGCCGGCGCGGACATCAAGGAGATGGCGCCGCAGTCCTACGCAGACATGTTCAAGAAGAACACTTTCGCCGACGCCTGCGAGCGCATCGCCGCCATCCGCAAGCCGGTGATCGCCGCGGTCGCGGGCTATGCGCTAGGCGGGGGCTGCGAGCTGGCGATGCTGTGCGATTTCATCATCGCCGCCGACACTGCGAAGTTCGGCCAGCCGGAGATCACGCTGGGCGTCATCCCCGGCATGGGCGGCAGCCAGCGGCTGACGCGCCTCGTCGGCAAGTCCAAGGCGATGGACATGTGCCTGACCGGCCGCACGATGGACGCCGCTGAAGCGGAACGCGCGGGGCTGGTCAGCCGCGTCGTCCCCGCCGCCGATCTGATGAAGGAAGCGATGGCGGCCGCGAACAAGATCGCCGAGCAGTCCGTGACCTGCGCCATGATGGTCAAAGAGGCCGTGAACCGCGCTTTGGAAACCACGCTGGCGGAGGGCCTGCTGTTCGAACGGCGGCTGTTCCACGCCACTTTCGCTACAGAGGACCAGAAGGAAGGCATGGCCGCCTTCGCCGAAAAACGGAAGCCGGACTTCAAGGACAAATGAGCCCGAATTGACCTTCCGGCGGGCCCGGGCTATACGCCCCGCCTTCGCGACGTACAGGAAAACCGATGCCCAATATCGCCTCCGCCAAAAAGCGCGTACGCACTACCGCCAAACGCACGGCCATCAACCATTCGCGCAAGACGCGAATCCGCGGCTATATCCGGAAAGTCGAGGAGGCCATCGCCTCCGGCGATGCCAAGGCCGCCCTGGCTGCGTTGAAGGCTGCCGAACCTGAAATCATGCGCGGCGTCACCAAGGGCGTGGTTCATAAAAACACGGGATCCCGCAAGGTTTCCCGCCTCAGCAAACGCGTCGCAAAACTGACCAAGTAGTTAGTTCTCTGGATTCTTTGCGAATTTAGGATATAATGGGCTCAAGTACTGTCTTGGGCCCATTTTTTATTTGGTCCGTGGACGGACAAACACGATTAACACCGGTTTTTGCAATGCAGCATAACGGCTCGCCACATAAGTGCCTGATTCGTGAAGATTAACCATGCCCTATAATTTTCAGTATAGAGAACATACGCTTACGGAGGCAGTGATTCGTAGTTTGGGTTCACAAAATCTTCAAGTTCAAGTTTTGTTCTCCTTGAGTCGGCCATCGGCTGCGTTTAAGGTTACCCGGCGTTGGTGATACGAGAACAGAATATGCCAAAGGAAAAGATGGGGTTAGTTCCTGTATTCACCAGTTCTACAAGCGATGTTTCGGTGAGCGGCAAGTATAGCTCCCAGTGAATTCTTGAAAAGGTAGTCGTTGGGCCGCGGGCGAATGCTCGCGTCAAAGTCCTTTTGTTGCGGTGGCAAGCGATGGCGTCTGGTGAACCTTCTGCGGCATATGCCGGCGATCTGAGCCCCCATGAGGCGTGGGACCTGCTCTGCCGCGAGCCCGAGGCCCAGCTGGTGGACGTGCGGACGGCCGCGGAGTGGAATTTCGTCGGCACCCCGGACATCTCCTCCATCGGCCGCAAGCTGCACTGCCTGGAATGGCAGAGCTTCCCCGACATGTCGAAGAACCCGCAATTTGCGGCCGAGGCGCGCGAGGCGCTGGGCGGCCGCAAGGACGTTCCCGTCCTCTTCCTGTGCCGTTCGGGCGGGCGCTCGCTTGCCGCGGCAATGGCCATGACGGCGGCGGGCTATACGCGCAGCTACAACATCGCAGGCGGCTTCGAGGGCGATCTCGATCTCGAACGCCACCGCGGCAAGCAATCCGGTTGGAAGGCCGCCGGCCTTCCGTGGAAACAGACATAGGAGAAAGAGGAGGCAGACATGCGACGAGGGGTGGCGTCGAGGAGGCGCCTGGGAGACTGATAGAGCGGGCCTGACGGTCCGCCCGGACATAACAAAAAACAAGGCTCTACGCGCACGGCGCGTAAGAGCAGCGGGTGTGGGAAAATGGGACAATTCACGGGGAAACCGACAGTGAAAGATTGGCCGGCACGCTGGGCATGCGTGCGCGAACGCCTTCGCCGCGAACTGGGCGATCCTATCTATGACGCCTGGATCGGGCCTCTGACGCTGGAGGGCTACGAGAAGGACGAGTTGCGCATCGGCGCCGCCAAGCCCTTCGTGCGCAACTGGGTATCGAACCACTATGTGGCGAGGATCGAACGCGCCTTCCGCGCCGAGGGCGCCGAGCCCGCCTCGCTCACAATCGTCGTCACCGCGCCGCAGGTGGGCGCGGGCGTCTCCAAGGAGCCGGTGCGCTACGATGCGCCCTCCTCCGCGCCGGTCGCCTATCTGCCCAACGTGCCCGAGCAGGTCGAAGGCGCCACGCGCAGCATGTGGACGCGGATGCTGCATCCGCAGCAGACCTTCGACAGCTTCATCCCCGGCGCCGAGAACGAGTTCGGACACGGCGCGGCGCGGGCCTTCGCCGAAGGACGCGGCGGCGACATTCCGCTGCTCTACATCCACGGCGGCTTCGGCCTGGGCAAGACGCATCTGCTCAACGCCGCCGCGCTGGAGTTCAGGAAGCGCGGCAAGCGCGTGCTTTTCCTGCGCGCCGAGGATTTCATGCGNNATCTGCCGCTCCACCGCGACGGCCAGCGAGTTCCTCTACACCGTCAACGCGCTGGCCGATCTGCGCCGCCGCGTGGTGATCGCCTCCGACCGCGCGCCGGCCGGACTCGAGGGCCTGGGCGCCGACATCAAGAGCCGCATGACCGGCGGCCTCGTCATCCAGCTCGGCAAACCCGAACGCGCCACGCGCCTCGCCATCCTGAAGGCGCGCGCGGCGGAGTTCACGCGGCTGCGCCCCGAGGTGCTGCTGCCCGAGGGCGTGCTCGAACGCATCGCCGACATCGACGACGCCTCACCGCGCGAACTCATCGCCATCCTCACCAAGCTCGCCACCTATGCCGACCTGACCAAGAAGCCGATCACGCCCGAGATGGCCGAGGAAGCCGTGGGCCTGCGCAGCGCGCCGGGCGCCAAGACCAGCATCGAGGACATCCAGCGCAAGACAGCCGAGTTCTACAAGCTCGACGTGCGCGACTTCCATTCGCCGCAGCGCGCCCGCCGCGTGGCGCGCCCGCGCCAAGTGGCGATGTACCTCGCCCGCAAGCTGACGACGCGCAGCCTGCCCGAGATCGGACGACGCTTCGGCGGCCGCGACCACACCACCGTGCTGCACGCCTGCCGCCGCGTGGAGGCGCTGTGCATCGAGGATCCGCTGTTCAAACAGGAGGTCGATTTCCTCAGCCAGATGCTGTCGAAGCATATGTAAGGTCCGTCACCTCCCCCTTGCGGGGAGGTCGTCCGGCGTAGCCGAAGGCGAAGCCGGGCGGGTGGGGGGCGAACCTGACAAGGCCCAAGACCCGTGGTTCGTCCGTATACGTCGCGAAAGCTCCGTAAACGGATGGACTGCCGGGCGGAACGCCCGTCCTTCTCAACCGGAGGGCGGGCGATCCTTTTTTCAGACCCATAACCTCCCCCTTGTGGGGAGGTCGACGCCGCAGAGCGGCGTCGGGTGGGGGGCCGCCCTGTCCGGCCATTTGCCTCTACCTGACCTACTTCCATCCGCCCATTCGAACCTCCGAATTCGAGAGGGGGATAACCTCCCAACCGTGAAAAATGCAAAAGTCGAATTCAACTCTGCATTTTGGGCGGTAACGCCTTGCGGCAGCACAAAAAAGCGCGAACTAGCGGGCGCCCTTGAGACTGCATTAGCGGCCCTATTCCAGCACCTCCTCTCTGCCTTACGGCAACAAAACTGTTTCGTGCGAAATCTGAGCGCATTCGCGCAGGCTTCCGCCTTTTTGCGTATATGGGTGCGAATTCCTTGATGTCAAGGGGTTGTAACAAAAGTTGATCGCACGTTCAGGCGGCCTTGAGGCGCGCCAGTTCGGCCTCGAATTCAAAGCGCAACTGCGCGGCCTCTTCCTCCGGTAGCCAGAGCGACATCTGGGGGAAGATCGTGCGGTATAGAGAGACGGTGCTGGGTTCCCATGGTATCTTTTGCGCCGCGCGCGCCTCCGCTAGAATCTTGCGGAGACGAGAGCGAATCTTATCCGGATTGGGCCGATAGGCAGGCACGGGGTTAGCCCCGAAGAGATCTGCCTGATCCTTGGAAAGGAATAGATCGGTTTGATGTTTCAGGGCCATCGGATGCCGTCGATTCTTACCCCAAGTATTGCTAAATGCCGCACGCTGCGCGAGATCGTGAATAGTGCTCCTAGTACCGTATAGCAATCTAGACATCGTTCTTCTTTTGTTCTATGGTGGTGCTTATGGCTCAAGCTACGCAAATCGAGTGGACTGACGCGACTTGGAATCCCGTGACAGGTTGCACGAAAATCAGTCGCGGTTGTGATTTCTGCTACGCAGAGCGTTTTGCGGAGAGGTTCCGCGGCGTTCCAGGCCATCCGTTTGAGAGGGGATTTGACTTAACGCTCCGCCCCGAACGTCTTGAACAACCTCTTCGATGGCGCCGGCCTCATCGAATCTTCGTCAATTCGATGAGTGATCTATTCCATAAGGCAATTCCGAGAGATTTCATCGACTCCGTTTTCGACACTATGGAATCCGCGAACTGGCACACTTATCAGGTGCTGACAAAGCGTAGTTCATTGATGGCGAAATACCTCCGGGCACGTTACGGGGAACACGTTGCACCAGCACATATTTGGCTTGGGGTTTCGGTGGAGGATGCAACCAATGCCGTGCGGATCAAGCACTTGCAGGCGTCGCCAGCCTCGGTCAAGTTCGTGTCTTTCGAGCCCCTTTTGGGTTCTGTTGGCGAGATAGACTTGACGGGAATTCACTGGGCCATCGTAGGTGGAGAGAGTGGCCCTCACGCTCGGCCCATGAAGGAAGAATGGGCTTTGCAGCTCCACGACCAATGCCGGACAGCGAAAGTTGCATTCTTCTTCAAACAATGGGGCGGCTTGCGTCCAAAAGCAGGAGGTCGCGTGCTTCGTGGCCGTGAGTGGAATCAGTATCCGCGCATTCCAAAACACAATTCAGCGGGCGTCCGTCACGCAAAAACCGATTTGAATGGGGTTCGACCAGGGATGTCGAGCTAATCGCAACAGGCATATCGACATGCAGCCGAAGACAACCATTTGGGATCTAGAACCTCATACAGCGGCAAAACACGAAATTCTTCGTCGGTACGTTCAGGCGTGGGCGCCGATCCTAAGCCAGGGCAAGTTCCCGCACCTTGTCTTCGTTGATGGTTTTGCTGGACCAGGCCGTTATTCCAAAGGCGAGGAAGGCTCTCCGCTCATCGCGATCAAAGCTGTGATTGGTCAACCGCGCCCGATTACAGCCCAAGTCGACTTTCATTTCATCGAACTCGACAAAAAGCGATCGGATCATCTCGCCTCTGAAGTCAGGGCCGTCGATCTTCCCTCCAACATCAGTACCAAGATTCACGGTGGGCGCAGCTTTCAAGATGCATTTCCTGATGTATGGAATACTTATGACCCAAAACCTGGAAGAATACGGCCGCCGACGTTCGTATTTATTGACCCCTTTGGTTTCAAGATACCGTTCTCATATGTGGCGAAGGTGCTACGCGCGCAAAGCTGCGAAGTACTAATCACCTTCATGTTTGAGGAGATAAACCGCTTTCTTTCGCAAGGCCAACAGCCGGAAAATTTCGACGATCTTTTCGGCTGCCGAGATTGGCGCGAAGGGATCAACATCAAGCTTCCCAAAGAGCGTTTGAAGTTCCTTCATGATCTCTATCAGCGCCAACTCACGCAGGCTGCCGGAGCTAGGTTTGTGCGCTCATTTGCCCTGCGAAACGAGCGTAATACGATGGATTATTTTCTCTTTTTCGCTACCAACAATGAACTCGGATTGAAAAAGATGAAGGAGGCCATGTGGCACGTTGACGAAAGTGGGGCTTATACATTTTCGGATGCAACGGATCCAAACCAGACAGTGCTTTTTACTGCGGAACCTGACCGGTCGTTGTTGACACGGCTTATCGTCGATAAATTTGCAGGTGCTGAAACTACGCCGAGTCAAATTGAGCATTTCGTTGTTTGTGATACGGCCTTTCGCGAGACGCATTACAAGAAAGTCCTGCAAGTGCTGGAGGATACCAACCGAGTAATGCCAGTTAATTCTCCAGCCAAACGAAGGCGTGGCACATACGCGGATATGAACTTGAGGCTGCTATTTGGGCCTAAACAGGAGTTGTAGCGACATCTTTGGTGGCTCATTACGAGATGGGGCACCCGCAAGCGAGCCCGGTTGAAACGACTGTGCCCCCTTCGGCTCGGCGCTAACGCGCCGATCCACTTCCCCCGCTTCCGGCTTCGTTGCGCTACGCCGGACAAGTCGCGGGGGCAGAAAAGCACGGTGCTGGTGATTGCCGCAGTGTCTCACCCCATCCGGCGGCCCCCCACCCCAAATTTGCTTCGCAAATTTGGACCTCCCCGCAAGGGGGAGGTTAAAAGCGGTGTGCGCCGCCCCGTCTTCTTCCCCTAACCCCCTGCCGCCGCTGGCATCTTCTGGGCGGGGCTGCTATGGTTTCGCACTTGAGTCTGGTTTTCCTCATCTCAAGCAAATCAAGGGCTTACCGGCTCCTTTGGGGGTGGCCGGGCGGTCCGGCAGCAATCGGGCGCAAGCCTCCAAGGCCGAAGCCACTATTCAGAGTGCAAACGGGCGGCAGACATGAAGATCAACGTCGAACGCGGTGCCTTCCTCAAGGCTCTCAGCCACGTCCA
>PMKE01000072.1 GCA_003158585.1 Alphaproteobacteria bacterium
CGACATCGACGCCAACGGCATCGTTTCGGTGATGGCGAAGGACAAGGCCACCAACAAGGAACAGCAGATTCGCATCCAGGCTTCCGGCGGCCTCTCGGACGCCGACATCAAGAAGATGGTGCAGGAGGCCGAAGCGCACGCGGCGGAGGACAAGAACCGCCGTGCTTTGGCCGAAGCCAAGAACCAGGGAGATTCCCTGCTTCATTCCACGGATAAGGCTCTCGCCGAGCATGGCAGCAAGGTCGGCACGGACGAGCGCACCGCGATCGAAAACGCCATGGCCTCGCTTAAGGAAACTCTCAAGACCGACGACGTGAACGACATCCAGCAGAAAACGCAGGCCCTGGCGCAGGCCTCGATGAAGCTGGGCGAGGCGATGTACAAAGCGGCGCAGGCCGCACAAGGCGGCGGCGACGGTGCCGCACCGGGCGGCGACGGCACCAAGCCGAAGGATGACAACGTCGTCGACGCGGAGTTCTCCGAAGTCGACGACAACAAGAAGACGGACAACTGAAACCGGAACACGGAAATCGGAGTTGACGTCGCGTGATGGGTATTCGGACTTCATATCTCCGATTTCCGGTTTCTGATCTCCGGCGCGAGCGGGCGCCATGAAGCGGTGTTATTACGACGTCCTGGGCTGTAAGAAGGGAGCGCCGCTCTCCGAGATCAAGGCTGCCTATCGCCGGCTTGCGAAGGAACTGCATCCGGACTGCAATCCCGGCGACACTGCCTGCGAAGGCAAGTTCAAGGAAATCAACGAGGCCTATGACGTCCTGAAGGACGAGCAGAAGCGCGCTGCTTACGACCGCTTCGGTCACGCTGCCTTCGAGCACGGCATGGGCAACGGGCACGCGGGCGGCAATCCCTTCGATTTCGCAGGCTCCTTCGCCGACGTGTTCGACGATCTGTTCGGCGAGATGATGGGCGGCGGTCGCGGGCGGCGCCAGAACCGCGGCGGCGACCTGCGCTACAATCTCAAGGTCTCGCTGGAAGAAGCCTTCCACGGCAGCCGCGCCGAGATCAAGGTTCCGACCGCCGTCGCCTGCGAAGTGTGCGGCGGCTCGGGGGCCGAGCCCGGGACGCGCGCCGAGGCTTGTCCCACCTGCGGCGGCCACGGCAAAGTGCGCGCTACACAAGGCTTCTTCACCATCGAACGCACCTGCCCGCACTGCCAGGGACGCGGGCGCGTCGTGAAGAGCCCGTGCAAACCCTGCAACGGTACCGGCCATGTTCAGAAGGAGCGCACGCTCGCGGTGGACATCCCGGCCGGGGTCGAGGAAGGCACGCGCATCCGTTTGTCGGGCGAAGGCCAGGCGGGTATGGGCGGCGGTCCGGCAGGCGATCTCTACGTTTTCATCTCGGTCGGCCGGCACCCCATCTTCCAGCGCGAAGGCCACGATCTCTATTGCCATGTGCCGGTCAGCATCGTGACGGCGGCGCTCGGCGGCGGCATCGAAGTGCCCACCCTCGACGGCGGGCGCAGCAAGATCGCGGTGCCGGAAGGCACCCAGTCCGGCCGCCAGTTCCGTCTGCGCGGCAAGGGCATGCCGGTGCTGCGCGGCAACGGTTTGGCGGGCGACCTGTTCGTCGAGATCGCAGTGGAAACGCCGGTCAAGCTGTCGAAAGCGCAGAAGGAAATGCTGCGCCAGTTCGATGCTTGCTGCGAATCCGGCTGCCAGCCTCAGGCCGAAGGCTTCTTCACCAAGGTGAAGGAGTTCTGGGATACGGCCACGACGAAGCACTGAACTCGGCAACTGCTTTCTGACCACTCTGCACAGGTGTAGAGTGCGCACTCGAAGTTGATCGGCTTCGGGGGAGCGATGCTCATATTTCAGCGATTGGCCATTCTGTTGATCGCATTCGTCGCCATAGGTGCGGCGGTGCCCATGAAGGTCATCCCTATTGGCGACGGCACGGAAGCGTTCTTGGTTCCCGCCAACAGCCCACTCCGCTTTCGGTCCTATAACAAAGAGGAGTTGGTTTATTATTTCTCTGGGCATTTCACGATTTCGGGCACTTATCATTACGGCTGGGAAGCCGACGAAGAAAATCCCGGACCTTGGCTCTACATCGAACCAGACACCGAAACTATCGCCCGGTTACCTTCACTGAAACGATCGCCATCCCCGTCTGTGATATACCTCCGGAACATACCAGCTTTTACCAAGACAGTACTGCCGCTCGACGTTCGTAAGGCAATCGCAGCGAAGAAGCTCATGAGCGTTCAAGGACACATTGTCATCACGGCGGAGAATTACGCCATCCAGAAGATATGCGGCGGCGAAGTCTACTCAGCGGACTTCGTTTCCGTATCCGGACCGGCAACCCGCGTGGCAGCTGCGAAATTATCTGAGAGCAGCTGCTGATTCACCCCCCGCGTCGGTGCTTGTGAACAGGCCGATCCGCAAAACGAGTTGTCATCCCCGGCCGAGCGCAAAGCGCTTGTGCGAGGGTTCATAGCGACAGCGTATGAACGGTGGTCACGTCACTTCGGCACCGAAGACCGCGCACATTCTCCGAATGTACGAAAAAGGCCCCCAAACTTACCGTTCGGAACAGTTCTTACTTGCGCCAGAACTTGCCAATCGCGCGAAAGCCCTTGGGTCACTGAGCAATTGGCTCACGGCCGATCTTGCGGGGCACAGTTTTGGTATTTTGAATCCTTGCACTGCGCGGCCAGGGACTGGGCACTCTTAAGCTCTTCGGGGGTTAGTTCGGTTGCAACGTGATCCCGGTATTTCGCGGAAATCGTTCCGCCCTGATCTGCTGCCAAGCTGAACCACATGTACGCAAGAACTAGGTTCCTGGGAACGCCATCGCCCGTGGCATAAGCAATCCCGAGGTTATTTTGCGCTCCGAGAACACCTTGCTCGGCTGATGCCTTGAACCACTTTGCGGCCTCGCGCCGATCCTGTGGAAGGCCCTTGCCACCAAAATACATAATCCCTATGTCGAGTTCGGCGACCGCATTTCCTTTTTGTGCCATCGGCATCAGCAGTTTCAGCGCGGTCGCATAGTCGCCCTTCTGGAATGCCGCCCATCCATCATCGACATCGTCGGCCCACACAGCCGTCGCGCCAATCGACAGAACCACGAATAGAAACGTCGCTGCGCCCCCCCGCGTAATGCCCATGCCCGCATTCCCCCTTCGCTCATGAGTAATGTAGCCTAGCAGGACCGTGACAAACAGTGAGATGGGCTTGCTCGCCGTCGTTCGAACGGCAGGCTTGGCGGAATGGCGGGTTATGGCGCAACCCGTAAATAGAGAGCGCTGTGAGGACGTCCGCTGTCGGCAGTGAAGCGGATGTACCCGGAGCAACACCGGCACGGCAGGAGCCCGGCAAGCCGCTCCTTGAAGCTGTCCGCCCATGCTGGACAACTTGTCGCATTGAAACGTTCGCTCTCCGTTCCCACATCCACTTGGCTCTTTGACATCACCGGAAAAGGTTTGTTCGTTAACCCCGCCTCTGCGCTCGCATCATGCAGATCATTGCGCGTTATTGCGCGTAAAGACGCTCCGCGCAGCAAGGCGAAAATCGCGGCACGCCAAAGCGTTAGGTCGATTTTGCAGGGTTGTTTTCGACTTTTGCCTACTCCGCCGCTTTCGCGATCTGGTCGGCGGCTTTCAGCACCCGCTCGTCGACGTAAGGCAGGTATTGCTTGAAGTTGTCGCGGAACATGCAGGCCAGCTTCTTGGCCTGCGCGTCGTAGGCGGCCTTGTCGGCCCAGTTGTTGCGCGGATCGAGAATGGCGCTGTCGACGCCCGCCACCGCCACCGGAATGCGGAAGCCGAACATCGGATCGCTGCGCCACTTGCTTTCGGCCAAGGAACCGTTGAGCACCGCCGTCAGAAGCGCGCGCGTCACCTTGATCGGCATGCGCTTGCGGTCTGCCGTAACGGGGCCCGTCCAGCCGGTGTTGACCAGCCAACAGTCGCAATCGTGCTTGTCGATCAGGTCGCGCAAGAGATTGCCGTAGACCGAGGGATGGCGCGGCATGAAGGGCGCACCGAAACAGGTGGAAAAGGTCGGCTCCGGCTCCTTGCCGAGGCCGCGTTCGGTGCCCGCCACTTTGGAGGTGAAGCCGGAGAGGAAGTGATACATCGCCTGGCTCGGCGTCAGCTTGGCGATCGGCGGCAAGACGCCGAAGGCGTCGGCTGTCAGCATGATGACGTTGGCGGGATGGGCGGCGCAGCCCGACTCGCTGGCGTGGGGAATGTAGTGGATGGGGTAGGCGGCGCGGGTGTTCTCGGTATAGCGGTCGTCGTCGAGGTCGAGCTTGCCCGCCTCGTCGCAAACTACGTTCTCCAGCAACGTGCCGAAGCGCTCGGTGGTGGCGTAGATTTCCGGCTCGGCCTCGCGCGACAGGCGGATCACCTTGGCATAACAGCCGCCCTCGAAATTGAAGACGCCGTTCTTGCCCCAGCCGTGCTCGTCGTCGCCCACCAGGGTGCGCGAGGAATCCGCCGACAGCGTCGTCTTGCCGGTGCCCGAAAGCCCGAAGAAGATCGCCACGTCCCCTTTCTCGCCGACATTGGCCGAGCAATGCATCGGCATTACGCGCTCGGGCGGCAGGAGATAATTGAGGATGGTGAAGACGGATTTCTTCATCTCGCCCGCGTAGGTGCTTCCCCCGATCAGCACCATCTTCCGGCTGAAATCGATGGCGATGACGGTCGAGGTCTTGCAGCCGTGCCGCGCGGGATCGGCCTTGAAGCCGGGCAGAGCGACGACGATGAACGCCGGATCGAAGTTCGCCTGCATCGCCGAATCCGGCTGGATCAGAAGATTGCGGATGAACAGCGAATGCCAGGCGAGTTCGGTCACCACGCGCACCGGCAGGCGGTGGGCCGGATCTGCGCCGCCTACGAGGTCCTGCACGAAGAGTTCTTTGCCCTTGGCATAGTCCATCATGTCGGCGTGCAGGGTTGCGAAGGCCTCGGGCGCCATCGCCTTGTTGTTGTCCCACCAGATGTGGGGCGCGGTGGCTTCATCCTTGACGATGAATTTGTCGTTGGGGGAGCGCCCGGTGTGTTGCCCGGTAAGAACGACCAGAGGGCCGCCTTCGGCCCGCCGCCCCTCGCCGCGCTGGAGCGACATTTCGTATAAGGTGGAAGCGCTAAGGTTCCAGTAGGCGACTTTCGGCTCACGAAAACCGTGCCGCTCCAGAGCCCCTGCATTTCCAGACATGACTGATCCTTCTCTAGCGGTTCCGCTCCCGACCGCTGACAAGGGTCAACCTACGTGGAGCTTTGTTTCGCTGCAATGCGCGATAAGTAGATGATTATTTCGCCGATGGCGGCCAAAATTCATATGCTCATGATCGTCGCATGCCCGAAAGGACGATAATCCCCGGCCGGTACCGGTTCGTCCCGGCAGGCAAATAGTCTATGAGTTTGGAAAATGAGCTTTTCCGAACAGGACCTGGAACGTTATGCCCGGCACATCGTGCTGCGCGAGGTGGGCGGCGTGGGCCAGGCCAAGCTGCGGGCGGCGCGGGTCCTGGTGATCGGGGCGGGGGGGCTGGGCAGCCCCGTGGTGCTCTATCTGGCGGCGGCAGGGGTCGGGACCTTGGGGATCGTCGATTACGACGCCGTCAGCCTTTCCAATCTTCAGCGCCAAATTGCCCACCGCACGGCCGACATCGGCCGGCTCAAGACCCAATCCGCCGCCGACGCGGTACATGCCCTCAATCCCCACGTGGCGGTTGAGGCCCATACGCTCCGGCTCAAGGCCGACAATGCGCTCGACCTCATCTTGCGCTACGACATCGTGGCGGACGGCTCGGACAATTTCGCCACCCGGTTCCTTATCGCCGACGCCTGTTTCTTCGCCAAAAAGACCCTGGTCAGCGCGGCCGTCAGCGAATTCTCAGGCCAGCTCGCCACCTACAAGCCTGAGGGCAGGCCCTGCTACCGCTGCCTGTTCGCGGAGCCCCCGCCGCCGGGCACCGCACGGCCCTGCACCGAGGCGGGGGTCCTGGGCGCCGCGGCCGGGGTGATGGGCACTCTCCAGGCGCTTGAAATCATCAAGGAAATCACCGGCGCAGGCGAAAGCATGGCGGGGCGGCTGCTGATCTATGAGGCCCTTCAGACCCGGTTCCGCACCATCAAATTGCCCCCCGACCCGGCCTGCCGGCTGTGCGGGCCCAACCCGAGCATTGTCGATTTGTCGGGTCACGCTTAACCCAAGCTTAAAGCGGCATTTAGCATATTCGCCGTTCGCAGGGGGCGGCGAATGGCGCAGCAGATTCATTTCGAGGTTTTCACACGCCGGGGTTCCAAAGGCGGCTGGAATCTGGTCGAGGTCCGGAACGATCGCGACGATGCCATCGACTTCGCAAAACAATTGCTGAACGAAGACGCCACGGGCGTGAAGGTCGTCAAGGAGACCTACAACGACGAGACCGGCGATTACCTCTCGCTCAAGATCTTCGAGGACGGCCACAACAAGATGAAGCTGGCGCCGGCGCAGGACGAAGTTCCCCACAGCCTGCCCTGCTTCCAGCCCGACGACCTCTATTCCTATCACTCGCGCAAGACGATCGCCCGGCTGATCCCGGAATTCCTGGCCCGCAACAAGGTTACGGTCACCGAACTCGGTCACCGGGCGGACCTTCTGGAGAAGCTGGAAGCCACCGGGACGCTGCTGCAGCACGCCATCCAGAAGATCGCCGTGGCACAGGCGGCCACCAGCACCGTGTCGGTGCAGCAGATCATGAAGAACCTCTACGAGCTGACGAACAAGAGCTTTCATCGCGTCTATCGCGACGTCAAAAAGGATCGCTTCCCCGAAGTGCAGCCGGGCGGTTTCGGCGCCCTGGCGGACACGCTGGCCGCCCAGAGCGACGGCCGCTACATCTTCAACGGCGCCGTCGCGCGCCATTTGCAGAACACCAAAGGCTGGGACGAAAAGGTCTTCCGCCTCATCAACCTTATGGAAGAAGCGCGCGAAGGCGGGCCGGGTGCTGGGCTTTTGCTGTCGGCGGTCGATTCGATCATTGCCGAAATCCTGAGCGGTTCGGCGGCGCTGCACGAACTGATCGGGTCAAAGGAAAACCTCGCCGTGGCGGTGATGAGTCTCGTCATGCTCTTCCTCGGCCAGGAGCCGGAAGAGAGCGAAGGCCGGGAAGGATTGCTCCTGCTCACCCGGCGTTTCGCGGCCGACGAACTGCCGGACTCCCGCTGCGCCATCGCGGCCCGCATCACGGCGGAGTTCAGGAGCGTCAAGCGTCTCTGCCCGGAATCGCTGGTGCAGGAATTCAAGGCGCTGCGCCGGATCGCCAATCTCGTGGTGACGGGCGTGGGCAAATATCTCAGCCACGAAGATCTGGTTGCCGCATTTACGCTACGCTCCAAACGGCTGATCACCCACGAACTGTTGGGCGAGCACCTCGCCGGTGCCGCCACCCCTGACGAGAAGCTCGAACGCCTCTTGTTCGTCGAGGAAAACATCATCGGAGCCAAGAACAAGCGGCAGCTTGCCACCTTTGTCGTCCCCATCCTGACGGCAGCGTCGTTCCAGGATCATTTCCTGTCCACGAAGACGCCGGTGCTCGCACGGCTTCAGCGGCTTGCCGTGCTCAACGCGCGTCTGCGCCGTTCCGGTTTCCAGGAGACGGAACGCAAGGAGATGGCCGACACGCTGGATCGCATCGCCTGCGACGTGGAAGTTCGCGGCAAGCTGTTCGAATCGATCAACGCCAAGGACGTCAGCCATGTCGAGAAGGCGACCACGCTGTTGCGCCTGTTTATCGCCGAGGCTTTCACCGCACCCGTGCTGACCGCCAAGGCGCGGGAGCTGATGGTCCATTATCTGTCGAAGCCCGGATTCCTCAGCGGCTACGTCGCCCAGCTTGCGGGGCCGGACGACGAAACCTTCGACACTAGCGCGGCCGTCGCCCAGCTCATGCGGACGCTGGAGAAGATCGGTATTACCGAAGAAACCGGCCTCAAGTCGATCGCGGCGTAATTACAATTCAAGCTCCCAGGTTTCGCTGATCACTTCGACGCCGAAGGAGCGTGTCGCTTCCTCGCTGGCGAGACGGAATCCCGCCGCCTGATAGATTTTACGGGCCGATTTCTGGAAGGAATGGGTCCACAACACCAGCTTGCGGTAGCCCGCCTCGCGCGCGAAGCCGATTGAGAGATCGACGAGTTGCCGCCCCAGCCCAATGCCGCGCGCCGAAGATTCTACATAGAGTACGCGCAGGCGCGCCGTCGTTTCGTCTTCGGGCATGACGAACACCGAGCCCAGGATCTCGCCGTCGCGTTCGGCGATCCAGCATTGCTCGCGCCCCGGGTTCTGCCCGTATTGACCGACAATCTCGGCGATCTTGGCTTCGAAGCGGATGTCCCAGCCGAATTCATCGGCGATCACGGTGCCGTGGCGGTGCACGATCCAGCCGAGATCGCCGGATTTGGGCTGACGAAAGATCACAGGCCCGCTCAATGCGCCGCGTCCCAGTTCTGGGCGGCGCGGGCGTCCACCGTCAATTTGACGGAAAGCTGCACCGCCGGAAGCGGCGCCTGTTCCATTACTTTCACCGCCACGCTTTGTGTCTTCTCGACCTCAGCGTCCATCGCTTCGAACACCAGTTCGTCATGCACCTGGAGCAGCATGCGCGCTTTCAGCCGCGCCTCTGCGAGCGCCTCCGGTATGCGGATCATGGCCCGGCGGATGACATCGGCGGCGGTGCCCTGGATCGGTGCGTTGATTGCCGCCCGCTCGGCCCCGCCGCGCATTCCCGGATTGGTCGACTTGATCTCGCGGATATGCACGCGTCGCCCGAACAGCGTCTCCACATAACCGTGCTCGCAGGCGAATTCCTTGGTCGCTTCCATATAGTCGCGGATGCCGGGGAAGCGCTGGAAGTATTTCTTGATGTAGTCGTCCGCCACGCTGCGCGCGATGCCGAGCTGGTTCGCCAGTCCGAAACCGGAAATGCCGTAGATGATGCCGAAATTGATCGCCTTGGCTCTGCGGCGGACTTCGGCAGGCATGCCTTTCACCGGCACGCCGAAAATCTCCGAAGCCGTCATGGCGTGGATGTCGAGCCCGTCGGCGAAGGCCTGTTTGAGCTGCGGGATTTCGGCGATGTGGGCGAAGAGGCGCAGTTCGATCTGGCTGTAATCGGCGCTGATGAGCTTGAAACCCTTGGGCGCGATGAAAGCCTGGCGGATGCGGCGGCCCTCCGCCGTGCGGATCGGGATGTTCTGGAGATTGGGATCGGTGGAAGCGAGACGGCCCGTCGCCGCCGCCGCCATCGCAAAAGAAGTATGCACGCGCCCGGTCTGCGGATTGATGTAAGTCGGCAGCGCGTCGGTGTAAGTGCCGCGCAGCTTGGCGAGCAGGCGCCAGTCGAGCACCTTCTTGGGTAGGTCGTGTCCCTGAGCGGCCAGCTCTTCCAGCACGTCGGCGTCGGTGGACCAAGCGCCGGTCTTGGTTTTCCTGCCACCGGGTAGCGAGAATTTGTCGAACAAGATTTCGCCCAGCTGCTTGGGGGACGCGACGTTGAAGGACTCCCCGGCAAGCTTGCCGATCTCGGTTTCCAGTGCCGCCATCTCGGTGGCGAAATCGTTGGAGAGCTTGCGCAGCAGGTCGGGATCGACGGCGATGCCTTCGCGCTCCATCTCCGCCAACACCGGCATGAGTGGGCGTTCCAGCGTCTCGTAGACCGTGCGTTTCTTCTCCGCCATGAGCCGCGGCTTGAGCAGCATCCAGAGCCTGAGCGTCACGTCGGCATCTTCGGCCGAATAGCGCGTCGCCTCCTCGATAGACACCTGGTCGAAGGTGATCTTGTCCTTGCCTTTGCCCGCCACGTCTCCGAAGGCGATCGGCTTGTGGCCGAGGTGCAGCTCCGACAGCTCGTCCATGCCGTGACCCTGCTTGCCGGCATCGAGCACATAGGAGAGCAGCATGGTGTCGTCGAACGGCGCGATGCGGATACCGCGCTGACGGAAGATCAGATAGTCGTATTTCAGGTTCTGTCCGATCTTGAGGACCGCATCGTCCTCCAAGAGCGGCTTCAGGCGCTTGAGCAGATCGGCTTCGTCGAGCTGGACGAGCTTACCCCCGCCGTCGAATGCCAGTCCTCCGCCCGAGACATGCCCACATGGGATGTAGCAGGCTTCGCCTGGCGCCAGCGCCAGTGACACGCCGCACAGTCTGGCCTGCATGGCATCGAGCGAGGTGNNGTGGTTTCGGTATCGACGCAAACGAAGCCAATTTCCCGCGCCCGCGCGATCCATTCGTCGAGGCGCTTCAGCTCCGTTACCGTCTCGTAGGCGCCGTGATCGACCGGCTTAAGGATGGCGGTGCGGTTTGCCACGGCGCCGACACTTCCTCCCCCTGAAAGGGGGAGG
>PMKE01000004.1 GCA_003158585.1 Alphaproteobacteria bacterium
GCCATGTATGTGCAGGGCGTCGAGTTTGTCTACGACCTCGCGTTCAATGAACGCTTCCGATACGGCGAAGTTTTCCACCAGAGCGAAAAGGAATTCTCCGCCTTCGATTTCGAATACGCGGATACCGATTTGCTGAAACGCCATTTCGAGGACGCCGAAGGCGAATGCAAATCGCTGGTGGACAAGAAGCTGGCGCTGCCTGCCTACGACCAGTGCATCAAGGCGAGCCATTGTTTCAATCTGCTGGACGCGCGCGGCGTGATTTCGGTGACGGAACGCGCCGCCTATATCGCGCGGGTGCGGGCGTTGGCGAAGATGTGCTGCGAAGGCTGGCTGGCGTCGGACCAGGGCGCCTATACGCCGAGGTATGGGTGATGCACTACCTCCGCAAATCAAACTGTCATCCCGGGCGAACGTCCCAAGCGCAGCGCGGGACGCGAGACCCGGGACCCACCCAAAAGCACGCGCAGGTTTCCCGGTGGGTCCCGGCTCTGCGCGATCGTGTCCGTTCGCTGTCGCTCTCGGACAAATCGCTTGGCCGGGATGACAACTTTGTTTTGGGGGCTGTCTGATGCCCGATCTCCTTCTCGAGTTGTTCTCCGAAGAAATCCCCGCGCGGATGCAGACGCAGGCCGCGAAGGACCTGGAACGGCTGGTGGTCGGCGCTCTGTCGGACCGCGGCTTGCTGTTCGAGGGCGCAAAATCGTTTGCCGGGCCACGGCGGCTGACGCTTGCCATCGCGGGACTTCCCGCGAAACAGCCGGACGTCAGCGAGGAACGCAAAGGGCCGCGCGTCGGTGCGCCCGAAAAGGCGATGGAAGGTTTCCTGCGCTCGGCGGGCGTGACGCTCGACCAGTGCCAGAAGCAGAGCGACGGCAAGGGCGAGTTCTATGTGGCGGTGATCGCGCGCAAGGGCAGGGCCACGGCCGAGGTGCTGGCGGAAGTGCTGCCCGAGGCATTCGCGAAGCTGCCGTGGCCGAAATCGATGCGCTGGCGGCCGGGCGAGGTCGTGCGTTGGGTGCGACCGCTGCATTCCATCCTCTGCGTGTTCGACGGCGCGGTGGTGCCGTTCGAATTCGCGGGCGTGAAAAGCGGGAACGAGACTCGCGGTCACCGCTTCCTGTCGAGCGGCACCATCGACGTTCGTGACTTCGAGGAATACCAGGACAATCTGTTCGCCGCGCATGTGATCCTGGATGCGGCCGAACGCAAGGCGATCATCCTCCGCGATGCGCGGGAGAAGGCGGCGGAGCAGGGCCTCGAACTGATCGAGGACGAAGGGCTGCTGGAGGAAGTGGCGGGCCTCAACGAGTGGCCGACCGTGCTGATCGGCAAGATCGAAGACCAGTTCATGGACGTGCCCGCGGAGATTTTGCAGACCTCGATGAGGACGCATCAGAAGTATTTCTCGCTGCGCTCGCCCCACGAAAGCTCAGGAACTGTTCAACACTCTGTCGCAAACAAATTTCTTTTTGTTTCCAATATGACTGCGCCCGATGATGGAAGGGAAGTCGTTGCGGGAAACGAGCGCGTTCTTCGCGCGCGACTTTCTGACGCCAAGTTCTTTTGGGAGCATGATCGCAAGCGAACACTGGAATCCCGTGTCGAAGATCTAAAAAGTATAGTTTTCCACGCCAAGCTAGGCACTCAGTATGAACGTGTGCAACGAATTGAAATATTGGCGGGCGACGTCGCAGCGGCAATAGGCATGATTGATGCCGATGTCGAAAAGGTGAGACGGGCAGCTCGCCTTTCCAAGGCTGATCTTACTACTGGAATTGTGGGAGAGTTCCCCGAACTTCAGGGCGTCATGGGCCTCTATTATGCAATCCTTGATGGCGAAGACGTTGAAGTAGCGAATGCAATTGCTGGTCATTACCACCCGCGCGATCGGTCAGATTCGCCTCCTGATTCGTTGATTGACGCAGTTGTCGGGTACGCCGACCGACTAGACGGCCTTGTTGGATTCTTCGTTGCTGGCGAACGAGCGACTGGTTCAGCCGATCCGTTTGCACTGCGAAGAATGGCAATGGGTCTTCTTCGTATTATTTTCCGATGGCAAATCGACCTACCTTTGCCGTACACGCTGGCAATGTTGGCGGCGTTCATGCATGGGCAGGCGGTCAAGCGGACGGATGAAAAGGCACTTCAGTCCCTGCGTGAAATTATTTCGTCCTACCCAGGACCAGGGAGAAATGATCTGATCGAATTCCAAGTCGCCGCGTCCCGTGACAAGCGCTTTCAGGAGTATTCCGCTCAGGCATGGCAGTTGGCGACTGAAATCTTCGCTTTTCTGATCGACCGAATGAAAGCGGTTTACCGTGATGGCGGTATGCCGCACGACCTTGTGGATGCCGGAGTCGCTGTTGCAGGGGGACGACTAAAACTTCTTGACTGGCGGATTACAGCTCTACGCGATTTTCTCAAGTCCGATGACGGCGCGAACCTGCTGGTGGCGTACCGGCGGGCGGCGAACATCCTCAAGATCGAAGAGAAAAAGGACAAGGCGTCCTACGACGGCGAGCCGGACCCGGACGCGTTCGTGCTCCCCGAGGAGAAGGCGCTGTTCGTCGAACTGGCGACGGCGGGGGAACTCGTGCGGGCCGAGATCGGGCGCGAGCGCTTCGTCGAGGCGATGGGTGTGATGTCGAGGCTGCGCAAGCCCGTCGATGCTTTCTTCGACAAGGTCACGGTCAACGACAAGGACGCGGCGCTGCGCAAGAACCGGTTGTTGCTACTGTCACGCTTGCGGGCGACGCTGCACCTGGCGGCGGATTTCTCGAAGATCGAAGGCTAATTCACGCGGAGACGCGGAGTCGCGGAGCGGGGGTGCCGGACGATACCTCCGCGTCTTCCTTCGAGCGGGTTAGCATGGGCCT
>PMKE01000025.1 GCA_003158585.1 Alphaproteobacteria bacterium
TCGACGCCCATCCCAAGTTCAAGACCAAGTCGGCGCTCGAAGTCATCATGACCACGCTGCATGCGGGCGGGAAGTTCGGCGGCAAGGTCTACGACACCTCGGGCGGCCTGCACGGCGTCGGCGCCTCGGTGGTCAATGCGCTGTCCGAATGGATGGAGGTGGAAGTCGCGCGCGACCGCCACGGCCACAAGATGCGCTTCGAGCGCGGCAAGGCGGTCGGCAAGCTGAAGGACATCGGGGCGGTGAACCGCCGCGGCACCATCGTCAGCTTCAAGCCGGACCGCCAGATCTTCGCCTCCGAGGCGCACTTCTCGCCGTCGCGGCTGCACCGCATGGCGAAGTCGAAGTCCTATCTCTTCCGCGGCGTCGAAATCCGCTGGAAATGCGATCCTTCGCTGATCGACGACGGCACGCCTGCGGAGGACACGTTCAAATTTCCGGGAGGTCTCACTGATTTCCTGGCCGGCGAGATCGGGACGAAGCGCACCGTCACGGCCCGCACTTTCTTCGGCCGCTCCGACAACAACGGCAAGGGCTCGGTGGAATGGGCGGTGGCCTGGGCGCCGGAGGTGGAGCCGTTCCTCTATTCCTTCTGCAACACCATCCCGACGCTTCAGGGGGGCACGCACGAGCAGGGCTTGCGCAACGCGCTGGTGAAGGCGCTGCGGGCGCACGGCGAGCGGGCGAACAACCGCAAGACCGGCCAGATCACGCCCGAAGACGTGATGGCATCCGCCTCGGCGATACTGTCGATCTTCATCCGCGAGCCCGAGTTCCAGGGCCAGACCAAGGACAAGCTGTCCTCGCCCGACGCGCAGCGTCTGGTCGAGAACGTGGTGCGCGACCACTTCGATCACTGGCTGGCGGAGGACCCGCAGGAAGCCGACCGCCTGCTAGATTTCGTCATCGACCAGGCCGAGGAGCGCCTGAAGCGACGGCAGGAAAAGGAAGTCTCCCGCAAGGCCGCCACGCGCAAGCTGCGCCTGCCCGGCAAGCTCTCGGACTGCTCGCGCGACGAGGCTGCCGGTACCGAGATTTTCCTGGTGGAAGGCGATTCCGCGGGCGGCTCGGCCAAGCAGGCCCGCGAGCGCACGACCCAAGCCATCCTGCCGTTGCGCGGCAAGATCCTCAACGTCGCCAGCGCCACGGTGGGCAAGCTCCAGCAGAACCAGGAGCTGACCAATCTGATGCAGGCGCTCGGCTGCGGCGCGGGCGCAAAATACAACGAGAAGGACCTGCGCTACGAACGCGTGATCGTGATGACCGACGCCGACGTGGACGGCGCGCACATCGCCTCGCTGCTGCTCACCTTCTTCTATCGCGAGACGCCGCAGCTCATCCGCGGCGGGCACCTCTTCCTCGCCATGCCGCCGCTCTATCGCCTAACCCACGGCGGTACCACGGTTTACGCGCGCGACGACAAGCATCGCGATCAGCTTCTCAAATCCGTCTTCAAGGCGAATGCCAAGGTGGAGGTGTCGCGTTTCAAGGGCCTGGGCGAAATGATGCCGGCGCAGCTCAAGGANNCCCGAACTGCGCTTCCAGTTCATCCAGGAGAATGCTCAGTTCGTGAAGGATGTGGATGTCTGACGTTCCGGCGGTTCTGGTGTATAATGGCTTATGGATCGCACCGGGGCACGCATCATGGTTCGTTTCCTTGCCGCATTGTGTGCCGCCGCTCTGTTGGCGGCGCCCGTCGTGGCCGCACCGGACAAAATCAAATCGGAAGACATCGGTAAGTTCCCCGAAAATCGTCCTCCAAACCTAGGTCCCGAACCCTTCAAGATCGACATCGATCTCGCAGAAGCGGTATTTCGCAATGCGTTCGAGCAGCTCGGGAAATGGGAGGGCGTTTCGACCTATTGTATCGGCTACGCCTCCGATGCGGCGGATGACTCCGATGCGCAGGATCCCGCTCCCGAGTTCGTGTCGCGTTTTACGGATGTGACACCGGCAGTGAAGCCATATTCGGCCTGCACGCCACCGCTCCGCAGCAGCCCCAAGGATAAAGCCACGGGCGCGCCGGCACTGCTCGTCACCATCGGCTCTGTGAAATGCAGCAGCGACACAGCCTGCGAAGTCACGGCAGGGTATTTCGCCGCTGCGCTCGCGGCGGCCGGCTGGACCTGCTACCTCGAAAAGCGTGATGGCAAATGGACTGTGAAAGAAGTCATTGACGACTGGATTTCGTGACGGCCTTCAAGCCTGCTGCAGCACCACACTCGCCTTCTTCATCCGCACCATCAGAACGATCCCCAGACATGCCGCCGTCGAGAGCAGCAGGTGCCAGAGGAAGTGCGTCCCGACTGCGAAATAGGGGCAGACGATCAGGTCGATGGAGCGGAACACCGCCGCGCCGATGGCGCAAGCCACGATGAACATGGCCTGCGTCGCCGCCTGCTTGCCGTATTTGCGTAGCGTGGCGCCGACCATCACCATCGCGAACATGGTGATCGTGGCGAAGGCGGGCGTGAAGCGCAGGTTCGGCGACACGTCGTGCAAGGTGTCGAAATAGCGCCAGAAGAAGATCACGCTCGCCACCGCCGCGGCAACCATCAGGATGGGGGCGAGAATGCCCACGGCCCAGCCGAACAATTGGCGGAACCATAGCGCGGTGAAAACGAGCAGGAACGCCACGCCCGGCATCCAGTCGAGTTCCAGCGCCCAATGCGTGCGCAGTCCGTGCCACAGCGTACTGCCGATGCCGACTGCGGTGAGCAGGAACAGCAGCACAACGAAATCGAGCGTCATCGGCACCTTCGACTTGCGCACATAGCGGTACGCCAGATAGGCCGCGATGATGATCGCCGCGTTGGTGATGGTGTTCACCGGCTCGGCCATCCCCATCCAGGGATGTCCGGTCTCGCAATAGATGGGGCCGTGGAATTGGGGCTGGGGGATCATGGAAGCTCGCTTTGCTTCGGCGCGATTCTCGACGGTTATCTATGCCACAAATTGCGCCGCGATTGTGTCGGCGTGTTGCACGTTTTTCTCAGTTCGCATTACTTTCCCTCTCCCCTTGTGGGCCTGTTGCGTAATTTGCGGGT
>PMKE01000131.1 GCA_003158585.1 Alphaproteobacteria bacterium
CGACAAGGTGCCCCAGCGCGAAACCAATATGACCGCCTACGATATGATGCTGTCGGAAAGCCAGGAGCGCATGCTGGCGGTGTTGAAGCCGGGCCGCGAAGCCGAAGCAGAACGCATCTTCAAAAAATGGGAGCTGGATTTCGCGGTGATCGGCGTCACCACCGACACGCACCGCCTGATCGTGCGCCACAAAGGCGAGATCGTGGCCGACATGCCGGTGGGATCGCTATCGGATGCCGCACCGATCTACGAGCGGCCCTTCCTCAAGCGCACGCCCGCGACAGGAACGCCTTCCTTCGATACCTCGCAGCCGGTGATGGAGTCGCTGCTTCAGATCGTCGGCAGCCCCGACATGTGCTCCAAACGCTGGGTGTGGGAGCAATACGACTACACGGTGATGGCGGACTCCGTGCAGCGTCCCGGCGGCGACGCGGCCGTGGTGCGCGTGCACGGCACCAAGAAAGGCCTTGCCTGTACGACCGACGTGACGCCGCGCTATTGCCGCGCCGATCCTTATGAAGGCGCCAAGCAGGCCGTCGCCGAAGCCTGGCGCAACATCACCGCGGTGGGCGCCCTGCCGCTCGCCGTCACCGATTGCCTCAATTTCAGCAATCCCGAGAAGCCCGAAGCGATGGGCGAGATCGTGGCGGGCATCGAAGGCATGGGCGAGGCCTGCCGGGCGCTCGACTTCCCCATCGTCTCCGGCAATTGCTCGCTCTACAACGAGACCCAGGGCGAAGGCATTCTGCCCACGCCCTGCATCGGCGGCGTCGGCCTGATGAAGGACGTGAGCCGCATGGCCAGCCTCGCTTTCAAGCGCGAAGGCGATGCCATCCTCCTGATCGGCGAGACAGCCAATCCTCTTGGGGGCCATCTCGGCCAGTCGGTCTATCTGCGCGAGGTGGTCGGACGCGAGGAAGGCGCCTGCCCGCCCGTCAATCTGGCGCTCGAAAAGAAAAACGGCGATTTTGTCCGTGAGCTGATCGAATCCGGCCGCGCCGACACCGTGCACGATGTTTCCGACGGCGGCGTGCTGACGGCGGTTGCCGAGATGGCGATGGCTTCCGACATCGGCGCCGCGCTGTTCGTTCCCGCCAGTGCAAAGCCGATCCCGTTCCTGTTCGGCGAGGATCAGGCGCGCTATCTCTTGGCGGTGCCGTGCGATGCAGCGGAAGCCATTGTTTCCGAAGCGAAAGGAAAAGGTATCGCCGCGGCTTTGCTCGGGCTCACCTGCGGCGATAAGATCGCGGTGAAAGACCACGGCGAGATCGCCCTGGCGCGCCTCGTCAAGGCGCATGAGGGCTGGTTCCCCGCTTATATGGGGGCGCCGGCGGACTGAAAGACCGTGCCATGCCCATGCCCGCCGCCGAAATCGAAAAGCTGATCAAGGCGGCTTTCCCCGACGCCGAGGTCAGGGTTACGCCGCTCGCCGACGACAATGACCACTATGCGGCGATGGTTACTTCGGCCGCCTTCAAGGGCAAGAGCCGCGTCCGGCAGCACCAGATGGTCTTCGATGCCCTCAAGGGAAGCATGAGCGGGGCGCTGCATGCGCTGTCGCTGCAGACGGTGGCGAAGGATTGACGCGCCCGCACGCTATGCCTACCTGATACGCACTACCAACGCCGGAAGGACAGATGCCCACGATCCACGACCGTATCGCCGAAGACATCGCCGCCAACGACGTGATCCTCTACATGAAAGGGACCCCGATCTTTCCCCAATGCGGATTCTCTGCGGCCGTGGTGGAGATCCTGACCCAGCTCGGCATCAAGTTCAAAGCGGTGGACGTGCTGAAGGACCCGGAGATGCGCGACGGCATCAAGGCGTTCTCCAACTGGCCGACCATTCCCCAGCTTTACGTCAAGGGCGAATTCGTCGGCGGCTGCGATATCGTCCGCGAGATGTTCGAGAACGGCGAGTTGAAGCCGTTTCTTGCGGATAAGGGCATCGCGCTCGAGAAAGCCTGATTACTTCAAATCCCCGAAGTGCCGCTGCCACACGCGGTCGGCCGCCTCGCGCTGTGCCAGGAGAGCGGTCATGGCCGCGATTTTGGGCAGGTTCGTGTCGGCCCAGCCGCGGCATTCCGCCCAGCGCGTGAACATCGCCGCATAGATATCGACGAGAGAAAAGCCGCTCGCCAGCATCCACGGCCCGGCGAAGGCCTGCTCGACCAGTAGCATGCGGGCGCGGACGCGGTCGCGCGCATTGCGCTTCAAGAGCGCAGCGGAAGTGTGGTCGGTGACGAAACGCTCGGGATAATCGCAGATCTCCACCATTGGATAGACTTCCGAGGCCATGAAGGCGAGCCAGCGCAAGGCCTGCGCGCGCTCGGGCATCGGCGGCAAGAGCCCGGCCTCGGGATGGCGCTCGGCGATGGTCAAGAGCAGCGCTACGGTCTCTGTGACGATCTCGCCCGAGGGCAGACTCAGCGCCGGAAGCTTGCCACTCGGGTTGATGGCGAGATAGGCGGGCTCTTTCTGCTCGTTCTTGTCGAGGGAGATGGTGTGGAACTCGTAAGGCGCACCCGCTTCGGCCAGCGCCGCTTCGACTGAGAACGCGCCCGAGCGCAGATCGCCGTAGAGGACGTAAGCCATCGCACCCGCCTGTCATTATTGTCGCAACGCTTATGCGGAAAACCGCACACACTTTTCCGCGCATTGTTCCTAAGCAAAAGCCCCGCGATCATCACGGGGCTTTCGCAAAGGCGCAATCAGACTTTTTTGTCGCGCGACTTGCCGGAAAACCGCGTCCGTGACGCTGTCGCTACGGACCACATTTTCCGGTCGCGCTTCTAGCGCGAATAGAACTCGACGATCAGGTGCGGCTGCATCTGCGCGGCGTAAGGCACATCCGAAAGCTTGGGCGTGCGCAGGAACTTGGCGCTCTTGCCGGGATCGACCTCGAGATAATCCGGGGTGTCGCGCTCGGGACTCTTGGTGGCTTCCAGCACCAGCGCCATGTCGCGTGCCTTGGCGGAAAGCTCCACCGTGTCGTTCTCGCGGATCATGTAGGAGGCGATGGTGATGCGCTTGCCATTGACCTTCACATGGCCGTGGCTGACGAGCTGGCGGGAGGAGAACGGCGTCGGCGCGAACTTGGCGCGATAGATGACGGCGTCGAGACGGCGCTCCAACAGGCCGATCATGTTCTCGCCGGTGTCGCCCGGGCGCCGCGAGGCTTCCTGGTAATAGCGGCGGAACTGGCGCTCGGTGATGTTGCCGTAATAGCCCTTCAGCTTCTGCTTGGCCTGGAGCTGCGTGCCGTAGTCCGACAGTTTCTTGGCGCGGCGCTGGCCGTGCTGGCCGGGACCGTAACTGCGCTTGTTGACCGGGCTCTTGGGGCGGCCCCAGATGCTCTCGCCCATGCGGCGGTCGATCTTGTATTTGGAAGTGGCGCGTTTGGTCATGGTATCTCCAGGCCCTTGGAAAGGCCGGGCACTATAGCCATCGACTTAGGCATGTCAATAACGGCTAACGCGCTGGAAAAATTGCACTTTCGTATTCGCACTCAACTTCAAGTTACATCCAGGTTGCAGCCGCGCCGAGGCGGTTTCGCCTGCCGCCACAGCCCGTTATACACTGCGCCGCGCCGGCGGGCGTGGCGAAATGGTAGACGCAACGGACTTAAAATCCGTAGGGCTGAAAGGCCTGTGCCGGTTCAAGTCCGGCCGCCCGCACCAAGTTGTTTGCATCGTCCGGCGTCAGAGTCTGTCAACTGACCAACGCAATCACCGGGCTTGAGGTCTCATTTCGCCAGACGCTTGCGGATGGCGAGCAATTCCTTCCGGCGCTGGGCGCTCGTTTCCGGATACGCCATTTTGAGCCCGCCTAGCATATCGAGCACGATTTGCGAGACGATCAACCGGGCGTTTTCCTTGTCGTCTGCGGGAACGACATACCAGGGCGATTGATCGGTGCTCGTCGCGCCGAGACACTCTCCATACACTTCCATGTACCGCTTCCAGTATTTCCTTTCCTCGATGTCGGCGAGGCTGAATTTCCAGTTCTTTTCAGGTTCGTCGATGCGCGCGAGAAAACGCTTGCGCTGTTCCTCCTTTGAAAGATGGAGGAAGAACTTGACAATGCGGGTTCCGTTTGCGTGGAGGTGCTTCTCCAAATCCACGATCGAACGATAACGGTCCTTCCAGACATCTTTGTCGCGATGCGGCTGGTCCAGCAGCCCCTCGCCGACGAGGAGTTCGCGATGCACGCGGACGATTAGCACTTCTTCGTAATACGACCGGTTGAAAATCCCGATTTTTCCGCGCGCCGGAAGATCGCGCGTGGTGCGCCAGAGAAAGTCGTGCTCCAATTCGTCGGCGCTGGGATGCTTGAAGCTGAACACCTGACAACCTTGCGGGTTGACCCCGGACATCACATGCTTGATCGCGCCGTCTTTTCCGGCCGCATCCATCGCCTGAAAGATCAGCAGTATCGCGTAGCGATTGTCCGCGTAAAGAAGCTGTTGTTGTGCGCTCAATTGCGCAACGTGATCGCCGAGAAGCTTCTTGTACTGCTTCTTCGATTTGTAAGCGGGATCGACTTTGGTCGGCCATTTCTTGAGGTCGACTTCATCGCCTTCGGTCACGCGAAAGTCTTTGGCCTTGATTTTCATGGCTATCCTATCTCGGGTGAGATACGCACTAGATTATCTTCAGTCGGGTGAACAGAGGAAGCTTCACGATATCCAGAACCAATGCAAACGCGGCTGCCGCCGCAAGCGTTCCGGCCACGGCGAGGGCAGGCAAGGCTGTCATCGCGATTCCGCCGACGGCCAATATCGCGGCGATCAGAATATCGGTTGCGGACGACGCGGCGAGCCATAAGCTCGGACGGGAGCCCCAGAGGTGCCGGCGTTGGCGAATGGCATAGATGACCGCTTGGCTCCCGAACACCAAACTCGTAAAGGCGAGCGTTCTTAGTCCCCCAATCCCGAGGTCCATTTCGAATTTTCCGAAGGCAAGGACTCCGCTGCAGAAGGCAAGAAGGCACACGCCCATGACAACCCCTGCGATGGTCAAGCTGCCGATATGCCATGCATTCGGCATCGGCGACGGTCGCACATTGTCCGTCGTCAACGACATCGCCAGAAAATCGCCGGCGATCATCACAATCACCATCAGGAGCGGCGTCAGGATTGCCTGCCCGGTCATGATCAAACCGACGATGAGGAACAGCACAGTCACGATCTTCTTGATGATCGAGTTCAGTGTGTAGGTCATGATACGTTGGTACGTCACGCGCCCTTCCTTGACCGCGGCAACGATGCCGGCAAGTCCGGGCTCGGTCAGCACCATGCCGGCGGCAGATTTTGCGACATCGGTTGCCGTCGAGACGGCAATCCCGATTTGTGCCTGCCGCAGCGCCGGCGCATCGTTCGCGCCGTCGCCGCACATGCCGATGGTGTGGTCACCCTTCTGAAAGGCTTTGACGAGTTTGAACTTGTCTTCCGGCAACACTCCCGCAAAGACCGCGAATTGCTCCGGTTGCACGGCATCGGGGATCGGTCCCGGCGGACAGACGGCACCTTCTAACCCCACCGCCTTCGCCACGATGGCTGCGGTCGCGGGTGCGTCGCCCGTCACCATCACCGTGCGCACACCCAGGTTGTGCAATTCACTTATAAGCGCCGCCGAGTCCGCGCGCGGTGGGTCGCTGAGCGCAATCAGACCCACCAGTTTCATCTCATTGGAAGGCCCGTCCGCGACCGCCAATACTCTGAAGCCCTTTTCTTCGAGTTCCTTAGAAGCAGATGCTGCGGTCGGTGAAGCTTGGGTAAGGCCCACGACCGCTGCAAAAGCGCCCTTCAAGACACGACGGGTTCCGCCGCTTGGCTCCTGGACGGTTGCCTCGGACATCTTTGTCGCCGGATCGAAGGGCACGAACTTGATCAACTTCGGCGCGTCGGAGACCGCCTTGCCCAGGGCGGCAGATCGAATGGCTCCGTCCACTAGATCCTGTCCGCCATCCGAGCTCGCCAACGCGGCCAATGCCAGAACATGCGCTTCGTCGAAGCCCGGCATCGGATGAACGGTCGTCACTGTCAGGGCATTCCGGGTCAGTGTGCCCGTCTTGTCGGCGCACAAAACATTCATTGTCGCTGCTTCGTCGACCGCCGAAAGGCGCGTGGGAAGAACGCCCTGCTTTGCCAAAGCGCGGGCGCCGAGTGCGGCCGCAAGGGTGAAAGTGGCAGGAAGCGCTACCGGTACCGAAGCGAGAACCGCCGTCAGAATGAGGGGGACGATTTCGGCGAGCGGCATTCTCAGAAAGGCGGCATAGGCCACCAGCATGGCAATGACAACGCCGTTGAACGCTGCAAGATTCCGTACCACGCGCAGCACAGCCTTCTGCTGGGAGCTCACGACATGCGCCGTGCGCACAAGTTCCGCCGTACGGCCGAATTTCGTGTATATTCCCGTGGCCGCAACTTCGGCTTCGGCTTCGCCACGCCGTACCAATGCCCCCGCATAAGTCTCGACGCTCGTACCGGCTTCGATGGGAACCGATTCCCCAGTGAGCATGGATTGGTCGAGCAGAACTTCGCCGCCGGTAATGCGCACATCCGCAGCGACAACAGCACCGAGTGAAAGCTTCACCAGATCGCCCGGCACCAGCTCGGTAGCGGGTAGCGTTTTCCACACGCCGTCTCGCCGTACGGATGCGTTGAGCGCGAGCCTCGATTTGAGCGCGGCAAGGGTCGCTTGTGCGCGGCTCTCCTGGAACAGCCCGAGGGCGGCATTGAAGACCAGCAGAGTGGCGATGATCGCAGCCTCTACATATTTGCCCAGCACGACTTCGAGAACGATTGCAGCTTCGAGCATCCACGGAACGGGCGCCCAGAACTTTTCCAGCGCCATGCGAAACGGGTGCATGCTCGTATCCGGCATCGCGTTCGGGCCGATTTTTTGCAGCAGGCGGTGCGCTTCGTCGCTCGTCAGGCCGTTGTGCTGCACGGCAGCGGCGGCACTTGCCGGCTTGACAGCATCGGCAGGCAGCGGGCTCGTCTTGGAGAGCGGATTGGTCATTATTTACCGTACGCTCTTCGCTCGGAAAATGCTCGGACTGCGCTTATGTGCCTGCTAACTTCGGCCGACGGCGATTTGCCCAATTTGTTCTGCCAGTCCGAACTCTGAAATGCAAAATCCGGTTTTCCGCCGCTTTGTTGGATGACAAAACACACCCGCGCCGCCGATCTAAATAAGTGACCGGCTCTACTTCGCCCACTGGGCCAGCCAGTCGGCGATGGCCTGAGGCGTCATGCTGCGAGCGTCCGCCAACGCCGCGACGCGCCCAGGATTGACGATGCGTCCGTCGGGTTCGGCGATGATGACGGACGGCACGCCTTCGAGCCTTTGGGTGATGCCGAAACGCGCGGGGATTTGCAGGTTCTTGTCGAAACGTCCGACATCGACGCTCACGATCTCGAAATGCGCCGCGAGGAACGGGCGCAGCTCGGGAAGCTGCATCATGTTCGCGAGTACGATGCAGTCGCCGCACCAGTTCCCGCCCAGGTCGATCAGCACCCGCTTGCCGTTTTTCCGGGCACGGGCAAAGGCCGCATCGACGGCGGAATTGGCATCGGCGTTGACATCGTAGGGTACACGCTCGACCACGGGCAGATTGGCCAGCGATGCAATGCCGATATGCGGAGCCGTCGCGGACAACGCCGGAATTGCGAGAATCGCAAGACCGGCCAACGCCATGACCAGAAACCGGGGTTTCATTCGTTCTCCTTCGCCCCCGCTCCGGTCCGAATATTGCCGACGCAGGTGCACAATGGTTACCGGAGGGGGAGCTTAACGGTCGGCCTGCAATGTGCGCAAATGGCGCGCGGAAATGTGAACATAATAACCACGCCGTGTATCATATGACTCGAAGTGCTCAAGCACAGGGGACTGGAATGAAACGATTTGTGTTAGCTGCCGCGCTGGTCCTGACGACCGCGCTGGTACCCGTCTATGCTGCCGACGCGCCCGCCGCACCTGCGGTGGCCTCGTGGGACCTCAGCGATCTCTATCCTTCGCCCGAAGCGTGGACGGCGGCTCACGCCAAATTGTCCGCTGAAGTCGACAAGCTTGCCGGTTACAAGGGCACGCTCGGCAAGAGCGCGCAGGACATGCTCGCCGCTCTCACGGCCGCCAGTGCGGCACAAAAGGAAGTCGAGCGTCTGGCCGTCTACGCCTCGCTGAAGAGCGACGAGGACGTCCGCATTTCGGACAACCAGATGCGCCGCCAGCTGGCACAGGCTCTCGGGGCGAAGCTGGGCGAGATGACATCGTGGATTCAGCCGGAGATCCTCTCCATCGGCGCGGAGAAGGTGCAAGCCTTCGAGAAGGAATCGCCGGAACTGAAGCGCCTGTTCGGCTTCTACTTGGACAACACCTTGCGCGGCGCACCCCATACGCTCGGTGGAGAGGCCGAAGGCGTGCTGGCGGCGGCAGGAAACGTGCTGGCGCAGCCCGACAATGTCTACAGCCAGCTCGCCAGCGGCGAGCTTCCGTTCCCCGCGATCACCCTGAGCGACGGCACCAAGATCGACCGTCTCGACCAGGCGGCTTATGCCAAGTGGCGCCAGTCGGCCAACCGCGAAGACCGCAAGAGGGTGTTCGACGCCTTCTGGGCCATTTGGAAGAAATATGAAGGAACCTTCGGCGCCAATCTCAACACCCAGGTCCTTGCCGAGGAATTCGACGCCAAAGTCCGCAAATTCCCCAACGCGCTGTCCGCCGCGCTGTTCCCGGACAATATGCCGGAAGCAGTCTATCGCCAGCTGGTGGCGCAGGCCAATGCGGGGCTGCCGACTTTCCACCGCTACCTGAAGCTCCGCAAAAAGCTGCTGGGGATCAAGGACGCGCTCGGCTATCAGGACATGTATCCGTCGATGTTCAATCTCGCCAACAAGCCGGTATTCACGGTGGCGGATTCAGAGCGCATCGGCCTCATCGTGACGGCGGCTTACGGACCCGAATACACGGCGATGCTGAAGAAAGGCTTCGCGGGGCAATGGATGGACGTGGCGCCGCGTCCCGGCAAATATCCCGGCGCCTACATGGCGGGCTCGGCCTACGACGTTCATCCCTATCTTCTCCTGAACCACAACGACGACTACCAGTCGCTGTCGACCCTGGTGCACGAATGGGGTCACGCCGTTCACACCCTGCTGGACGACGCGACTCAGCCCTATGAGCTGTCGAACTACTCCACCTTCACGGCGGAGACGGCGTCGATCTCCAACGAGATGCTGCTCAACGACTACATGGTGGCGCACGCCAAGACGAAGCAGGAAAAACTCTATTATCTCGGCGAAGGATTGGAATCGATCCGCCAGACCTTCTTCCGCCAGACCATGTTCGGCGAGTTCCAGCTCGCCATCCATGAAGAAGTGGAAAGCGGCAAGGCGCTGTCGGGAGAGCAGCTGAGCAAAATCTACTGCGGCCTGCTCAAGCACTATTACGGCGACGCCGAGGGCGTGACCAAGATCGATCCCGCTTATTGCGTCGAATGGGCGTTCATCCCGCACTTCTATTACGGGTTCTACGTCTATCAGTACGCCACCTCGATGGTGGGTGCATCCGTGTTCACCAATGCCATCGAGGCCAAGAAGCCGGGCGCCCGCGAGCGCTTCATCGCCCTGTTGAAAGCCGGCGGCTCGGACTATCCCTATGAGCTGTACAAGAAGGCCGGTCTCGACATGGCGAGCCCCGCTCCCTACAAGGCGCTCTTGGCGCGCATGAACCACATCATGGACCAGATCGACGCGCTGACGCGCTGATCTGACGCTCTAATAGCGAAGCCGGAAGAGCCCTGCTCTTCCGGCTTCTTTTTTTGCCGATTCGGAAATTACTGAATCTGCCAGGTGATCGAGACGCTGGCGGAGACGCTTTGCTCGCCGCCGGCGACGGGCGGCGGGGCGCTAGCAGGAGCCATCAACTTCATCACATGATAGATCCGCGGCGGCTCGGCGCCGCCTTCCTGGATCGCCAGGATCGGTCCCAGCGATACGCCCGCGGCCTTGGCGATCGTCTCGGCGCGGTCGATCGCGTCCTGCACCGCTTCCGCGCGCGCCTCAGTCAGCAGCGGTTTGGGATCGTGGATGGAAAAGCCGATGCCGCCGATCTGGTTCGAGCCCGAGGCCACCAGAGCATCGAGCACGGCGCCTGTCTTCGCCAGCTCGGCCGTGACGTTGACGGTGTTGGAGACTTCGTAGCCGACGATGCGCTGCGGGCATACGACGCCGGGCTTGCAGGTCTGGTATTGCGGCGACAACGACAGATCGGAGGTCTGGATGTCCTTGTCCGGGATGCCGAGCTTCTTGAGCGTGGCCATCACGGCGTTCATTGCCCGCGAGTTGGCAGCCAGTGCCTGGCTCGCCGTGGCGCCCTGGCTGACGACGCCGGTGGAGAAACTGGCTTCATCGGGCGCCGCCTTGACCGTACCCACGCCCGCAACGGTGATGGTCCTGGGCACCTCCGACGCCGGTGTGGCTGCCGCGCCCGTGGCGGTCAGTAATGCGACAACGACGCAAAACGCCATGCCGGTCTTCATGAATCGCTCCCTGTCCTGAATTCGCCCGGCACTGTAGTACAATCAGCCGGGGATTTCCCGGGCCGGATCATGGCAAAGACAGCCCAAATTCTGCTATGTGCCGTAGGGGCCTGTAGCTCAGGTGGTTAGAGCTGACCGCTCATAACGGTCTGGTCGGGGGTTCGAGTCCCTCCGGGCCCACCAGCCATTTCCGTGCAAACCTGCCCTCTCGGGCCGGTTCCGGAAGTGGCCGACAGTTCCGGCGCTTAGCCGGAAGGTGCAGCCTGTTTCCTACCATTCTCGCTCGAAGACACCCTTTGCAGCGGACGACAGGCGTCGAATTCTCAGTCGGCACACTCGCTGTTCCGTTTGCCGGCCATTCGGAAGAACCATCGCCGAATAACATGCACGGGATGCGGCCTCTGCGCGATGGGTTGATAGACGTCAATCCCAGCGTATCCGGTAATCGTCCAATATGCCGATCGCCTCCCCCAAATAGGTTTGGTACTTTTTCCAGCGGCCGACAAACCGCGTGTGTATCGGTGAGCGAACCTGAGCCGCACTGGCGCTTCCGACGGGAGACGCATTGTTTTCGATTTTCACAACATCGTCATGCCATTCGAGACCGCAGAATTGGACGATTTCGCGCCCCTTCGCAGCCGGATCGGCGACGAGTTCTTCGTATTTGAGCACATAAAACTGTTCCGGATAGTGCTGCACCAGCTTTTCCGACAGTTTGACACTCTCGGCGACATACGTGGCGGTTGCCGCAAGCGAACTGGTATAGTCGAATGTTCCGGTCTGGAACTCGAGAAGCTGTCGGTAGTTCCCAAGGACGGTGTCAAGCGGATGACGCTGCAGACATATGATTTTGGCGTTCGGCAGGGCCCTGACGATAAGCGGGACAAACAACAGATTCAGGGGAAGCTTGTCCAAAAACCTCTTTGCACCTGAAGATATTGCATTTCCAAAGGCAACGTAAGCTTCGCCGATTGTTTGAAGCGGCAACTGCCGCCAAGTGCTATCGATCATGCGCGCGTCTGTGAAACGCGACGTTCCGCCACCGCAGTAACGCTTGACCAGATCGACAAACTCTATGCATTCCCCGATGGAAACGACGCCATCGCAATTCGTCAGGATTCGCTCGACAACGGTCGTTCCCGATCTCGGCATACCGACGACGAAAACCGGTTGTGCCGACGAGGAGGCTGCGGGCGCAGGAAGAGATGCATCGATGTATCGGCCGATAGCGGCGAACATGTCGATGTCTTGTTTGACCGTATAACCCGTCTCGGCAATGAGGGCATCTTTGCCTTTCTTGAGGCTGGCAAACGCCTCCTCGGTCATTCCGAGATCTTCATACTCACTCGCCAGCGCGTAATGGAGCTTGATACGATCCAACAGGTCCTTCTGTTCCCCGATTAACCCCTTAATCGCATTGATATAATTATTGCCAGCCCGGGCGGTACGCAATCCGCACAGACTGCCGTAGGCACGAACATTCTTAGGATCCAGCCGGATCGCCTCCTCCAACGCCTTTCGCGCCTCATCGGGCCGGCCGCAAAGGAAATAGGTCGCTCCAATATTGGCCAGAACGACGGTGTTGTTTGGTTTGACAACCGATAATCGCTTTTGCGCCTCCAATACGCGGTTATAGTCGGCAACAGCATGGAATATGAAACTTAGCTGTTCCAAAGCAACGCCCGGCACGTCATCGAAAGACATTGTCTTGACTGCACTAGCGTGCGCCTCGGCGCGGCGGCCCAGCCTCATGAGACAAACGGACAACTGGCCAAGGTATTCGGCCGTGTTGCCGTCAAGGCCGATGGCAATTTCGCACAGTTTCAAAGCATCGCTGTGAGCGCCCTTTATCGTCGCCATGCAAGACAACAGGTAATGGGCCCGACCGTTGCTCCGCGACATGCCAAGGACACGCCGTGCATCGTCATAGGCGCCCTGCAAGTCCCCGGAGTGGAGCTTCTTTTCGGCCTGTCTTACTAGATCGTCGATCAATTCAAGGTCCAGCGATGTTCAAGCTTCGGCGTCAAACGCGATATCGTAGGATTTGAGCACGGCAATGGCCTCGCCCAAATAGTCCTTGTATTTTTTCCACCGCCCAACGTAGCGTGCGTGTATCGGTGCCTGGACTTGCGCCGCACTGGCGGTTCCTACCGGTGACGTGTTGTTCTCTATCTTAACCGCATCGTCATTCCATTTAAGACCGCAAAACCGGACGATCTCGCGCCCCTTTTTCGCGGGATCGGCGACGAGTTCCTCGTAATCGAGTAGATAGAACTGCTCCGGATTGTGCTGCGCCAGCTTATCAGCCAGTTTCATGCTCTCCGCAACAAACGCGGCCGCTGCCTTCAGCGAACTTCCGTAGCCATATGTTGGTGTCGGCGCCGCAAGCGTTTTGTAGTTCCCAAGCACCGTATCGAGCGGATGGCGGCGCAAACAAATAATGCGGGCATTCGGCAGTGCCCTGACGATGAGAGGAACAAACAACAGGTTCAGCGGCAGCTTGTCGACAGGTCTTTGCGCGCCGCCGGCCATCGCCAAACCGTACGCGGCATAGGTTTCGCCGATCGCATCCAGCGGCAGGCCAGGCCAGGACCGGTCGACCGTTTGCGTTTCCACAAGCCTGGGGGAGCTGCATCCGGCGTAAGTTCGGACCAGTGCAGCGAATTGCAGGCTCTCTCCTATCGAAGCGACGCCGTCGCAATTCGTCAGGATCCGCTGGGCAACGGTCGTACCCGACCTCGGCATGCCGACGACGAATATCGGTTGTGCCGATGACGCCTTCGCGGGCGGCGGGGGCGCCGCGTCGATATAGCGGTTGATGGCGGCAAACATATCGATATCCGGCTGGATCGTGTAGCCGGTGACGGACAGGTAGATGTCCTTGCCCTTCTTGAGGCTTGCGAAGGCGTGGCCCGCCTGTCCAAGGCCGTCGTATTCCCGCGCCAACGCGTGATACAGCATGATAAGGCTGCTTGTGTCCTTTTCTTCCTCGATCAAGGACGTGATGGCATCTATGGCGTTGTCGGCGGGCCGCGCGGTACGCAATTCGGTGAGGCCGCAATAGGCGCGAGCGTTCTTCGGATTGAGCCGTATGGCCTCGTCCAGCGCCCGGCGGGCCTCCTCGATCCGGCCGCAAAGAAAGTAACCTGAACCCACCTGGACCAGTATGGCGTCGTTTGCCGGTTCTACGGCCTGTCTTCGGAGTGTCACCGCCAAGAACCGCGGGTAGTCCGCAACGGCATGGAATACCTCGCTCAACTTGTCCAACACGACCGCCGGAACTTCTGCATAGTCAAACGCCTTTACCGCGCTCGCCCACGCATCTTTAAGGGCCCCCAAGTGAAAATGGCAGGTGGCGAGCTGCCCAAGATATTCGGCAGACGGCCCGTCCAGCGTGATGGCGATCTGGCACAAATTCAGCGAATCGGCGTGGGCGCCCTTCAGCGTCGCGATGCACGACATCAGATAATGGGCGCGGCCGTTGGTACGCGTTTGACTGAGGACGAGGCGGGCGTCGTCATACGCGCCCCTGAGATCCCCGGATCGAAATTTTGTTTCGGCTTGTCTTACGAGGTCGTCAAGCACGCTGCAATCCATCCGGTTACGAGCTCTTTATAGGGGATTGCGCTGGCGAATTCCCCAAAAAAAAGCCCTGTGCCTGGCGAAGGCACAGGGCCGATGAACTTCGGGGAAAGAACCTTAGAACTTCATGGAATACCCAACCACGATATTCGAACCGTAGTTGTCGCGGCTAATGATCAGGTTATCGAAACGGCCGACCTTGGTCACAGGTTCGTTAAGGAGATTGGTCCCTTCGATATAGACCTCGGCATTGTCCAGCACGGCGTAGGCGACACGCGCGTCGACCTGCTGGTACGACCTCACGAACACCGGTTCGGTATTCGTTACGTTGTACCATTCGTTGCCGGTCTGGAAGTTCGTCTGGGCCAGGAACTTCGCACGCCAGTTGTAGGCGACGCGAATGCCGAGACCATGCTTCTCGTAGAACAACACCGCGTTGAAGGCGTTGCTCAGACCGGGAAGGGTGATTTCCGCCGAACTCCAGGTGTTGGGATTGAAGCTCCAATCCGTACCCGTCCAGGTGTAGTTCACCTGCCAGCCGAGGCCGAATTCGAAGGAATGAGTCCAGCCGAGTGTCGCACCATACACAGTGACGGCCTTGGCGTTGATCGGCGAGGTTTGCTCGAATGTCGTCAGGTCGGCGCCCGTCGTAATGGACGGAAGGGTGACACCTTCCGTGACACCATAGGCGATGAGGCCTTTGAGGTTCTTCCAGTAGGCATCGAAGGTAATGGCGTTGCCCTGGCCGTAGTACCATTCGGCTGCCGTATCGAAATTGGTCGACAACAGCGGCTTGAGGTGAGGGTTGTTTTTGGTGATCGCACTCGCGTTGGCCCCGTAGGCCAAGGATGTGATGGACAGACTGGGAGCCAGAAGGTCCAACGCAGGCCGGGACAACGATTGGGAGGCACCCGCACGCCAGATCAAATTGTCCGTCAGGTTCAGCTTGAAGTCGATGTCCGGCAGAAAGTTGTCATACGAGGAATCGGCGGTCTCGAGCGTTACGCTGGGCGTCCACCTGTTGGCACTGTTGGAATAATCATAGAACGCCTGGAGCCGGCTGTAGAATTGCGACCCCGGGGCATCCGCTTCACGAGCCAATTTGATAGGATTCTGAGAGTAACCTGCCGAGTGCGTTTCGGTATGGGCATAGCGCATACCGAGCGTCAGCACGTATGCCTTTGACCAAAGATCCCCTTGCTTGATGACGTTGAAATAGGCCGACGTGACTCTTTCCGTCACGATGTAGCCGACGCCGGTTTTTTCGGCGGCAAAGGGGTTACCGCCGTGATCCGCAATATAGTCGGCATAGGTCGCAATTGCGTCTGCCTGCATTGCGGCGGAACATACGACTGCTGCGCCTGTGCGCGGGGCGCTGCAGCCTTGGCCGGCAAACGATTGGGACGCGTAGTTGGCCGCTGCGAAGTCTTCCATAGCGCCGTAGTTGAGCAGGAGCGTCTTGACATCGGCAGAGGCGGCCATGCCGAAGTCCTTCGGATTCGGCGAATAGACGCCGTCGATCAGCCCGCCATACTGTGCCTGGGTCAATGCAACGGAATTGTTCGTCCAATTCCAAGCCGTCCAATAGGGCCCATTCTGCGAGTAATACGGATTGTTGTAAATCGTGTAATAGTCCGAGATGTGGCACGCCGACATCGTTCCGATTCCGGTGGAGCTGGCGATTGCGCTGTTGCACGGCACATTGTTGGGCGTTTGATAGTACCAGGCCCGCTTCTTACCTTGTTCGTAAATGACGCCGAAGCGGAACGTCCAATTGTCCGAAGGCTTATACTCGGCATCCGCGGAGATTTCCTGGTTCGTGGCCAGGATGTCAGTACCCGAATTATACTCATTGCGGAAATAGACATTGCTGTCGGTCGCGTTGGCGGCCAGTTCCGGGGAGGCGATCGTATAGGGCGTGCCGCCGGTGTTGACGTAGGTGAGCGAACCGACGTTCACCTTTTCCAGGCTGCGCCGTTGATCGATGCCCGAGTTTCTGTTGCCCGCGCTGGACCACGCCGCATCGAATGTCAGCTTCAGCTTGCTGCTGACGTCCCATTTGAAGTTCAAGCCGATCGACTGCGTCAGGGTGGGGCGATGGCTTCTGAAGCCGTTGAAATGCTGCTCGCCGGCGCCGTTCATGGTATTGGCGTAGGTCACGACACCGTTGGAGTCGCGGGTCGTTTGGCTGTTGGCAGCAATATAATCGGCGAAGGAGCTGGCAGCACCGGTGGTGCTGTAGTTGCCCGGGTAGCCGAACCAAGCGCTGTACGCGTAGTTGTAGTAGGTCCAGTTGGACTTGATGTAGTCGGCCGCACTGGCCGGCGGCATAAAGTTCCAGAACCAGTTGCCGACGGTTTTCTGGTCAGTCACGACATTGAATTTGGAGTACAGAATATCGACGTTGAACTCCATGTTGTCGTTCGGGCGCCATTGGGCCGCCGCCGTCATGCCGATACGTTCGCGCTGGTCGTCGGTTACGGTCCGCTCCAGGTCCATCGGTGCGTAGGACTGCCCCAGACCGTAGTCGGAGTAACCGCTCCAATCCGTCCAGCCTTGTACGTCGCCCATAAACAGGCCGCGGTATTCGTCGGGCACTTCTGAGCCCAGCGGGGTCCACGACGCGAACACGCCTTTCGACAGCAGCCGATCGGTGCCGACGGTGAAGGTACGGTTCTCGCGCCTCTGATACGACCCGCTGACAAGAACGCCGAGCGTGTCATTAAGGAAGGTATCCGAAAACAGGGCCGAGCCTTGAGGCAAGGTCTTGCCGTTGTTGTCCGAGTGGTTGAATTCGATCCGGCCCGTGGCATGGAAACCCGGATGATCCATGGGGCGCAGCGTGCGCACGTCCACCGTGCCGCCGACGCCGCCTTCCCGGATGAACGACTGCTGCGTCTTGTAGACATTCATGCCGCCGACCATGTCGGACGAAATCGTATCGAAGGCAAACGAGCGCGTGTATTCCGTCGTGGCAATCCGGCGCCCGTTGAGCAGCAGAGTGTTGAAGTCCGGGCCCAGGCCGCGGATGGTGACATAACGGCCTTCGCCGCCGTCACGGTCG
>PMKE01000035.1 GCA_003158585.1 Alphaproteobacteria bacterium
CACCTTCTTGGCGTGCTGCTGGCCTACCACGTAGTCGTCCAGGACCTTGAAGATCTCGGCCGGGCTCGGCACGCCCTCGCGGCTCTTCAGGAAGGAGGTCTTGTTCTCCTCCCGGATGATCTCCATGCACAGCTCGACGCATTCGTCGCAGATGAAAACCGTCGGGCCCGCGATCAGCTTGCGGACCTCGTGCTGGCTTTTGCCGCAGAACGAACAATAGAGCGTGTTCTTGGACTCGCCGCCGCTCGCTTTACTCATCGGCTCTCCCGGGCCATTTCGGACCCGCCCTTTAAGACTGCAAGGCTCCCACTCCGTCCTTGCACGACCCGCGCCAACCCAAATCGGCCTGCCGCCGAATTATTCGAGCATGTTAGAGCAGTGCGGATCAAGATTTGTTTAAGCCGCTATCGCCCTGAGATTCTGGCGAAATTGCGGTAATCAGGCGCCCTCTGCGGCATCAGGACGTTTGGTTAGCACGGAATCCACCAAACCGAAGGATTTTGCCTCCTCGGCCGTCAGGTATGTATCCCTGTCCAGAGCCTTTTCAATGACTTCCACAGGCTGCCCGGTGTGCGTAGCGTAAATCTCGTTGAGGCGGTGCTTCAGCTTGATGATTTCCTGGGCATGACGGGCGATATCGGCCGCCTGGCCGTAGTAGGACGCCGACGGCTGGTGGACCAGGATTCTCGAATTGGGAAGGCAGAAACGCTGACCTTTCNNGAAATCTCTTTCTTGGGGTTTTCGGCCTCCAGGAAGAGAAGCTGGGCGGTAACCAAGGTGGCGCCGTAGTCCTCCACCGGGCCGGTGACGAAGACGATGCGCTCCTTCAGCAGCCGGGAGTAGATGTCGTAGGCGCGCTCGCCTCGGGCGGTCTGCTCGACCACCATCGGGACAAGAGTCTGCGAGTAGACTTCGTACGGGTCTTTCATGGGATTGTCTCTGGTTCGCCCCCGCAAAATGGGGTGCGTCGGGGCGGGGTGTCAACGGGCTTTCTGGATTGTCGACCGCTCATGAGTTGAGAAGGGCAGTTCGCTAGTCCAGATCTGCCGAAGGGCAGCCTTCACCGCTTCTAGAGGACCATCGAAACTCACCGCATCACAGTACAACCACTTTTCTGCCCCGTCTGTCTTCGGCATTCGAAACACATATATTTGGCGGGGGTAGCTGTCTCGGATAAGGTCGTAAGTATAAATGGTCCCGTTCCAGAGCGGCCTAACTTCTGATTTGTAGTCCTCCGCCTTCTTGTTTCGGAGTTTAACGTAACAACCAAATTGTTTTGACACAGCTTCGTGAAGCCCTTTCGGCTCGGGCGCTGCATTCTGTCTGATTTGCTGCGCCCTGATCATTTAGCCCGTTACGGCCTCCATCACTTCCTTCGGCCGGCGGGCGATGGCGCGCAGATAGGCGGCGGCGGGCGCATCGGGCACGCGACGCTTCTGTTCCCAGTTTTTGATCGTCGAAAGCGGAATGCGATACGAAACGGCAAACCGGTGCTGCGACATGCGCAACGTACGCCGGATCGCTTTTACATCCGGGACCTCGACCGTCGTCACACGCATGCCCGGCACCTTGCGGCCCTGGGCGTGGCGCGCCGCCTGGGTCATGCTCTCGATCAATTCGCGTCCGAACTTGCTCATCTTCCTAACGCCTTTCACTTACGCCTGCTTTCAATATCTGCGCGAGCTTGCGAACCGCTTGTTTCTCGTCCGCAGACAAATCCTCTGGCGCGGCTTCGCATACACCATGAGCAGATAATCGGGTCGTCGGGCGTTGTGATAGAAATAGATCACGCGGGTCCCGCCGCGCTTGCCGCTTCCTGCTTTCGTCCACCGGACCTTGCGGACACCGCCGGTTTCCGGAATGACAGCGCCCGCTTCCGGATTAGCCGCAATGAACGACACGAAAGCCTCGCGCTCCGCATCGTCCCAAATCTTTGCCGCCTGACGGACGAAAAACGGCGTCTCGGCGACAGTTATCAACTCCCCCGGCATGAAGATACTGTACGCCATTGGCGCCCATCTGTCTACAGAAGAGGCGCCATTGGCAAAGGATACTTTCGGGAGTCAGTAATGCTGTCACGAATTCGAGCGTGCACCGGACACTGCGTCCCTTATTCGACCGCGAAGCACATGTTCACGAAGTCGATCACCCAGCTTTTGCCTTGCTTCAGCACGTCCTGGCCGATGGCGCCGTGGCGGTCGGGTTCGTCCTTGGAGTGAATGACAACGCCTTTCAGCACGATCTCCCGTCCGGCGATGGTGAGCCGCAGTTCGGGCAGCTTGCGGGCGTTCTCGTCGCGCGTCTCTCCGCCGGCGCCATGCAGCGTGTCGGCGACCTTTACGGCATCCGCCGTCATCGCCGGATAGTCCTGCATGGCCTTAGCGTAGAGCGTGGTGCTCCACGCGCCGGTATCGATGAACATGCGCAACGGGCCCGTGGCCTTGGCGGCGTTCACCAGCACGATGGGCTCGACGCCCGCGAGCAGCAGGTTGGGCTCGCCCGCCGCGGCGCCCGGCTTCGGGCCGTAATACAGGACCTCCTTGCCGTCTACCTGGGCAAATTCGAGCCGCCCCAGCTTCTCGAACACCGGCAGGCCTATGATGGCCCGGATCTTGTAGAGCCCGCCCACGAAGCTCAGCGCTTCGTCCGGCAGAACGATGAACACGACATCGGTCAGCACCGCGTCGCCGAATTCGAGCCGGTCGGCGATGCCGATCCGCATCGGCACGGCGTCCTTGCTGGCGCTGGCCACGGTGGCGGCACCTTCGAGCATGTGCAGGCCGAGCGCTTTTGCCGTGCTTTCGCTGACGGCCGAGAAGCCGGCTCCACTGTCGATGACGGCGTCTTGCGCTTGCCCGTTGATCTTAACCGGCACGCGCATCAGCGAGCCCATATAGCGCGTGATCGGCACCTGTCCCGTTGCCGGATGGATCAACGCCATCGGTTTGACGCCCTTCAGCACCGAGACGAAATCCATCGTTTGCAACGTCGCCGCGTCCAGCGGCTCGTCGGACAGCGCCTTTGCGGCCGCCATCGCGGCATAGGCGTCGGCGTAGCGGCTCTGACGCAAATAAACTTCCGACAGCGTCAGATAGGCCGAGACGCGCAGTTCTTTGTCCGCCGCCGATTGCGTCAGCGGCAGCAGCGCCGCCAGCGCGGCATCGTCCTTGTGGCGCAGCGCCAGTGCGGCGCCGTTCGCCAGGCGCTGCTCGTCGGCCGCCGGGGCTGCGCGGCTCAAGGCTTCCAGCGCAACGATGTCGCGCGTCTCGACGAGCTTTAACACCGGCGGCGCTGCCGCCGATGCGGCCGTACTCATCAGGCAGACGACGGCGGCGTATCTCAGTGCGGTCTTAAACATCTTGTTCGCTTCCCTTTCCGTTCGGTTCGTCGCCGGCGACGTGTTCGAGCAGTTCGCCGGGCTGGCATTTCAGTTCGCGGCACAACGCATCGAGCGTCGAAAAGCGGACGGCGCGCGCCTTGTTGGTCTTGAGGATAGATAGATTGGCCAGCGTGATGCCTATGCGTTCGGCCAGATCGGTCAGGCTGACGTGCCGTTCGAGCATCACCCGGTCGAGGTTGAGCTTGATGGTCATCGTTCAGACCGTGAGATCGTGTTCGCGCTTCAGCACAAGGCCCTGGCGGAAGACTTCGGACAGCGCCAACACCAGCAGGCCCGAGAAGAACAACGGGCTGCCGAACATCGTTCCGTCGTTGCCGCTGCTGAACGTCACCTCGCCGCCGCCATGCGTGAAGTCGTGCGGCTGAGGCAGATGGATCGGCGTTCCGGAAACTAGGATCGTCGCGTGCTGGGCCAGATAAGAGAACAGCGAGTAGTGGAACCAGCCCTCCCCCACCGCGGACACGATCGAGAAGACGAGAAGCGAAACACCGATGATCTGGACGAGCCGGACCGTCTGCGGCGTGAAGCTCTCGCCGCGCCCGACATTGCGGAACAGCCGCCGCAGGAGGTCGAACAATGCCGTGAAGAAAAGTGCATTGAGAATGAGGAGCGGCAGTCCGTAGTGCTTGAGGATCGCTATCAGACCGTCGGTGTTCTGCACTATCACGCCGATGCCGCCGCGCAGCGCGTTGAGGGTGAAGGTAGAATTGCGGAACGCGATTGTCCCGGGAAAGCCCTCGATGTTCGCCTCCAGCGGTCCGAAATGAGTGCCGGGAGGCAGTGTCGGATCGATCACCAGCAGGACGAACAGCGCAAGCGCGCCCAGCGCGGTGAAGACGGCGAAGATGGTGAACATCCAACGCAGGAATTTCGGTAGCCAGTTCGTGTTGGTCATTGCAGGTCCCCTTGCGATCACATCTGCTTCAGTTGGGCGGCGATCTCGCCGTAAGCGTCGAACGCCGCGTCGAGCAGCAGGTCGCGGGCGCTATCGACGACCGCCTCCATTTGCACGATGGCTTCATGCCGGAACGGGGCAAGCGAGCCTAAGCTCAAATCGCCCTGGGCAGCTTCGCCATTCGGAGCAGCGCTTGCGCCGATCATAAGGACGGCCGCCACGAAACCGCCGATAAGGGCCTGGTTGCTGAAGGTCTTCATAGGGCTCTCCCTTGCCTTCGCCGATTATCGACGAATCAATATCGCTATACAATACATATTTATCGATAAACAGCAATAGGAACGTATTCACGATTACGTAGTTGACACCACAGACCGCAATGCCTATGTTATGGGGGTCAGTTTGAAGGCAGCCGGTCATGGGTAAGAACACATTCACAGAGAAGCAGTTTCACGATGAAGAAGCGGCCCGGGCTTGGTTTGAAGCCGCCCGCTGGCCGGATGGTCCCTACTGCCCGTCTTGCGGTTCCCTGGAGCCCTACAAGACGAAGAAGCCGGGCTTGTATCGCTGCAAGGCCAAGGAATGCCGCCGGGACTTCACAGTTATGACCGGCTCCATCATGGAGCGCAGTCACGCCAAGCTGACACAGTGGGCCGTTGCCTTCACGATGGCCGCTTCGAGCAAGAAGGGTTTCAGCGCTCACCAGTTACACCGCACGCTCGGCTGCCAGTACAACACCGCTTGGTTTCTTCACCATCGCGTCATGGAAGCGATGCGGAGCGGCGGTCTCGATCTGCCTCCCTTGGGCGGCAAGGGCAAAATCGTTGAAGCCGATGAAACCTATTATGGCCGCGCCAAAGAACCCAAGACCACCCGTACCAGCGGCGAGCCCTTCATCAAGAAGGGTAAGAAGGCCAACGCCCGCGCTATCGTCGCGTTAGTCGAGCGGGGCGGTAGCGTCCGCTCCTTCCACGTTCCTCGCGCTGATAAGGCCACGGTCCAGAGGATCGTGAAAAACAATATCGCGTGGGAGAGCCGACTGCATACCGATGAAAGCTATCTTTACAGGGAAACGGATACGCTGTTCGCTAGCCACGAAACCGTGAAGCATTCGGCTAAGGAATATGCACGCGGTGACGTGAACACCAATTCGGCCGAAGGCTACTTCTCGATTTTCAAGCGCGGAATGCGCGGCGTGTACCAGCACTGCTCAGAGAAGCACTTGCACCGCTACCTCGCGGAATTCGATTTCCGGTATAATCATCGTGAGGCGCTCGGGTGGAATGATGAAGCCCGCACACTGGCCGCCATTAAGAGTGGCGAAGGCAAGCGCCTCACTTATCATCAATCTAACTAAGTCAAAGAGCTTTAAGGCTATAGCTGCTCACTTCTCGCGCTGGCGATCACGCCCGCGGTGAACGCTGAGCCATTGTGTGATAGAGAAGGTGGGTGAGTCGGAGGCAAATCCGACCCACCCTAATGCCCGCGTCGTTTTCGAGCCATCGCGGACAAACTCTCGCGTCGTGAGACGCCACATCCCAGGCACGGCTCGGCCTCTACTGAAGGAACGCGCCATGCGCGAACACTCGCTGTCCAAACTCCTCCATCAAATTCGTAGGTTTGAGATTCATTGCCCGAAATGCGGCAACACATCCCGCAAGAGTCTAATTCAACTCGAAACCAAGTCGCGACTTCCTTGTGCGCATTGTGGCGCACTGGTGAGGGTAGAAGGTTATTACGGAGTCGCTAGGCTATAGGGGCCGCTGATAGCTGTGACTTAGGTCTTGGCGCGCTGCTTTGCTGTGGCGCGCTTGGGCCGACTCGCCCTTCGCTTACGAGGTATATCCTTGAGTTGAGTCGGGGGGCCGGAAAACGCACCGCGCAAAATGCGTGTCAAGCGTTCCTCAGTCTTTTTTGGATCATGTTGATTTCTGTCTTCATCGTTAGCCATGGAGGCCACCATTCCGTTCAAGCCGCAATCTCGTGCAAGGTCGCCCTTTATAGACCCATCGTCGGAACTAATTCCACCAAGTGAGCGGGAATCCGTATTGGAACTCGGGTTGTCCCATATACGCCTCGGAGTGTGGATTGATGAATTCGCTTCGACATTGGAACTGCTAGATTATTGCCAAAAAGAATTGCGCAAATTGCAGAAGCAAAAAAACGCGAACCGTGAGGAGGGCCACACTAAGAGCATACTCCCTCGCATGTTCGGCTCTGCCGAAGAAAAGAAAAAGGCCTTTAAGGAAGATGATCGCCTGCGGCGAAAACAAGAACGAATTGAACGCCGCATGCAAGGCTTTCGTGAGTGGGCCGTAATTGCCGCAAAGGGGGCTGCTTTGGCACTCCATGATTTTGGTCGCGCCCATATTCAGATTACTGACCTTTTAGCAAAGAGAGCGAAAAGTGTGGACGATATGATTCCGGCGGCAACGAAGAAGGAAGTCACGAAATTATTCCATGACGAATTTGATGAGATTTACGCCGCAATTCGAGACGGCATTTCTCATATGCAGGAGAAATTCGGCCCAGGACCAAAGGGTAGGGCTAAGCACCTCCCAAAGGGGGAACAAGAGCTTATGTATGGACTCGCTATCACCGGCCGCCGATTCTCGACAACTTGGAAAGGAAAAACTCACTCCATAATGCTCGACAATTCCACGGCCATCAAAATGGAGCGCGTTTATCATCTTTGGGCAGTTGCATTTAGATGTGCGATAGCGGCGATTAATCAGCCCAATTCTGAGCGCAAGGTGGAATCTTTGAGGCGCTTAAAAACGATTTGAGAGATGGGTAAAAGATAAAAATAGCCCTCTAGCCATGTCGTTTCGCAGGGGCGCGGAAGACCAGCAACAAGATTTGCCCGATCCCCCGTTTCCTCCTGCTGGGCAAAACCTTCGTAGATCGCCTCGGCTATTAGCCGCTCTAGTTCTGGCGACGGCCTGTCGGCCCGCTCTATATCCTGTGTCATGTGGTGTAAACTACGTAATCGTGAACGTATTGCTATCAAGTTGGCCGCCGGCGGATACGAAAAGGGCGCCGGTGACGGCGCCCTTCCCTATTCGCACTTCATCTGTTCGCTACTCGCCCTTCAGCTTCTCCGCCGCGTCGTCGGGGTCGAGGAAGAGCGTGGCGCGATCCACCGGGCGGTCGGTGATCTGGGCCAGCTCGGCGATGAAGTCCACCACCTTTTCCTCGAAGATCGGGGCACGGATTTCGGCCTGGGCCTGCGCGTTGCGGGCGTAGTACTCGAACACCTGTTGTTCCTGACCGGGGAACTGGCGGGCGCGGGTAGTGATGGCGCGCTGCACTTCGTCGGCGCCGACGGTCAGCCCGTTCTGCTCGCCGATGCGCGCCAGCACGAGGCCGAGGCGCACGCGGCGCTCGGAGATCTCGTGGTATTCCTTCTTCAGGTCCTCTTCGGACTTGCCTTCGTCTTCGGCGGTCTTTCCTTCGCGCTTCAGCTCGGCCTCGACCTGACGCCAGATGGCGTTGAACTCGCCCTCCACCATCGTCGGCGGCAGCGAGAAGGAATGCACGGCGTCGAGCGCGTCGAGAATGCGCCGCTTGAGATGCAGGCGGCTGGCGGCGGTGAATTCGCGCTTCAACTGGTCGCGGACGCGCTCCTTGAGCGTGCCGAGGGAATCGAACCCGAGCTTCTTCGCCAGTTCTTCGTCGATGACCAGCGGATCGGGAGCCTTGACCTCCTTCACCGTCACCGCGAAGACGCCTTCCTTGCCGGCCAGCGAAGCTTCCGGATAGTCGGCCGGGAAGGTGATCGTCACGTCGCGCGCTTCGCCGGCCTTGGCGCCGACGAGCTGGTCTTCGAAGCCGGTCACCAGCTGGCCGGAGCCGAGTACCAGGGCGAAGTCCTCCGCCTTGCCGCCGGAGAATTCCTCTCCATCCACGCGGCCCACGAAATCGAGCAGGATGGTGTCGCCGTTCTCGGCCGCATGGCCTTCGGGGCGCGGCGAGAAGGTGCGGACCTGCTCGGCCAGGCGCTTGACCGAATCGTCCACGTCCGTGTCGGTTACCTCGGAAACCAGCCGCTCCACCTTGAGCTGGGAGACGTCCGTCAGCGCGAACTCCGGCATCAGATCGACGATGACGCGGAATTCGAGATCGGCCTTGCCGTCGATCACCTGCTGCACTTCGCCCACCGGCTCGACGCGCGGCGGGAACGCCACTTTCAGCGCGTTGTCGGTGACGGCCTTCTGGCTGGCCTCGGTGACCGCAGCTTCGACGATCTCGCCCATCATCGACTTGCCGAAGGTCTTCTTCAGATACGACAGCGGTGCCTTGCCGGGCCGGAAGCCCTTGAGGGAAATGCGCGGCTTGATCTCTGCGATCTTGCCGGTGAGGCGCTGATCCAGATCGGAGGCCGCAATCACGACCTTGTATTCGCGGCGCAGGCCTTCGGAAACGGTCTCGGTAATTTGCATAGAATCAACTTTCCAAAATTCATCCGGCCTGCCACCCGAAGCGGCGGCAACTTCTCCAGTCTCCCTACGCCAAGGCTCCGGGGGACACCCTGCTCGGCTCCGCCGCGCAGGGTGGTGCGGGCGGAGGGATTCGAACCCACAAGCCTTTCGGCGCTCGGACCTAAACCGAGTGCGTCTGCCAGTTCCGCCACGCCCGCATGCGGGCCCTCCCCCCGGGAACCGCCCGGCGGAAGGGCGCCGCTATAGCAGGGGATTTCGTACGCCGCTAGGGCATGCGTCGGCCGATGTCTCTAGGGCGACAATGGCCCGCAAGGGGTGGGGTCGTCACCTTCCCAAGAGCGAGGTCTTGAGGTTCTTGGCCTGCCCATCGGCCGTCTTTGGGCTGCCGTCGGCCTGCTGGACAACCGGACGCATCTGGGGAACCGGCCGCTCGTTCGGCGGCGGTTTGCCGGTCGTCGAGGCGGACTGGTGGGCCGAGATGTCGCCGACGATCTCGCCGCCGCGCTCCACCTCGATTTGCCCGTAGCTCAGCGTGCCCGATACTTGACCGGTGCCGCGCAGGAAAAGCCGCCCTTTGACGTTGAGCGTACCGTCGAATTTACCTTCGATCTCGGCTTCCTCGATCTCTGCGGTGCCCAGAAAGCTCCCATTCGGACAGATCACAAGCTGGCGTGCGACCACCGTTCCTTCGATGCTGCCTTCGACCCGCAACATGTCGCAGCCGGAGATTTCGCCCTTCAGAACCACGCCCGGACCGGCATGGAGTTGCGCCGTGTCTTCGGCCGGCCGTTGCGCCGGAGCTTTCGTCCAGGCAGACGGGTTGCTCGCGAGCTTCACGGCCGGTTCCGGCTTCGGAGCAGGCGGCGCTGGCGCCCGAACCGCTTGCGGCTCCGCAACGCTCTGGCCCCGTTCCAGTTTTGCTCGCTCCAAGCCCGTCAGATGGCCGGTGACAGTTGAATTGGTTTGAGAATTCGTCGCCTTTGATGTCCCGAACATTGCCCTTCCTCAACACAAAACATCGAGATTAGCGGTGTGCTTAGAAGATAAGATCGGCAATGTCATCAACTACCCGTTGAAATGGTTATGATACAGGACTTCTAATTTTCATTCTCAAATAAGTTGTGCTTATCCGTTTCCGGGAGCGACAATTCTCCCGGGCCGCGTTCGCTATGGCTCGTTAGCCGGAAACTCGCGTGCGTACCAAGCGACATCCCAGAACCTGCCGAACTTGCGCCCGACTTCCCGGAAGGTGCCGATATGGCTGAAACCCATCGCCAGATGCAGCCCGACAGAGGCTTCGTTCGGCACGGTGATGACGCCGATGGCGCGATGAACATCCTCTGCGGCAATGGCGTCGAGCAGAGTGCCATAGAGTTTGCGGCCCAGCCCCCGGCCCTGTTCGCCTGACGCCAGATAGATGCTGGTTTCGACTGAAGTGTCGTAAGCGGCTTTTTCCCGGAACTTGCCGGAGCAGGCCCAGCCGATCGGCGTACCGTCCTTCACCGCCACGAAGCACTGATGGCGTCCCGTGGGCTTGAACGTGTCTAGCCACGCCTGACGCTGCTCCATCGTGCGCGGTTCAAGATCGAAGGTAACGGGCGTACCCACGACATAGTGGTTGTAGATGGCGAGCAGCGCGGGCAGATCGCCCTGCTCCACGCGGCGGATAATGGGTTCGCTCATCAATCGAAATCCGTCGGCAGCGAGGGGTTCAGGTAGTGTTCGTAGAGGCGCAGGATCTGCCGGACGAGCACACGCGATTCCGACAGTTCGGGCAGCGCGTCGATGGAGAAATAGCGCGCCTCGCCGGTTTCGCCTTCCCGCTTGGCGCATTCCCCCAGCACCTCGCAGAGGAAGAACATCTTGTAGATATGGAAGGGATAGGGCTGCGGATGGCCGCTTTTGTCGCGGTCGTAGACGGCGGCGAGTTTCGTCACCTTGACGGCAAGCCCCGCCTCTTCGCGCGCCTCGCGCACGGCGTTCCCGCCGGCCGTTTCGTTGATGTCCGCCCAGCCGCCCGGCAGCGTCCAGCGTCCGCCATCGATGAGTTCGCTGACGAGCAGGACCTCGCGGCCGCGGAAGATCGCCGCGCGCACGTCCACTTTGGGCGTTGCGTAGCCGCTTTGGGAAGCAAACAACTTCTCGGTCACCGCCAAATCGCTGCCGGTGCATTCGGCCATCATCTTGACGGCCAGCGCCTGCATGGCCTCGTAACGCTCGCGGTCGTAGGGATTTTGGGTGAAGGTGAGGCCCGTCTGCGCCGTGGCTTGAAGCTCGCGCGCCCATAACAGCCAGTTCGGCACCATCTTAAATCTCTTCGTACAGCCGGCGCAGCAGCGCTGGGAGTTGTTCCGGCAGATCCTCGGCGATCAGTCCCGCGCCGAATTCGGTCGCCGCCAGTCCGTGCAGCCAGACGGCCGCGGCGGCGGCCTTGAACGGCTCCATGTGCTGCGCCAGCAGACCCGTGACGAAGCCGCCGAGCACGTCGCCGGAGCCGGCGGTGGCCAGCGTCGGCGGCGCATTGTTGGAGATCGCGACGCGGCCGTCCGGCGAGGCGATGGCGCTGTCCGGTCCCTTCAGCACCACGACGCATTTGGCTTTCGCCGCGGCGGTACGCGCGGCTTCGACGCGGCTGGCGGAGTGTTCGAGAAGTTCCGGGAACAGGCGTTCGAACTCGCCTTCGTGGGGCGTCAGCACCGTGGACGGTCGCAGCACCTTGAACAGCGCTTCGGGATCGCCGGCATAGGAGGTCAGCGCGTCGGCATCGAGCACGACGGCCGCCTCGCTTCGCAGCACGGTTTCCACAAGCTTGCGCGTCGCCGGCCCCGTGCCGCAGCCCGGACCGATCGCCACGGCGTTGAAGCGCTTGTCTTTCAAAAGCTCTGTCAGCCCCCCCGGCCCGTCGAACGGTTTGACCATGATGGCGGTGAGATGCATGGCGTTGACGGTCACGGAGTCGAGCGGACTCGCTACGCTCACGAGTCCCGCGCCGATGCGCAGCGCCCCGCGGGCGGCGAGCCGGGCCGCGCCGGTCGCATGCGGCGGGCCGCTGACCACCACGGCATGGCCGCGCGAATATTTGTGGCCGAGCGGACCGGGCCGCGGGAACTCCCTGCCCCACAGCCGCATGCCGTTGATGAAGATGCTGGGCTTGATGCTCTCCAGCGCCTCTTCGGGAATTCCGATCTGCGCCAGCACGACGTGGCCGCAGGCGATGCGCCCCGGCATCAGCACATGCGCGGGCTTTTCCCGGAAGAAGGTCATGGTGGTGTCGGCGACGACGCAGACGCCGTCCAGCGCCTTGCCGAAATCGCCGTGCAGCCCGCTCGGCACGTCGATGGCCACGACCTGCGCCGGATGATCGTTCAGCGCCAGCACGGTGTCGCGGGCGGCGCCGTCGAGCGGCCGGGCCAGTCCCGAGCCGAACAATCCGTCCACCACCAACTTCGCATCCGCAAGCACGCCGGGTGACAGAGGCAGCACCTCGTCCGCCCATTGCGCCGCCTGGAAGGCCGCATCGCCCTTGAGAGCGTCGCGCGCGCCGAGCAGCGCCACGCGCACCTTCCAGCCGCGGGTCTTCAGCATTCGCGCGACGACGAAGCCGTCCCCGCCGTTGTTGCCGGGCCCGCACATCACCAGGGCCGGTATCGGCTGTGCGTGCCGCTTGGTGATCTCGTTCGCCACGGCGCGGCCGGCATTTTCCATCAGCGTGCGCGAGGGAATGCCGTGCTGGGCGGCGTAGCGGTCCGCCGCGTACATCTCGGCGACCGTGATGATCTCGTTGGGGATTCGCGATTCAGGCATGGCGGAGGAGACTATACGGCCCGCGATCAGGTGTCGAAACAATGCTCCGACCCCGGAGAGAATCCCGGCTCGCCCCTTGCACGGCACCGCGGGGGATCGAAGGGCGAGAGCACGCGCCGAGCGTCTTTTCGTCCCTGATAACAATGGAAGTGTCGCCCGAATCCGTCATGGAGCGGGGGTAATAAAGGGGGCTGCCGGCTTGGACGAATTGCTTGCTTATTGTGCAAATCGGCTATTTTCTGTGCAGTCTCAGGGGCGCGTTGCGAATCGGCGCGCTAACCGGTTGAGTGTGTTGGCGTTTTTATCGGCCAGACTTGGCATAACCCCTGCTATTTCCTTAATGGCGCGAGGCGCAAGGAGTCCTCAATGAAAAAGATCGAAGCCATCATCAAGCCGTTCAAACTCGACGAAGTGAAGGAAGCCCTCCAGGAAGTCGGCGTCCAGGGCATCACGGTCACGGAGGCCAAGGGTTTCGGCCGGCAGAAGGGACATACCGAGCTTTACCGCGGCGCCGAATACGTCGTGGACTTCCTGCCTAAAGTGAAGATCGAAATCGTCATCGGCGAAGACAGGCTGCAAGCCTCGATCGACGCCATCCAGAAGGCGGCGCGTACCGGGCGCATCGGCGACGGCAAGATTTTCATCCTGAATGTCGAGGATGCCATCCGCATCCGTACCGGCGAAAGCGGCGCGGACGCCATCTGACGGCCGGCAAACACTCAACCGAGAAGGGGAAAGACCCAAACAATGGCTAACGCACAATCCGTACTCCAGATGATCAAGGCGAAGGAGGTAAAATTCGTCGATTGGCGGTTTACCGATCCTCGCGGCAAGTGGCAGCACGTCACCTTCGATCTCTCGCAGATCGACGAGGACTCGCTGACCAACGGCCTGATGTTCGACGGCTCGTCGATCGCGGGCTGGCGGACGATCAACGACTCCGACATGACGCTGGTGCCCGATTGCAGCACGGCGGTCATCGACCCCTTCTTCGCCGCGACCACGCTTGCGATCTTCTGCGACGTCATTGTCCCCTCGACCGGACAACACTACGAGCGCTGCCCGCGTTCGATCGCCAAGGCCGCCGAGAAGTACTTGATTTCCACCGGCATCGCCGACACCGCCTACTTCGGCCCCGAAGCCGAATTCTTCATCTTCGACGACGTCCGCTTCGACGTGCAGATGAACAAGTGTTTCTACACACTCGACTCGATGGGCGGCGCCTACAACACCGGCACCGAATACGAAGGCGGCAATATGGGCCACCGTCCGCAGGTCAAGGGCGGCTATTTCCCGGTTCCTCCGGTCGACGGCTATCAGGACATCCGCAGCGAAATGCTGTCGATCATGGGCGACATGGGCATCGACCCCGAAAAGCACCACCACGAGGTCGCCTGCTCGCAGCATGAGTTGGGCTGCAAGTTCAATACGCTGGTCAAGGGCGGCGACAATCTGCAGATCTACAAATACGTCGTGCATCAGGTGGCGGCCGCCTACGGCAAGACGGCGACCTTCATGCCGAAGCCGGTCGCAGGCGACAACGGCTCGGGCATGCACGTCCATCAATCGCTGTGGAAGGGCGGCAAGCCGCTGTTCGCGGGCTCGGGCTATGCCGATCTCTCGGACACCTGTCTCTATTATATCGGCGGCATCATCAAGCATGCCAAGGCGATCAACGCGCTGACCAACTCGCTGACCAACTCCTACAAGCGGTTGATCCCGGGCTTCGAGGCGCCGGTGTTGCTCGCTTATTCGGCGCGCAACCGTTCGGCCTCGTGCCGCATCCCCTTCTCGTCGAGCCCGAAGGGCAAGCGCGTGGAAGTGCGCTTCCCGGATGCGGGCTCCAACCCGTATCTGGCCTTCGCGGCCATG
>PMKE01000048.1 GCA_003158585.1 Alphaproteobacteria bacterium
GCCGATCATGATGACGACGATGGCAGCCATGATGGGGACACTCCCGATTGCCTTCGGTACGGGCATGGGCGCCGAATCGCGACGGCCGCTCGGACTTTGCGTTGCCGGCGGCCTGCTGCTTTCCCAATTATTGACGCTCTATATAACGCCGGTCATTTACACCTATTTGGACCGCTTTGACGGGCGCCTCGTCAGGCTCCTGCGCAAGCCTACGAGCGTTGCTTCGGCGAAAAGCTAGACTATTCCTTGCGGTAGCCCTTCGACCCGATGGTCGACATGCCAAATCGTGCAAATCGGAATTATGGCGCAACTCCCTCAAATCTGGGAAGCAGCGCTATGCGATCGATCAGCAATTGCGAGAGGATCGCCTCGTCCTTCAGCGACGGATGGCCGTGGCAGGCTTGGTAATCGAGGTTGCTGAAGGAGATCGTTTCCAAATCCTCCACGCCGCTGCGCTTGGCCGCATCGGCGGCGGCAAGCACCTCCTGGCTGATCTCGCCGTTGTATTCCGTCGAAGCCATCAGGATGATGTGCGCGGACCGCCATTTCGTGCGGAGCGATTTCACGAATGCGGCGTATGCCTGCTCGAAGTCGGCGTGAAGCGCCTCGCGCGAGGACCATGTTTCGCCGGGATTCAGCGGGGTGGAGAAATCGTTTGTGCCGAGCCCGATAACCACGACGTCGGGCGTCCATCCGTCCTCGGGTGCAGACGCCGATTTGTCGAAGAGCGTGTATTGGTACATCGTCGGCAGCGCCTCGCCCGGCGCGAGGCCGTTATAGTTGCGCACCACGCCGCGACCGGAGAATGCATGAATGCGGTAGGCCGCATTGAAATGCTTCGCCGTGATCGGGGCAAAGGCAAGCGAGGTGTCCGTCGTGTCGCGTACGTCGTCGACGGTGCAAACCTGGCCGCGAGACGTGTCGCCGTAGCCGACCGTGAACGAGTCTCCGATGAATTCGATCCGGCGATCGTAGCGCGGCGCCGGCAGAGCCCTGTCTGCCGAATCCACATAGAAGCCTTCGAAACGGCCGGTGGAAGCTTGCGTTTCGCTTGCCTTCTCCAACCTCACGGTGTGCGGCCCGGGACCGAGATCCTTCAGCGCGACCGTGGTGCGGCCCGGCCGCGTCAGCGTCAATTTGTGCGTTCCATCGATGTAGAGATAGAGATTGTTCTGATCGTCGTCGAGCTTCACGTCGACGGAGTCGCCCGTGAACTGCGCTTCGAAATAAACGCCCGGCCAGGCATACGTGTAGATCGTTGCGCCGGAGGCGGTGCTCGCGAGCACGCGGCCGCCGATGTACGGCTCCAGTTGGAAACTACCGATCGGCGGTTGAGCCGCAGCAGGTGCTGCTGCCAGTAAGATGCAGAAGGCCAGTCGTCTCATGGCAACCCCAAATAGCTGCACTCCGGCATGCGGGCAATCGTACAGCCCCATTATATTTAACGCCAAGTGCGCAATGGAAGCACGGCCGAGCGACAACGCAGCGACGACGCTTCAGCTGCGAGAGTGAAGGTGCTTCAAAACGGCGGCGTGTTTGCGAATAATGGCGATGGTCGTCGTATCGCTGTCGAACACGGAATTTCGTCCTTGCGGCTCCTGCGGCGGGTCTCCGGCATACCCGGTTTCGCCGGAACGCATCAGAAAATCGTCATGTTGCGCACGGCCTAGGCCGCCCCATGCCCAGAAATTCGAGCCCGCAAGCGGCCCGCCGGTCCGTGCGCTGTTCTCCACTGCTTCGAATACCAGGCTGTAGTACTGGTCTCTATAAGCCGCAGACACGCCTGGGGCATACAAGCCGCCGTTTCGCGGGAAGCCGAACTCTTCGATGACTGCCGGTTTTTTGAGCTGTACTGCCATTTGCGCGTGAGCCGCGATGTAGTCCTTCGTCTTTGTAGCGCAAGAGGGGAAACCGCCTTCCATATTGGAGGGGTTGATCCAACTCCAGTTCAACGGCCAGATATGGAAGGTCATATAGTCTATGTTCGGTGCAGCGTGCGCCCGCAGCACGCATTCTTCGCTTTCGAGACATCCCTTGAGACCCTCGCTTCCCGTCGTGACCAGATGGTTCGGCGCAAGCGTCTTGATGAAGTCCGCGGTCTTTGAAACCCAGGCATAAAATGCATCGTAGGGAGCGCGGTCGGCGTTTCCGCCCGCCCGGGGCTCGTTCGCCAGTTCCCAAGCCATGATCGTCGGGTCGTTGCGATATGCGCGCCCTGAAATCGTATTTGTCCGCCTCAAGAGCGCGGTCGCATATTCGCGATAGAGAGCATTGGCTTTTTCATTTGCGTAGAACTGGGCGCTGAAATCAGCGAACTCCGGCCACGGGTGAGCCGGGTCGCCGAGATCGATGTAGTGTCCCCCGTTGACCCAATAGAGATATGTCACCATGCCGCCCGACCATTCCCAGAAATTATTGAGAAAGACGACGGCTTTCATGTTTCGCTCGGCCATTTCCGCCAGGAGAAAATCGAGACCGCCCAAGAGGTCTTCGTTATAAGAAGAACTGCTGTCTCTGAAGGCCGGCCGCAAGGAGTTCTTGAGCGGCGATAGTTCCGATGCACCAAGGACTCTGAGATTGGTCACTCCGAGCGACTTCAAAAGATCGAGTTCGTGTTTCAAGCGTGCGCGATCGCCTGTGGGGCCCTCGGCGCCGAGATATGCTCCGTACCAGAGATTCGTTCCGGCAAACCGGTACGGCTTGCCGCCAAGCGTAAAGCGTCCGCTTTCGAGCCGCACAAATCCGTCCGGCATGGCGTCGGCGCCCGTCATCGTGAGTGCCGCAGCTGCAAGCAACTCTCTGCGCGTTATCATTGTTTGTGCCCCCGAACCATACGAGTGATCGGCATTTCGAAGGGTACTGCCGGGAGCCCCTCCGAATTGTATAGATTGCATACCGGCGAATCCGCCCAACAGAACCGCAGGAATTCCGCATCCTTGGAATTTACGAGAACGATTTCGACGCGATCCGATTCTACGCTTGCATCGGCATAGCGGCAGCGGCGCGCGCCGTCGCACAGCTCGAACCCGATGGGACGGGCCGCTCCGTATGTCATCAGACCGCGCGCCGTGTTCTTGAATTTCACGACGACCGCCTTGCCGGTGCGGACGGCCGAAACGGGTGCAGGACCAAGCGACGTCGTCGCGGTGCCGCGGATCATTTCCTCGGCAAGCAACGCAAGGCGGCGCCCGACCTCCTGTTTGACGACCGGGTGAAGGTTGAAGCGGTCGCCGAGATCGATCGTGACTGCAAGACCCGTTGACGGCACCGTCTCCGCCACAAGACGTTGTTGCTCTCTCAGTTGCGCCCAGGCGGAGTCTTGCGGCGCGGTGCCGGCTGCGCCGTAACCGGGCAGCTGGACTATCAAGAACTGGGTCTCGGAACCGAACTGCCTGCGCCAATCGTCGATCAGGCCCTTCAGCAAAGCGCCGTACGAACGCGGACTGGAAGTATTCGACTCCCCTTGATACCAGACGACACCGCGCAACGGCGTCGGGCCGAGTGGCGCGATCATGCCGTTGTAGAGCATCGTCAGCCCGATCTCGTTGAGCCAAGGCGTGTGCGGAATCGCTCCTGTTCGTTCGATCGGGGTGGATTTGCGATAGCGCCAAGGACTGTCGAGCTTGACGGATGTACCGTCGGCAAATGTCAGGGATCGTTGTTCGGTAGGTCCCCACATTCCGTCTCCGCCGAGGATGCCGACGGCAATGGTATTGGCTCCCGCGTGCAGTGTGCCGGCCGGTACCTGGTATTCGCGCTTGGTGTTCCAGCCCTCGTTTTCGCCCACTCCGACGCCGTTTACCCATGTGGTGTCGGCCTGATCGATCGAACCGAGGACGAGTGTCGCAGCGCCTGTCGCCTCAGCGGCGGTCAAGCTGACGGTCGTCCGAAGCCAAAGCGTGCCATTGTAGTCCTTGAGAGCAGGCACGCCCCATTCCTTCCACGAACCCGTTGGTATGGTTTGGGGCCAGGTGGAATCGTCGTAGGCTTGGTCATGCCACGGCGGCGACGCGCTCGACGCTTCGTCATGTTGGCGCCACCATGCATCGACCACTCTGCGCCAGGCTTCCTTCGCTTCGGCCGGGTCGGCGACATAAGCGGAAAGGATGTTCAACTGACTCTCATATTGCGGCTGCGCTCTTAGCGCGGTGTTGCTCATCCATGCTTCTATCGTCGAGGCTCCCCATCCGGCATAGATCAAGCCGATGGGCACGCCGGTCTTCTTTTGCAGCTCGCGGCCGAAGAAGTAGCAGACCGCAGAGAACCCGCGCACCGAACTCGGCGCGGCGGTTGTCCAAGTCGCTTCGGTCCCGAAGTATTGCTGCGCCGTTGCGTTGGCAGCGCGTTGAACGGTGAAGAGGTGAAGCATGGGATTGTTGGATGCGGCGACATCCGCTTCGCCGTGCATGGCGAGGTAAACGGGCCATTCGATATTGGATTGGCCGGAGCAGAGATATGCGTCGCCGATCAGAACGTCGGTTGCGGTTTGCGTGCTGCCTTCGCTGCTGCGGGCCGACAAGACGTAAGGACCGCCTGCCGGCAAGGCGGCAAGCACGACTCGCCAGTGACCGGACGCGTCGGCAACCGCATGCGCTTTCAGGCCGGCGAGCGTCACCTCGACCTCTGCGCCGGGAACGGTATCGCCCCAAACCGGAATTTGGCGGTCGCGCTGGAGAACGGCGTGATCCGCAAACGTGGCATGAAGCAAAGAAGTCGACGGTTTGCGGAGCGACTGGACCGCGCCCGGCGCGGCGGCGGGTTGGGCGGTCGTGGTGCTCGGCGCACTGGTACACCCGGCCAGCGTTACGATTCCGCCGACCATGAGTTGCCCGGCTATTCTCCTAAGATGGGGTCGAAGCAAGGCTTTCTCCCTCGTCTGTGTGATCTCTGCGCGTGCGAGCCGATCGGAATGTAGCATAGGTCGCGCCCCCGCGATCGAGTTCGAAGTTACTTGTCTAAGGCCGGTTCGTCTTGTACGTCACAACCGGTGCGACGAAGTTGACGTTGCCTCTGGATCGCACCACTTTGGGGGTTCATTGTCAGCCAGCCTGTCCTCGGGAGAGCAAGACATGTCGGTCGCGTTCAGCAGTCGTCTTTCCGAGCTCGAATCGCGACATCGAGAACTGATCGAGCGGGCAAACCGGCCTGTCGAGCACGACAACGGGGTCTACCGCCGTTGGCTCAACCCGGTCTTGACGGCCGAGCACACGCCGTTGTTCTGGCGCTACGATTTCGATCCGCAGGCAAACCCGTTCTTGATGGAGCGGCTGGGGGTTAATGCGACGTTCAATTCGGGGGCGATCTATCGCGACGGCAAACACCTGCTGGTCGTGCGTGTCGAAGGCGCGGATCGTAAGTCGTTCTTCGCAATTGCGGAAAGCGCAAGCGGCGTCGACCGGTTCCGCTTCTGGGATTACCCGCTGAAGCTGCCGGAACTCGAGGATCCGGATGTCAACGTATACGATATGCGCCTGACGGAGCATGAGGACGGCTGGATTTACGGCCTGTTCTGCACCGAGCGCAAAGACCAGACCCGCCCGGACGACGAATCGGCGGCAGTGGCTCAATGCGGTATTGCGAGAACGCGGGATCTCAAGTCCTGGGAGCGATTGGACGATCTTGTTTCGCGCTCGGGGCAGCAGCGGAATGTCGTGCTCCACCCCGAGTTCGTAAACGGCAAATACGCGCTGTACACGCGCCCGCAGGACGGCTTCATCAGCGTCGGAAACGGCGGCGGCATCGGATGGGGGCTGTGCGATGACATGGCCCACGCCGTTGTGGCTAATGAGATCATCGTGGATCGCAAGCAGTATCATACCATTAAGGAAGTAAAGAACGGCCAGGGACCGACACCGCTGAAGACCGCGCGAGGTTGGCTCCACTTGGCACACGGCGTGCGCGATACGGCAGCCGGTTTGCGGTACGTACTTTACATGTTCTTGACCTCGCTGGAGAAACCGTGGGTCGTGAGCCACGCTCCGGGCGGCTATTTCTTGGCTCCCGAGGGCGAGGAGCGGGTCGGCGACGTTTCGAATGTGGTGTTTTCGAACGGCTGGACGCTCAACGAGCACGGGGAAGTGTTCATTTATTACGGCTCGTCCGACACTCGCATGCACGTAGCGACTTCGACAGTCGAGCGGCTCCTCGACTACGTCGCCAATACGCCGGGCGACCCGCTGACGTCGGCAGGCTGCGTTCGCCGGCGTGTTGCGTTAATCGAGAAAAATCTGGCCCGAACCGAAGCGACCCGCAAATCTCGTGCGTAGCCCTTGATTGCGTGAACACGGCGTTGGCGCGCGGCACGTCTGTGCCAAACAGGCGCTTGACTTGCCTTTATGTCGTGGCGGAATGTCGAACCGTCACGCATGGAGGCACCTCGTGGCTGGTTCTCGTCACGGTATTGCGCAACGGATCTGCGAAGTATCCGGCACGGCCCAATTGGCGAAGCCGGACTGGCTCCGACAAGTGCGCGACGAGCTTGAGGGCAACATACTTCCGTTCTGGATGAATCATGCGGTCGATAAGGAGAACGGCGGTTTTTTCGGATTGATCGATGCGGACCTGACCGCGCATCGAGACGCCGCACGCTCGTGTGTGCTTAACACTCGGATTCTCTGGACATATTCGGCTGCTGCGCGTCTGTTGGACGGCAAGTATCGGGACATGGCCGACCGGGCATTCGCCTATATCGCGGATAAGTTCTGGGATCGGGATTACGGCGGACTGTATTGGATGGTGGATTATCGCGGGAATCCGCTATCCACCCGGAAACAAATCTATGGTCAGGCGTTCGGCATCTATGCTTTTGCGGAATATCACCGCGCGAGCGGCAATCGAGACAGCCTGGAATTGGCTAAGGCACTGTTCGGACTGATCGAGAAGCACAGCCGCGACTTCGCCGGCGGCGGCTATACGGAGGCGCTCGGGCGCGAGTGGCGAGTGCTTGAAGATATGCGTCTGTCGGATAAGGACCTCAACTGTCCGAAGTCCATGAACACCCACCTGCACGTGCTTGAGGCCTATACGAACCTTCTAAGAGTGTGGCGGGAACCGGCGCTCGAAAAAGCGCTGGTCGAATTGCTTACGCTGTTCATGGACCGGATCGTCGACGCATCGTCGGGGCATTTGAAGCTCTTTTTCAATGAACAATGGAACTCGCTTTCGGGCCATGTTTCCTTCGGTCATGACATCGAAGCCGCTTGGCTCATGGTCGAGGCTGCGGAAACGCTCGGCGACGAGAAGCTGCACGCTCGCGCCAAGGAACTGTCCGTCGGGATTGGGTTTGCCGTTCACGAACAAGGTCTTGATCGGGACGGCAGCGTATTCTACGAGGCGGACGCAAGCGGCGCCATCGTGGATGCAAATAAGCACTGGTGGGTTCAGGCCGAAGCCGTTGTGGGGTTATTTAACGCTTATGAAATCTCGGGAAACCGGATGTTTCTCACGGCGACACAGCGCTGCTGGAACTATATCGTTGCGAAGGTCGTCGACCGCGTTCACGGCGAATGGCACGCCAAACTGACTGCCGCCGGAGTGCCTCTGACGCTCGCCGAAGATCCGGATGTCTGCCTCGCCGGCCCCTGGAAGTGCCCATATCACAACGCGCGGGCATGCTTCGAGATGATGAGGCGACTTGGTTCCATCGCTTAGGAGCTTCGCCGGTCGCTGCCGCTCGGTTGCCGAAATGGCCCGGTAACGGCGGGTTGCCAAGATCGGTAATTCGGGGGCGGTGCGCGCGATCCGGCAGGCGATCTCTCCGCGGTCGGCGGCGTCCGGAGTTTTCTGTGCAAGGTCACAGAGTCTCTGTCTCTTCCCGATTTCTGCGAGAGTATGCCCACTTGACCCCCTGACGGGCAGAAAGATATTTTCACAAGGGGAAATCCATGAGGGCATCCATGCAGAACAGACGCACATTGCTCTTTTCGCTGGCGGGAGCCGCCGCAGCGGGGCCGTTCGCATATGCCGCGGCGGCGGAGATGCCGAGTGCGGACGTCGTTCCGGGCGTTCCGCCCATGCTCGATTTCCACGACGGTCTGCGCATACCGATGGGCAGGGGAGCGTTCAAGACGCTGTGGGAGGATACGCGCTTCTGGCTAGCTTACGGCGTGGGCAACGCACCTACTCCGGCCGCCGCGAAGCAGGCCGCCGTCAAGAACGCGATCGGCGTCATGAAGCTGTCGTTGATCACGCTCGCCTTCTCACCGGAGCGGCTCGAACACGTCGACGGCTGCGGCTGGCGGCTGAGGTCCGACGATCCGAAGGATTATGTCGTGGGCCTGCTCGATCTTCCGGGCGAGCCGTTCGAACCCTTGGTCGATGACGGATCCAAGAGCGGCTACGCGAACCTCAACACGCTGCAAGCCAACCTCTCCCAATCGGGGCAGGTCGGCTATGGCATCGGACAGTCGAGCCCCGGCATGGGGGGCGAGGGGGGCACGCAGTACCTTGGAACGGGCGGCGCTTTGGCTCGCGTCTTCGCCTTTACCAACTACCTGGTGACGAAGCAGGACGCCGATCTGGATTACGTCCGCCGCAACACACTGCTCGCGTAGGGTGAAAGCACTACGCGTTCATCTTCATCAGAGAAGCCTGCGTAGGCAGCAAGCGATCATTGAACGGTAAGAGAGCCGCGCCGACGGCTGGCGCGTCGAGGGCCATTGCCGCACGCTGAACCGGTGCAATCGGAGTTATTCCATTGCCGCGTTCGGCCAAAAGCCGATTTAATTGTACCGCCAATCTGTCGATCAAATCGGCAGGAATTCGGCCTCCGATATAGATGGCCTGGGGATCGAGCAAGCAACACACCGCGATAAGCGGATCTGCCAAAAGATCTGCCGAAAGGCCGACCCAGTTTTCGATTACTGCCTGGCCGCCCGCATCCAGTTGCTGCAAGACGTCGGCGCGCACGACGTTATATCCGTTCCGTCGCAACAGGTCGTACAGGCCCTGCAGCGAAACGGCTCGTCCAAGGTCCTGCGCGGGCGAGCGGCTGGAATGAAGCGGCAAGACGCCGATTTCGCCGCTTCGTCCGTGAGCACCGCGAAATTGGGTGCCGTTGATGACAAGTCCGCCGCCGAGGCCGGCACTGATCAACAGGTAGAAAAAGGTCGATTGCCGTATACCGTGCCCGAATTGCAGCTCGCCGATTGCTGCGGCCGTCGCATCGTTTTCGAGGAAGATCGGGCCCGGCACCGTCGATGTGAAGAGCGACGGAATGTCGACGGTATCCCATTCCGAATAGCTCGGCGGACGATACGGCAAGGCGATTTCACTGAGACGATCCGGGATCGCAACTCCCACGCCGATCAGGCGCTCCAGGTCGAAATCTCCCACCGCGAGCATTCCCTCGACCGAACTGCGGAAGAACTCCGATACGGTTTGAGGCAGCGCAAAGTCTGCCTCGAGCGTCGAACGGGCGCGGACGTTTCCGATCAAATCGAGCACCGCGATCGTGATGTGGTCGCGGTCGATATTCACGCCGATCGAGAAGCATCCGTCCGAATTGATGGAAAAAAGTGTAGGCGGTTGTCCGCGGCCCCCTTTGACGCGGCCCCTGCCGACAATCAAACCGTCCTGCAAAAGCCTCCTGGTGATGTTGTTGATGGCAGGTGCGGTAAGGCCCGTCAGTTCTGCGAGCTCGGAGCGGGTAATCGTTCTATGGACACGGATAGCCTGCAGCGTGACGCGCTGATTGTAGTCGCCCGCCCGCTCCAGGTTGGTACCCGAAAGCCCCGGCGTGTGTGCTCGTGCACTCACTCGGTTCGAAGCGCCTGTATCGCCTAGCGTCCCCACAGCCTGTTATCCATGCATAACATCCGTTCGGTGCGAGACAAGGCCAAGCCTCCAAACGCACACGACAATTTTCATTGCAGTCGGTTCAAGCCCCTGTTTCTGCTAGGTGAGCCCCCCATGCAACATCTGAGCATAATAGATAAAGCAAAAAGAAAAAACAATTGACATGCCGCCGCGGAACATTGGATTCTACGCTAGTAGAGGGCTGAAACGGGCGGGGCACTCAGGTTCGGCACACGAAACGATACCCAAATGTGGGCTGTGATGCCGACCGAAGAAGATACCGCACACCAAATTTCAGGCTGCTCGCGAAGAGCAGTCGTTAGGGCAGGGAGGAACGCTTGATGTCCGCCAAATTGAAGGCACATCTGTACTGCACAGCTGCCATGGTTTTTGTCGCATGCGGAGGCGCTGCTATGGCGCAATCGGACGATGCGGCCATGGAAACGGTCGTCGTTACAGGGCAACGCGCCGCTATCACCAACGCGATCCAGATCAAGAAAAACGCGCAGGAGATCGTCGATTCGGTTTCTGCCGAAGATATCGGTCGGCTCCCCGACAATAGCGTGACCGAAGTTCTGCAGCGAATTCCGGGCGTCAACATCACGCGCATCCAGACCGGCGGCGGGAGTGAAAACTATCTCGGTGAAGGCACCGGAATCTCGATCCGCGGCCTGACCAGCACGGTCAGCCTCCTAAACGGGCGCGACAGTTTCAGTGCCGCCAACGGGCGCAATCTGGCGTGGGAAGACATCCCGCCGGAATTGGCGCAAGGCGTCGACGTCTATAAGAGCCTTTCCGCCAGTCTGCCGGAAGGCGGCTTTGGCGGCGTCGTTAACCTCAGGACCCGCCAGCCATTCGATTTCGAAGGCTTAACCGCCAGCGCGACCGTGACTGCCAACTACGCCGACTTTTCCAAGAGGGGACACGTCGGCGGCGTCGCTCTCGTCAGTGATCGCTGGATGACGAAGATCGGCGAAGTCGGCCTGTTGGTGAACGTTGCCTATTCCGATCTCAGCACCAAGGCGGACGGCGTACAGGTCCTGCCCTATGGTCCGACGGTCTATAACCCCGCCTATGCCAACAGCCACGGCACCACGTTGCCGTCGCTGTCGGATTCCGGTTCGTCCGAAGTCTATGTACCGGGCGGCTTCGGGATCACCCGGGCCAACAGCGACCGCGTCCGTCTCGGTCTCTATGTGGCGGCGCAATGGCGGCCGAACGATCAACTGGAGTTGTTCGTGACGGCGCTCCAGTCCCGCTACACAATGAATTCTCTGAGAAACGAAGTGTTCCTTGGCTCGGGCGTCTTGACGGTCTTGGCTCCCAATACCACCAGCACGTTCGACACGGACGGCAACCTCGTCTCTACCGATGGTCTGTCGGGATTCATGTGGGGCTTCGGGGGTATCGGTCTGCCCAACGAGAATACCTGGGGCTATGAGCCGATCGCCTACACCTTGGCGACGACGTACAACCACGGCGTCAATACAACGACCGACCTTTCGATCGGCGGCGAGTGGAACCCGCGCGATAACTTCAGCGCTACCTTCGCGCTGCAGTATATCGATTCGACCGCCATGACGGACGACAGAGAGGCCGGTTTATATACCTTCATTGCCGGTTACGGCTTAACGCTCAGTCCCTACGGCAGCCAGACTCTGCCGAGCCTGACATTTGCGGACCAATCCACGGATCTCACCAGTCCTGCCAGTTACGCCTGGCAGAATACGATGACGCATAGGCTCCACAACTACGGCAAGGAGCTCGCCGGCTATCTCGACACGGTCTACACCGTCAGCGATAACGGCTTACTCCGTTCGATCAAGGCGGGTCTGAAGATCACCGCCCGTGGCGAAGACGACAACGAAACCACATGGAACTGGAAACAGCTTTCCCCGTGGTACGTCTCGCCGCCGATCAGTTACTTGACCGCTAACCCCGACTATGGCCAGCAGGTCGATTTGTCCGATATGTACAACGGCCAGATCGGTCTGCCGCCGTCCATCTATTTCCCGACGAAAGATGCGGTGTTGGACACGGCCAACTTGCAGACGTTGTACAACGCGCACGACAGCTACGGCGACAGAGCTCTCGCCGCTTTCGATCCGAGCACTCTCGCAACGCTGAACGAAATTTCGGCGACCGGCTATGTTATGGCCAACTTCGCCTACGACAGCTTCAGAATACCGTTCAACGGCAACATCGGCGTCCGCGTCGTCGCCTATCGGGATCGTGCGACGGGCAATCGCTTTACGCCCGATCTCACCAACTCTTCGCTGGATGCCGGCAATACCGTGCTCATCACGTCGAACAAGGTACCCACGGCTTTTAGTGGCGGCCATTCACAGGTTGACGCACTGCCGTCGCTCAACATCCAGTTCCTGCCCCTGCCGGAAATGCATGTCCGCTTTGCCTTCTCGCAGGCGATCAACCGTCCGAGCTTTGCGCAGATGAACCCGCGCGGCTACATAAACGGCACCTATTCCGGGACTTACATCAGCTTCTTCGGCGGCAGTTGGGGTAACCCGAACCTCAAGCCGGAAAAGGCGGAACAACTCGACGGTTCGATCGAGTACTACTTCAAGAGCAACGGGATGGCCCATATCTCGGCATTCTACAAGCAGATTCACAATTTCATCTCGACCGCACAGGTGATAGAGTCGACAAGCTTCCCTGCGACGGTTAACAGCGGCAACCTTGGCGCTTCGACGTTCTGCACGGCATCCGGCGGCGGTGCGATCTGCACGGTCGGTGCGTCGGTGACCGAGTACATCAACGAGAGCCAAAACGCGACGGTAGACGGCTTCGAAGTCGGCTTGCAGAAATACGCCGATTTCCTGCCCGATCCGTTCGACGGCTTCGGCGTCGATCTCAACTACACCTATATCGATAGCTCGCAACCGGGTGCGCTTGCCTTTGACATGAAGGGCACCAGGATCAACGGCCTGCCGCTCACCGGCCTGTCGAAGAACACCTTCAACGCTTCGCTCATGTACGACAAGGGACCGTTGTCGCTGCGCGTCGCCTACAACTGGCGCAGTTCCTTCCTGGTCTCGACCGCTGCCTGGCAGACATCGGGTACCTACAACAACGTTGAAAGCATCAACTACGGATCAGTTCACCAGCAGGGCGTGGTTACTACCTTTGCGCTGCCCGTGTTCCAGTATCCTGTCGGAACGCTGGATGCCAACCTCACCTACAACCTGACGGACAACGTGAGCTGGACGTTCGAAGCTTCAAATCTGACGCGCTCGGTTACTCGCCTGTACATGATGGAAGGTCTGACGAGCAGCGGCAGCCAGCGTCTGTTGAATCGCAGTTGGTACGTGGCGGACACGCGTTACACGACGCAACTTCGCCTCAAGTTCTAGGAACCGGTGCCGCCTCGGCGCCGGGATGAACCCCGGCGCCGAGGACGGCAGAACAGACGCAGGGAATACGCGGCAATAGCCGCCGAGTTTGGGAGAAAACCAATGTTGCAAGTCCAGGCAAACAACATTCGCAGCCGTCTTCGCTTGACCGCCAGCGCGCTGGTGATCGCGGCGGTAGCAACCGTTACCGCTGCCGGTGCGGGCGACGTCGCCGTGACGTCCGGCGGTGTCTACGACATGTACAATTCAACCGGCACCAACTTCGTGGTCGGGTCGGGCATCACTGCGGACCTTTATCCGAACTATGGCCCGTTCGCTGCAGGCGATGCGCAGCTGGTTTGGCCCTGGCCCATTTTGTGGAATGGGACGCCGGCCTCGCAATGGAACTCACTGTGCCTCTACGACGGCGGCAATTGCTGGACGTCTGCCTCAATCACCGTGGCGTCGGGCGGCACGCTGAAGATCGACAACGACTGGGGCTGGATGGAACTCCAGGATATGATCGACTCGAGCGGCACTGTCGAGTTCATCAAGGGCAATGGTACCGGCATTCTCGGCACCAACCATTTTCGTGGTGATGTGATCCTGGATGCCGGCACCTCGGTGAACTGGGGCGAAGCCTGGATCTATTCCAGCAACTATTTCGGTACTGCCACCAACTTCGTTATGGGGGCGAATACCGCAATGACCTTCAACGAACCGCACACGGTCGTGAATGTGATCAACACGATCTCGTCGGCTGACAACACGGCGGCGATCACCTTTAACAACGGTGCGATGACGGTGAACGGCCAGAACACGGCGCTCTCCGCATACTATGGCGTGGTCAATGTCCACGCCGGTGCGTCCTTTACGGTCGGCGATGCGTCGCATTCTACTGCCGTCTTCGGCGATCCTACGGGTTCGACGGCCGTCATCAACATCTCCCAATCGACCGGCCTCCTGGGCATGTTGTCCGGCTATGGCTCGATATACGGCAATGTGAACAACGGCGGCATGGTCGAGCCGGGCGGAACCGGCGGGACTGCCGGAACCCTGAGAATTCACGGCAACTACACGCAAGCCTCGAACGGCGTACTGTTGGCGGACGTGTCACCCGACGGCGTCTCCAACGTCGTCGTATCAGGTAACGCCACATTGGATGGCAGCCTGATCTTGAAGGTCGAAGACGGTGATTATGGTGCGGCAGGCCTTTACAACGTTCTGACGGCGTCCACCGTAACGGGTACCTTTAGTAATATTTCGGTGCAGGGCAGTGCGGCCTTCGTTGGCGCAATCCATACCAGCAGCGGATACCAAGCTGCGGTGCAAAGGGCGTCCAGCGCACAGACGTTCGGTCATCTCGTCTTGTCCAACCGGTACAACATCACCGAATTCAACCGGTCGCTCTACGATCAGATCGAGTTGTTTTCTTCCAATGACAAGGGCGTCTATGCTTGGCTGGCACCGCTCGGCAGCCTCGAGAACATCGAGCGCGGCGGCGTAGGTTACGAGAACACATCCTATGGCGTGACCGGTGGCGTCGAACGTAGGTTGCCCTGGCATAACGCAGTCATTGGCGTAGCGGCGTCTTACCTCGCCGGGTCGATGGATGTGAAGGGCGAGGACACCACGGCGGACTCCAACACCTTTAACGCGGCGCTCTATGGCGGGGCCGACTTGCTGTATGCCCGCGTCGACGGCACGGTGTTCTTCAATGGCTACGATGCGACGATTAAACGCGACGTCGGATCCTTTGGTACGGCGGAGTCGTCGCCCGAGGGATGGGCGTGGGGTGCGTCGTTCCAGATCAGCAGAAGCCTGTTCAATGATCGGGTTACGCCTTATCTGCGCGGCATCCTCGCCAGGGTTCATCAGAACGACGCGAGCGAAACCGGCGCTGGTGTTTTTGCTCTTCAGTACGATCCCATGAACGTCAACACCGTCGTCGGCGACGTCGGCCTCCGCCTTCATATGATCAAACCGACGCAGGCGCTGAATACGAATCTGGATGTCGTACTCGCCGTCGAGCATGATTTCTCCGACAAAGGCGTGATGGTGAACGGTTCGTTTGCAACCATCTCCGGCTCATCCGTCTCCTACATTTGGAAGGGCGATGCCGAGAACGCGCTTCTCGCGGGGGTGGATTTCTCCGACCAGATCAGCGACCACCTCGACCTCTTTGCACGGTTGAATACTCGGTTCTCGATCTACAAGACCGCCGGCGACCTCTCGGTCGGCGCCCGTTACAGGTTCTAGCGCGAGTGAAGTTTCGACGGCGGATACAGGCACACGGCCTCCCACAAGGTGTCCTGCATCCGCCGTACGGACCTTCTGGGCGGTGTGCGATTGCGTGCAGCGAATTCGACGGCTCCTCTGCCCCCTCGAATTGCTGCACGCAAGCGTTTTCGGCACAATCCGAACCTGCACAACAAACCAAAACAGCCGGGACCCGAGAGCTTGTTTCGTCGAACGGGCTCTTGCCAAGGTGAAAGCCATGTCTAAGTGGTTCGTCATGTTCTTGACGTCTGCGCTGCTCGTCGCAGGGGCCGAGGCCCAGGTCTCTTCGGCTTCGGATCAGGCCGCATCGGCGATAATGGACAAGATGGTCAACGAACCTTCGGTGGGGGCTTGGAACATCTTGGGTGTGCCTCAACCCACGCCCCAAACCGATACCGGTCTGCCCGGGGATCGCTCGATCCGCATCGACGTACCCGACAAAGGCGCCAATCCGTGGGACATACAGGCGTCGGCGGGTATCACCAAACCGATCAAGAAAGGGGATGTGATTCTCGTCGCATTCTGGGCTCGTGCCGAACCGGCCGCGGGCGTGAACCCTGCCGCCGTTCCCACGGCAATTCAGTTTCAGGAATCCACGCCGCCTTACACGCCTCTGTTCGGCGCCACTGCCTCATTTGGCACTCAATGGGCGATGTATTACGCCTCTGGCGTGGCAGCCAAGGATTACAGCCCGGGGACGGTCAACTTCACCATGTTCCTCGCGACGGCCAAGCAATCGGTCTATCTCGGTCAGATTTTCATCATCGACTTCGGCCCGAACTACGATCCGTCGAAGTTGCCGCGGAACAAGGCGGCGCAAGCGCCGGCAAGTCCGGCGCCCTCGCCGGTTCCCGGTCCTGCGAGCACGCGTGCGGAGGAGCGCTTCGGCGGCGAGCTCGCGAGACTGCGCGCCCTTCTGCCTGCGAGGGGGACGCTCATCAACGATCCCGCCGAACTCGTCAATGTGTTTGGTCCGGATCAGAGGAACGCGCCGATCGAAGCCGCCGATGTTCCGGGTGGAAAGGCGGTGCGGATCAGTCTTCTCCAGCCCGGCAGTGCTCCGTGGTCGGATGGGGCAGGGATATCCATTTCGACCCCGATCCAAAAGGGTGACGCGATCTTCATGGCAATCTATGCCAGGGCCGTTCCCGGCGACGGCGCTGCCCCGTCCGGCATGCTCTCGTCCATGAGCGTGCAGCTTTCCCGCGACCCCTGGACGGCAATCGCAACGGCTCCGGCAACGACGCTTGCCGGCGAATGGCGCGTCATTTATGTCCGCGGAGTGGCCGACCGGAATTATCTGCCCGGCGAATTGAGCGCCGCGTTCCAGATCGGATGCTGCAAGCAGACGATAGATATCGGCCCCGTATTCATCTTGAACTTAGGACCCGGGGTCGGCCTCGATGCACTCCCGAACAACCGTATCGCCTACTGAGGTGTGAACGCGAACGTGCCGGCAAGAGGCCATTGGAAAACCATCGGGACTTCTCCATTATCCAAGGGTAATTTGGTCGAGCCGGATGGACTGAGATGGCTAGCGAAAATTCTCCCCTGCAGATCGGAAAAATACAATCGATTCAACGTGTTGCCGCATCCGCAGCCGTTGCCCTTTTGATCTTGTCGAGTGCGGCGAGCGGCGCGTCCGGGCAGAACGCGTTCGGTCATTTCATTGTCGTGGATCAGTTCGGCTATACGCCGGCCATGCGGAAGGTCGCCGTCATCCGCGATCCTGCGGTCGGTTTCGATGCCGGCAGACATTTCAAGCCCGGAGCCGTCTATCAGGTTGTCGGTGCCGACTCCGGCACGGTCGTGTTTGAAGGTGCCCCCGTCGCATGGCGCAAAGGTCAAGTGGACGAAAGTTCCGGCGACAGAGTGTGGCATTTCGATTTTAGCGGCGTGACCGAGCCGGGCGATTATGTCGTTCGAGACAAGGCCAGAGGCGAAACCTCGGGCCGCTTCGCCGTTTCGCCCAATCCGTATCGCCGGGTCCTGGTTCAGGCGGTGCGGTTCTTCTATTACCAGCGTGCCGATTTCGCGAAAGTCGAGCCCTACGCGGGGCCGGGCTGGACAACCAAAGCCGACCACCTCGGTCCGGGGCAAGACGCAGCCGCTCGCTACTTTCTAAGAAAGGACGACCCGTCGACCGAACGCGATCTTCACGGCGGCTGGTGGGATGCCGGCGACTACAATCGCTACACGAATTGGCATACCGACTACTTAATCAGCCTTCTGCACAGCTATGACGAAAATCCGTCGATCTTCACCGACGATTTCGGCATTCCGGAATCCGGCAACGGCGTCCCGGACCTCATCGATGAAATCAAGTACGGAATGGACTGGCTGATACGGATGCAGAATCCGGACGGTTCCGTGCTTTCTATACTCGCCTCCGATCCGGCGAGCCCCCCGGATGCGACGGCCAAACCGAGCTATTACGCCGGGCCGAGCACGAGTTCCACCTACAAGTCGGCCGCGGCCTTTGCCTTCGGCGCAAAGGTGTTCGCACGCTTCCCGGCCTTCAAAAAGTATGCAGCGGAATTGGCATCTCGTGCGAAGCGTGCCTGGGCATGGGCCGAAGCACACCAAGACGTTTTCTATTCCAATAGGGATCCCGCCTACGGCCAGATGGTCATGGGTGGGGGCGAACAGGAAGTTTCGGCCGAGGATCGTCCTCTCTGCGCGATGCTCGCAGCGATCTATCTTGACGATCTTACCGGCGACCGCGTGTATCGGGACAGGCTCAAATTGCTGGTCTGGTACTCGCCGTTGTTCCGGTTGAATAGAGCCGCGCCGTATGACGCCCAATGGCTGCAGCCGATGCTCTATTATTCTAGTCTCGCGACAGCCGACCCCGCGCTCGTAAGCGATATCCGGGAGCATTTCGTCAAGGCGTTCATGAACGGTGTCTATGACGCCGAACACGAACAGAGAAATCCGTATCTGGCATATTTGCCGGTCTATTATTGGGGAAGCGCGAGGGAAGTGGCCCGCCAGGGGTTCTTTTTCTTAAATCCGAGCCTGGATGGAATTGCCGGGCTTCCGGCAGATGCCGGAGAGTACGCCGCCGATTACCTGCATAATCTGCACGGCGTGAACCCGCTTGCCAAAGTCTATCTCTCCAACATGGCGGCGTTCGGTGCGGAGAATTCGGTAGACGAGTTTTATCACAGTTGGTTCGCAAAGGGCTCGCCCTGGGCCAATGTGAAAACTACCCAATACGGCCCGCCGCCCGGTTACCTGGTCGGAGGACCTAATCCCTCCTACAGCTGGGCAGACGGGTGTCCGCAGCTTACGCCGGCTTGCGGCGCAGCGCCGCCGTCGCCGCCCTATGCCCAACCGCCTCAGAAATCGTACGCCGATATCGGCGACAGCTGGCCCATCAATTCCTGGTCGGTCTCCGAGCCTTCTTGCGGCTATCAAGTCGAATACATCAGGCTTCTGACGCATTTCGTGACGTCTGCCGCGCGTTAGAGCATCGTGCGTTCAGACGTACCCAATCCGTCATCCTGAGGTGCAGGGCCGCGTGCTTCGAGGGCCGCCGTCATACTGAGGTGCGACCCCGCACTTGATGCGGGGGAGCCTCGAAGGACGGCGGCCACCTCAGCATGACGCGGCCCTGCCTCGAAGGATGACGGAGTGATTCTGATTGAACGTCATTTGCTCTAGAGAGGTGAGGGCGTAAGCCATCCGTAGCCCGCGAAGCGGGCGAAGGACGGCTGGGGGACTAGGAGGCTGAGGGAGGGTGCCTGTTTTCCAAATTCTTTAAGTAACTTAGCATCTTAACGTCTTCCGTGGTACCCAAAAGTGGCACCCAATTTATGCCACTCGCGCTGACTGAAATCTGCTCGCCTCATACCCGCAATAGAGTCTTGATCGCGCGGCGTTCGTCCATCGCGCGGTAACCCTCGGCAACATTAGCAAGCGGCAGGGTCAGGTCGAACACCTTGCCCGGATTGATCTTTCGCGAAAGCACCAGGTCCATCAAATGCGGAAGGAACCGTCGCACTGGAGCTGGACCGCCGAGCATCCCGACTTGCGAGAAAAAGAGCGACTGGCCGTCAAGCTCAACGCCATGCGGCACTCCGACATAACCGACCATCGCGCCGGGACGGGCGCTATGAATGGCTTGTGTCATCGACTCCTTCATGCCGACACATTCCAGCACGGCATCCGCACCAATTCCCTTTGTCAGTTGCTTGATCCGTGCCACTCCCGCATCGCCGCGTTCGGTGACAATATCGGTCGCCCCGAATTCGAGCGCGAGGTCTTGCCGCGCCTTGTGTCGGCTCATCGCGATGATCCGCGCCGCCCCCATCTGCTTCGAGGCCAGCACGCCCATAAGGCCGACCGCGCCGTCACCGACGATCACGACGGTGGAACCGGGCTGCACGCGCGCCGCATTCCCCCCGCGAACGAGGCTAGTCTAGCCGTTCATCAACCGGCGACACAATTGTGCTTGCGATACACGCCTTCGGCTTGCATCACATTCGCGTTTGCAGATTGAGGGTGCGGCATTAGTGGCACTTATCCGCCACTTGCTTGATCCGGCGCGGCTCGGCGCATGGGACTGGCACGCGTATGAATCTGTTGCGCGTCGGCGTGGTTGTTTCGTGGGCAGCTGTCCATCCACCGTGCAGCGCACGACATCTGGCGCACCTCTTTCTCGCTGCCTTAACGGCACGAGGGACTGCGGTCTTCGCCCGGCTGTTGAGCCACCTGACAGGGAAACTGGCTGTCCCGGCTCTTGGGCATGGGGTGCCATCGTTCGCTTAGTGGTCCTGAAGACGCCTCCCCTCCAGGTTTGACAGGCATCTGGGGGCCTAGATTAGACGCGCGTGCTAAAACAACTCACGCTTAATGGCGCCAAGGTCGTCTGCGCAGCGGCTGCAAGATATCTTTCCGGATCGTCGTTGATATTGAGCACTTTGGTATCATAGCTCGAGAGCGGCGGCGGTTCTCAACGAATTCTTACGCGCCGCGGCAGACTCTCACACTGTCGCGCGCGCGGTTCACCAATCCGACTTATTACCCAATCCAGACGATTCTCCGCGATCCTCATGCGGCCCCGCTGCAGCGCGTTGAAAATTGCATCGCCGAGTACAGTTTCACCCAGCTGAGCACCGACAGACGGCAACGCCAAAATGTCGGCCGTAGTCTGAAGCAGCAACTCCGGATATTGTTCGGCGCAGATGCGCGTGGCTTTGCGCTCGTCGATAATGGCGATCCCGTTCGCCTCAATCGCAACGGCAATTGTGGCAGCTTCGCCGTCATCCAGCGTCGCTTCCGCTGGGCCGACAACCAGATGTTCAAATTGGACTTCTGCTTGCGTGCTCAGACTAACGAGCTCGACGACGCCTTGATCAATCAACCTGCGGAACAGTTCGGCATCGAGTCTGCCCTTTGAGCGGCCATGCTCCAGCTCCAGCAAGACGACGTCGACCACCAGCAACGGGTGTGGCAAAGCACGGATGATCGCCATGGCCATGCCTGACGCGTTCAAGTTGATGATCGCGCTCGCGTCGGCAATGTGTGGTGGTTCCTTGCTAGTCAAATATCTTCGGAGCCCCGCTGGTCTCGCCTCCCACGTTCTCATGCTCATCCAGGAGGCCACGCAGATCGACACGGTCGAGATGCAGCAAGCGCGAAAGCTGCCCTTCGCTCAGAAGCTCGCGACGGTAGGCTTCGGCGGCGAGCAAGTTGAGCCGCAGCGACAGCGGACGATCGGCATCCGCCTTCTGCGCATCGGGGGCACGAAGATCACCAATCACCTGACGGGCCTGTTCGTCGCTAATCCCGCCATTGACCTCGAACCAATCCCAGGTCCCAGGCCTGCAGAGGTTTAACTCCTCAAGACGTCGTACGACCGCCTCACGCGAAACACCGAAATAGTGCGCAAGAACAATGATGAAGCGGCGCGTGAGTCGATCCGACCCGGCCGTGATGTCCTGGAATTTCTGCAGCACGGCGCGCGCAGGCGTCAGGAAGGCGCGTCCAAAGGCATTGGCGTAACGCTTTTCCCGGCTGTTTTCGGGCTCATTGAGATGCAGCACGTCCGCTCGCGCACGATTTGAGACCATGTGGCCAGTCTCGTGTCCAGCCGTCTGCGTTCGGCGCTCACGCGGGTGGTTGGCATTGAGGAGTATGCACGCGCCAACGGCATCGTCGTAGGCAAACAAACCCGATATATGGCCATCAAGGCGGCGGACATAGACACGTACGCCGAGCTCAAATTCAAGCAGCGTGATGATGTCACCAATGGGACGGATACCAAGACCAAGTCGCTCGCGGAGCTCCATGGCATCCTGCTCGGCCTGGATACGCACGTCTCCACGCAGAAGTGGTCGCTCAGGGGGATAGTTGCGCGTGCGCTTTACGCCGAGAAGATTTTCCAACTCGACTTCGGCCTTGGCAAGGTCCGACATTAGTTTCCCCGCCGCCTGCGCGGCATGATCGCCACTTTCGGCGAGCTTGCGAAAACGAGGTTGCAGGTCAACATGTACGGCTTCTTGCCTGAGCAAGGCATTGATAGACGTCCCGTACAACGCTGCAAGCTTTTGAAGTTCGCTTAAGCGAATGCGTCGCTGGCCCTGCTCGATTGCGATCAGCGTGGTCCGCGCAACATCAATAGCCGCGGCGGCATCGGCTTGCGTTACGTCGGCGTTGTCGCGTGCTACGCGAAGGCGCTCGCCAACCTCAGTTGGTGGTAAATTTTCAAGTGAAGAGCTCATGGTGAGTGGGCGGCCCATTCAGTAATGAAAGAATTCGCTCCGAGAGATTTCACAAATGTTATCCATTCGGTTTCGTGTTGGATCAGCAAGCGATCAAGCCTTTGCCGCGCCTCGGTTTGGGACAAGTCAAGACTTCGTCCTAGCTGAAATGCAGCCAGGTTCAATGGCTGCAGGTTCGCCGGTGACGTGCGCAAACACGCCAGATGATCCAGGTGCAATACACCGGCGATCGCGTATTCGCGCAGCTTTCCGGTAATCTTCCTTTTTGGAAAACCAGGAGCCACGCCATCACGGAATTTCGTAGCGGTGAGTCTTTCCCAGACATAGGTTGTCTCGGCTTCCTGCAAACCCGCAGCGTGCACGCTCAGTCGGCGCAGCAGGCAAGCGGCGCAAATGCCGCAATGGCGTTTGACGCCATCAACGCTGACATGGCGGTTTTGCTGCCAGCAAGACCAAGTCTTGGACCAAGAGCTTCTGTCTTCGCACGTCTCGACAAATTCTCGCAGCGTCTCGGCTTTGGTGTGCCAGAGCCGTGGAAAAGTGTAGCGGACGTTGTGACCGAGCAACGCGTTCAGGAAGCGTTGCATTGCACCGGTGAAAAGGGGGTGGCTGCGATAATCTTCATAGCCCTGGCCGACCGTCACGAGTGCCGGTCCGAGCGCGCCTTGGCCGCTCTCCGGGAGAATCACCGTACCGGCTTTCGCAAGATAGGCGGCCAAACCGCTAATCAGTGCAAACTTAAATCCGCGCGAACGCGCACTCGATTCCACAAACGCTTTGTCAGATGCCCGCAGACGATAGGGGATAGAGGTGAAGGGGAGCCGGTGACCGGACGCGGCCCGCCCATCATACTGCTTAGTCCCAATGCGGACGCGAACGAGGGTGTCACCGAGACTTCGCGCCATGATGCCCGCGACAGCGCAGGAATCGAGCCCATCGCTGAACGGAATAACCGCCTTCACATTGGCTGGCAGCGAGAATTGGCCTTGCGACGGCGAAACTTCTGCCTTGCGGCGGGCGTAGAACTGAATGTCCCAACGGTCACCCGTCAACAGGACAAGCGCGCTATGTAACGTTGACAGCACCTGGCCATCGGTCCACCGCCGCACATCGTGGACGGGAATGCGCAAAGTGATATCACGCTGCCACAGGAGCGCGGGGCGCCGCTTCGTCTTGTCCGCATATTCGACCGCGGCAGCCACCAGCATGGCGTCGTAGACCACTGGGTCCCACGTTGCGAAACAATAGGATTCGAGATCGCTGATATTGAATTCGACGTTGCCGGTAATTTGGCATCCAAGCCAGCCACGTTTGGGACGCACGCCGAGCTCAACCACATCCACCATGATGGTGGGGAGAGGCGAGAGAACTTCTTGCATTAGCGCCGTCATAGAGGCACTCCGTCGTCTAGGCCTTGGTGTTTGGACGGCGTTCGTTTTAGGGTCTTCGGCTCTAATTTGAGGACCTGGCGGGCTAATCCCTCGATACCGGTGATCGCTTTTTCGATCCGGCCGCGAATGTCGAGCGTGCTCCGGTTTTTCAAAGTTCGGCGATAGTGCTCTTCGACTTGTCGGGCGCAGCGGGCCGCGCGATCGGTAAGAGCGTTGCGCAGCGCGTGCTCGGCAGCGTCCGCGCCGGTCTCGCCGCTGACCACCAATTGAATGGCATAGTCAAGAACGGTGCGGCCAAGGCCAGCACCGGCGGCGCCTCGCAGACCTTCGAGTTGGTTCGGCAGATCTTCTTTGAGCAGGGTTCCATAAGCGCCGTAGAAGCTGGAGACAAAGCTGTCTGACAGTTCGATACGACAGTCGTTCACCAAGGCTAGCAACAGCGCTTCCTGAACCTGACTGGGCTCGTAGTTGCGGTTGTGTGCGCGTTCCGCCACGCGCTTCCAGCCGGGGCGCATCGGCAGGCTTCTGTGTGGTCCATCGCTCATGGATACCTCGTATGTCAGATATTTGTAGAATATATTCTGACAATGTCAAGTTCTCAAATTCTCTGCGACTTTCGCGTATATAAAATACGTTAAAGTCGTATTGTCGTTGATTTCTGTAAGGTTAAATACTAACTTTCCCGTATCTGAAACACGGGAAAGTACAATGGCCCTTCACCTCGTCGGCGAAACCCTCAACAAATCCCGGAGCTATCAACAGGCAGAGTCGGGCAAGCTTGTCCAACTCCAGCGTGGGATCTACGTCGATACCGGCGACGACATCGACGCCATCGTGCTCAAGCACGCCATCCGCATCGCCAAATATCTCTATCCCAACGCCTACTTATCGGCGGCCAGCGCCGTTCTTCTCATACCGACCCCTGACGGTCGTTTGTTTCTGAGTGGCCGACGAAGCCAGAGAACGCGACTGCGTGCCCTGGAAATCATCCAAAATGTCGCGCCTGTGCATCCTTCTGTGGCATCCGCGATCGTTGCAGACGACATGGGCGAGTTTCACGTCGATGTCTCATCCTTGCGACAACGCTTTCTAGAAGCGTTCCGCCTGCGCAGCGAACACGCTGCCTCCATTGATTCGGGAATGCGCGAAGTACTCGCCAACAGACTGATCGAAGAATATGGATCGCCTAAAGCCGCTGCCGACGCTCTGTGGTCGCTCGCCCGCGACAACGATTGGCATCGCGAAGGCGAAGCCGCTGAGCACTATCTTCAGAACAAACCGGCCGCCGTCTCCGTCAAAAATGAAGCGGCCCTCGATCTCGTCGTCGCGTGGCATGGCAATCCCATTGGTCATCTCCGTCACGACGGGTTCGAGTGGCGATGGACATCAATCAAAGATGACGGACCGCCTCTCATACGGCAAACAACACCCGGTAAGCTACCGCCTTTCATAACCTCGCTCTTGCCCGAAGGCTGGCTTGAAAACGTCCTCAGGGATCCGGACCAACGTTCGGTACTCCGCACTGGCAAACGCTATATGTCGAACATCACCATCGTCGAACACGAAGAGGAGCTTGCCAACCTTCCGGGAGACATCCTCCGTACGCGTTTGGCCGATCACACCAAAGACGGTGCGTTTACTGGCCGCTACGCCGGACCAGGCCGGGGCGATTTGGAACAGAGTTTTGAACGTAATCTCGCGCACATCTACAAACGTGCAGATGTGCCGCGGCTTTCGGGCATCCAAATCAAAGCACCCATGACTTTGGATACTAGCGGGACGTTATCGCCGAGTGTCGGCACACCATTCACACATATCCTGAAGCCGGCAGGGACAAGCGGATACGACGCGTTGCCAATCGTCGAATGGCTTGCCATGACGCTTGGCGCCGCAGCAGGCCTGGTTGCACCCGCGACGGCGCTTGTCACAATGCCAGATGGCATGCCGCCCGCTCTTATTGTCGAACGGTTCGATATTCGCACAAGCGATAACGACACACGCTTTCTTGCCTTGGAGGATTTTTGTTCGGTGCTTGGATTGCCACCGACCGAAAAGTACAACGGCACGATGGAGCGTGCCATGCGCGCCGTGCGACCGCTGTCTACTGCGCCGGATGAAGATCTCATGACCATTCTTCGGCGCACGCTGTTTGCGTGGTTGATCGCCGACGGCGACATGCACTTGAAAAACATGGCACTCTTGAAAACTGCAGAACCCGGACAAAAGTACTTTGTTAGCGTTCGGCTCGCACCCCTTTATGATGCCGTGACGACGCGCGTATTCCCAAACCTTCGACACGATCACCTCGCACTTAAGCTCAATGGCAAGGATGATCGTCTGCGCCGCGCTGACTTCCTCACTTTGGCAGCCAATGCCGGCCTAAAATCGACCGACGCCTGCACGGCAATCGATGAGATAGTGCAGCGCTTGACCGATGCCATCAAGCAGACGGCACTGCCCACAGCGATCGAATACCCGCCGCTGTTCGCTAGGATCACAACTGAGGTCTTGGAGATATGCTCGGCGCGCATCGCGCAATTTTCCTGAGCGTCAAAGGAGGCGCCTATGCAAGATGAAGAACTCGAGGAGCTCAAAGCCAAGCTGATTTGCTGCAACTGCGTCGGCGAAGCGTTTCTGTCCGACGAAATAAAACGCGATGGAAAGCGTGCCACCTGTTCCTATTGCGGTAACGATCGCAAATCCTATTCGATCGACGAAATGGCTGAGCGCATCGATGCCGTATTCTCAGAGCACTTTGTTCGGACCTCAGATCAACCGGATTCCTGGGAGCAAACGATGCTGTCAGACAGGGAATCCGACTACGAGTGGGAACGCGCCGGCGAGCCAGTGCTCTGGGCTATTGCGGGCGCTGCCGACATTCCGGAAGATGCCGCGCAGGATATCCTAAGCTTATTGGAAGACCAATACAGCGACTTTGACTCACAAAAGATCGGCGAAGAAACTGAGTTCGACTCAGAGTCGTACTACGAGGAAAAGGGGACGGACGATCGCCAATGGCAGGAGAGTTGGCGTGATTTTGAGAAGGTGCTCCGCACCGAAGCGCGGTTCTTCAGTCGGACGGCCGAACAGCACTTGGCTTCTGTCTTTGAGGATATTGACAAGTTAAATGCCACCGACGGCCGGCCGCTTGTCACCGACGCTGGACCGGGCACCGCTTACGTTTCGCTTTACCGCGCCCGGGTCTTTCAATCCGATCATAGGTTGGAACGAGCCTTGGCGCAGTTGGATAGCCAGCTGGGTTCGCCACCATCGTCCGATGCCCTTGCAGGACGCATGAATGCCCGCGGCATTTCGGTCTTCTATGGTGCCAACGATCCGAACGTCGCCCTAGCCGAAATTCGTCCTCCGGTCGGAAGCCAAGTCGTGATCGGACGCTTCGACATTGTCCGGCCTTTGCGCCTGCTGGATTTGACTGCACTTAGTGACGTGCATCCCGCCGGAAGCGTCTTTGACCCGAAACATGCAAGCGCACTCGAACGCGCAATGTTTTTGCGCAGCCTTAGCGAACGCATTACCAAACCCATCATGCCTGATGACGAGGCCTTCGACTATCTTACAACACAGGCAATTGCCGACTTTTTGGCCACGACATTTGCGAGGCCCCTCGATGGCATCATCTATCCATCCGTGCAGTCGCCTGGTACAGCCTTAAACATTGTCCTCTTTCACAAAGCCGCTCGTGTGAGAGAATCTGATTTGCCGAAAGGCACGGAGGTCAGTGTTAGCCTTGGCCAGAATGGTGAAGATGGCTGGGAAACCGATTACAGAATCATTGAACGCACGCCGCCTCCACCGCCGAAAGCAGGCGTATCGCAACACAAAGGGCATGCCGGCCCTCCTAATCTTCGTGAACTGATTCAAAGTCCAATCGATTGGGATGAGATGAATTTCGACTCGCGTGAGCCGACACTCTCCCTCGACATCGATTCCGTAAATGTGCATCGTGTTGAGAGCGTGACGTTTGTGGCGCCGCCGCAAAAGGTTTCCCATTTCCGATGGGAAAAACGCGATTTGGATTTTTGATGTGTTGGCGCTCGTGTGAACAATCGCGTGCAAGCGGAAGAACGAGAAAGAACGGATACGAAAGAGAAGGAGAACGGTTCCCTGTGCAAACCGTGCACACGATACCAGCTAAGTATTTGAAAACAAGAATCGCTCGTTCCACTCCCTCAGCGGCCCATTTTAGTGGCAAACTGCGGGAAGGCTAGCTATGCAGCGATGCGAAAGACGTTCGTTGGTTTTTCGATGAAGTCTGCCCACCACTGAAGCATCCTGCGTCGATGCGGAAGGTAGATAGCCGCGTTGTATGCGCCGCGCACCTTGTCACCGTCAGCATGGGCGAGCTGCGCCTCGATCCAATCCGGCTCGAACTCGCCAGTTTCGTTCAATATCGTCGAAGCGCAGCGGCGTAGTCCGTGGGTCGTCTGGCGGCTGTGATACCCCATGCGGTAAAGGCCATAGAGCATGGTGTTTTCACTGATGACGCCGGTCTTGCTGTTCGCAGGAAAAAGGTATTGGCCGTCAGGCGACTTTTCCCGCAAGCGTTTGATGATCGTCACCGCCTGGTGCGGGAGCGGCACGAGATGCTCCCGGCTCATTTTCATGCGCTCGGTGCTCAGGCGCCAAAGAGGTTCTTGGCCGTCAAGATTTTCAAATTCATTGATCCGCGCGAACCGGGTTTCTTGAGTCCGCACGATGGTGATAAGGGTGAAGAGCAAGGCGAGCCTGGTCAGCTCATCACCATCATAGGCATGCATGCGGGCCACTAGCGTGGGAAACTCCGAAGGCGGAACTGCGGCCATGTGCTTTTTCGGCCGAGGCTTCTTCAGCGCACGCCGAATATCGGCTGCCGGATCGCGGCGGCATTTTCCCTCGGCAATACCGTACATGAAGACTTCGCTGCAATAGTTCTTGATCCGCTTCGCCATCTCTATGGCGCCACGCGCTTCAACCTTGCGGATTACTTCCAGCAGCCGAGGCGGCTCGATAGCGTCGATGTTGTCTTTGCCGAGATGCGGCAAGATGTCGGCCTCTAATCGGCCCAGAACCAACTTTGCATAGCGCGGCGTCCAGGCGGTTTTGGAACTCGCATGCCAGTTTCGGGCGACTGTTTCGAACGCGTTCTCGATCGCGAGTGTTTCCGCCTTATCGGCTACGGCAGGATCCTCGCCATCGGCCAGGCGTTTGCGGGCGCTGTCACGTCGCTCTCGCGCCGCCGCTAATTCCACGGCGGGCCATTTCCCCATAGCCAAGGTCTTGCGCTTTTCTTGATGGCGGTAGTCGAACCGCCAGAGTTTCCCGCCGCTCGGGGTGACCATCAGGTAGAGGCCTTTTTCATCCGCAAGCTTGTAGGGCTTGGCTTTGGGTTTGGCGTTTTTCACGCCGAGCGCTGTCAGTGGCATTTGACGGTATCCGGTTCTCTGCCGTCGCCGCGGATACCGTCAAATATACCGTCACGCATACCGCGTAGAGCGGGGTACCTTGGGCGAAGGTGGAGAAGGATATTTAGCGATTTCCTGGGTTTGCCAAGCCCCCCGAGAGCGCTAGCGCAGTTTCGGATAGAGATTCTCCATTATGCATCAAACGCACCTAGATAGAATCTAGGTTTTGAGGTCGAACGGCCCGATATTTGCCGGATGGCAATTCCTCTCTCTGTGTTCATGCTCCGCCGCAAGCGGAACGAGATACGTGACGCGATAGCGAACTACGAAGCCAAGCTAAAGGAAGCGCGGGCCGATCTGGCGCACGTCCTGGCAACACTCAGGATGTTTGAGGTAAGCGGCGAGCCCGCCGATTTCGCGCCCTATTTCGATTTGAACAGGGTGTTCCGCCGTGGCGAGACNNCTTCGCGTTAGAGCGAAGCGCCGCAAGGGAATTGACGGTTCCCTGCGGCGTCGCGGCGTTTGCGTGTGGCGGCTCACTTCGGAAGGTGGCGTTGCGTATAGCCCTTCCACTGGCGAGATACGGGGTGCGTTGCCGCCAAGTTCACGATCCGCACAAACTGCGTACCGTTCGCCTCACGGCGGTGATCTTCGCGCCATCCCATTTCTGCCGCGTACCCGGACAGATACGCCTTCCTGATGTTGTGGTGAATGCCGAGTTCGGCCCTACGCAAGCGGCTAAAGAAGCTCTCTGCGCCGTTCGTGCAGGCCAGCCCGTCGCTGTAGCAAACGCTGTGATTGATGCGGCGCATTTCATAGTGTTCGTGCAAACTGTCCCACGCGGGCGCTTCATCGGCATGAATGACGGTGCCGGGAGCAACGCGTTTCATCACTTCGGGAACCGCCGCAAATTCTGAATTGGCAACGGTTGTAAGGGTCCGGCCGCCGCGCTGGCGCATGACGACGACGCTCTTACGCTTGCCAGTCTGGTTTTCAGAAAGGCGACGGTCCTTCCGGTCTTCCTTGTAGTTGGCCGGTTTGACGTGACCGCCGAAGTACGCGCCGTCTATTTCGACCGTGCCGGACAGCGTAGCGGTTGCCGTCTCAGCCGCCATCGCCTCGCGAAGCTTGTGCTGCAAAACAAACGCCGTGCGGTATTGCACATCAAGGTCGCGGCTCATCTGCAACGCGCTATGCCCCTTCGCGCCGTTCGCGAAAACGGCGATGGAAGCCAGAATGTCCTGAAACGAGAGTTTGCGGCTGGCGAAGATCGTGCTGGACGTGGCGCTAAATTGGGCCATGCAGCCCTTGCACTTGAAGATGCGCCGCGTCTCGTACTTGTAGGTCGTAACGCAGCCGCACTTGGGGCAAACCGGCTCGCCGCCGTTTTCCGCCCACCGGATCGCCATGAACATCTTGAACGCTTCGTCTTCTGTCAGCCGCATGACTTGGGCGAGGGAGAGGGTGCGGGCCTTGGAGGAGAGGAGGAAGTGTTGGGTCATTGTCATTGCTTCCAGTGATGTTCTGCACTGGATATAGATATATACATCGTCAAATGCAAGGGTTATTATCATCGGAAGCGATGATATTTATCGGAATGCCGATGCCGAAAAATGAGTGGAAAAACAACCCCTTAACCCAGGAATACGAGGAAAAGGCCAAAAACGTCTTCAAATCTGAGTTGAGGCGCCGGGGTGTGACCTACTCGCAACTAGCCGAGAAACTGACGGCAATGGGGATTCCCGAGACGGAGCGGAATATCGCCAACAAGATCAGCAGAGGCGGATTTACGGCAGCCTTTCAGCTCCAATGTCTGGTTGCCATCGGCTGCAAATCGCTTCCCATATCCACAGATTAGCGTCACTGGATTCAATTATGTTCATCGTCATCATTGCGTTTCCAGGTCTGTTCGACTAAAAGACGAACAGCCCGGTTTGGACCCGGGCCGTTCGTTTCACTCTTCTTAGTCACCCCCAGGTGTGGACCCTGGAAGTGGCGGGGGCGGAGGGATTCGAACCCTCGGACCTGCGCTAACAGGTCGCCGATTTAGGAAATCGGTACTTTAAGCCTCTCAGTCACGCCCTCCGATCTCGTACGCCGCCCGGGACCATCTGGTCCCGGGATGTGGCGCAATGAATCGCGTCACGACGCCAATTTAGCACCCCATAATCACTCCTTGCAACATCTAGGGAGCGTGTATTGTAAAAATTAGGAGGGAGCGCTATAGTTCTGCATACAGTTTGTCCACAGGTATCAATTCAATGTCGTCCGACGACCCTCAAGAAAATCCCCTCTCCCGAGCAATCGCCCGGCGAAAAGAGCTTCAGGACAAAATAAGCTTGTCCATGAAAGAGCTTGATAAGATTGAGGAATTCATCCGGATGTGGCGCCGTCTTTCGGCGGATGCCAATGAGGAAATCAAGGGAGTAGGGGCTGAATCTACCAAACAATTGTTGCAGGGCCGCGCAAGGCATGGTCAGACGCAAGCGATGTTTGAGCAGTATGTCCGTGCCGTATTACGCGATGTTGGAAGGCCAATGCAGAGCGGCGAGATCATTGAAGCATTCCGCAGCCGAGGCCACCCCATCGGCGGTAATGAAACGCGCACCGCATGGAATCGGTTATGGCAAGCAAACAAGCGCGGAGTGCTTCAGAACGTTCCGCGCTATGGATATTGGTTTGCCGACGAACCTGTGCCAGACGCTATATTGGCTGCGCCTCCTCCAAAACGAACGATAGTTGAGCCTGGGCGCGCGAAGCGTGATCGAGGGGAAGGTCGCCCAGTTGGTCGCCAGCGCGTCCTGACTGATAGTCAAATCAAGACATTGGAAGGCTGGTTTGCGGAAGGAAAGAAAACGAACAAGGAAATGGCGTTAGACCTTGGCGCAATTTCTGGCGCCACGATCAACAACTATCGGATGGCGTGGCGTAGGAAGATTGAGGCGGAGGCTACGCTATCCGGTCCAATAACGGCTCCAGAATTGCCTTTGAAAACGGTTTCTTCTCGCGGGAGAAAGCGTCGGGTTACACCAATCAAAGACCTACCAAAGCAAAAGCCCCGGCGGTGAGATGATGGTCAACAAACACATCGCCTATTTTGACGAAAGCGGAGATCATGGGCTTGAAACGATAGACCCAGAGTTTCCAGCATTTGTATTGTGCGGCTGCGTGTACGAGATTTCCGACTATTTGAACGTGGAAGCTCCGGCATTCTCAGCGATCAAGTTTGCCTATTTCGGCCATGATGCCGTGGTCATGCATTCTAGGCACATACGGAAGCAGCTTGGCCCATTCAAAATATTGCAAAATACGGCTGTTAGGACGCAATTTCTCGGCCAAATATCAGCGTTCTTTGCAGCATCAAAGGTAACTATAATAGCGGCTGGAATTAGAAAAGACCGCCACAAGGGTCAGTATGTAAACCCCGATGACCCATATGATATCGCTCTCTTGTTCTGCCTTGAGAGATTATACGGCTACATGCTCGAACGGGGCGACCAGGGAAACCCAGTAACATGCGTCTTCGAACAACGTGGCGAAATGGAAGACGCCCTTCTTGCGAAGGTCTTTAAGGATGTGTGTGGCGGAGCCAATCGATGGAATTGCAAATTCCCATTCGAAATGGTGTTCGCTAACAAGCAGCAGAATATGCCGGGATTGCAGATTGCAGACTTGGCTGCGTACCCAATAGCGCGTTACGTGATTAACCCGCTCGCCGCGAATCCTGCGTATGCGGTTCTGGTTCCGCGTTTCAGAAAGTCACCTAATGGGAAAGTGATAGGATGGGGTTTGAAGGTGTTCCCCTGAAAAAGCTATGGACCCCGGCGTACACCGAGGCCCATCGCCGACCGGGATAACCCCAATCCATTTACACTCACTATCTAATACTAACCTATTGATTCGTCAAGAGTCTTCTTTCCTTTGTAATACATGCAGTTATACGACCAATCCTTTGCCTTAGAGGCTGCGGCGTCAAACCCACAAAGCAAAAGCCCCGGCCTTTCGACCGGGGCTTCCGAATACCTTCTTCTCTCTATCGGGCATTCAAGGTGGGTCGCATTCCCGATATGTCAGAAGGGTGAACGTTTGGCGCTATCCTTGCGGGGCTGTCGCCATACACCTTACAAACCTTAGTCCCACATCAATTTTGCTTCATTCCGCCCACCACAGGACGCCGAGAAGCTGTGGTTATCCCGCCGCAACGGGTGTTTTCGGCGCATTCAAAATGTGTTGCAAAGGCGCCTCCATCTTGGATGCGTTAATAATGTGTGACCTAAACGGGGCTATTTCAAGCCCTCTGCCGTCTAGGTGTGCTTGATGCATAATGGAGTAGAGATTGGCTGGGGGACTAGGACATTTTGGGCGAGTGTGCGATTTCCAAATTACCTAAATATCTTAGCACGTTAGAAGGTCCGGCGGTACACAAAAGTGGCACCCACATCTTATGGTCACACTCGGTTTGCATAGCCAAAATCATCATCGTTCTTCCGCTCCGTTCCCTCTGATAGAATCCCGACAGTTGTTGAAGGTGATTCGTTCCATGAAGGCTTCCGACTACCGCTTCCTGCTTTGGCAGCTTATCGCCGCCGCTGATACGGGCGACTTTGATCGCCTAAGTATTGATGACGTGAGGCTTCACGCGCGCGCTGGGGCAATCTCGAAATTCCTCCAAGAGACATTCCGTGAGGTCGCCGATTTCAGCATCTTCAAGGACGAAGATTGGAACGAGATAGACCGGACCTTTGAGGACATGGAGAACGCGATAAACGCTCGCCGGAAGTTCGGGGTCGAGAACCGTGGGATCACGCTGCTTATGGCTTGGACCTTAGAGGGCGTTCAAAGGGGTTGAATTCTGTGACGGGGGACGATCAAGATAAGCGAACGCGCCGCGCACGTCTCCTCGCCGCATCACCCGAATATGTATTCGAGGAGTTGGGGCGATACGGAGCCGCGCTCACCAACGATCCGTTTCGCGGCGACAAGGAACTAGAGAAGCTATTGCTCGTGCGGCAAGCGCCTCTAATAGACCTGGGACTCGCGATGCACGCTTCGGAGAAAGAAGTCGTTGCGGAGCTTTATCGGAGAGGACGCCGCGCGGCGACGGACGACAGGGACGCCGAATATCTCAACGGGCTTCGCGTGGCGTGTCTCTCAAATCGGGTTGTCAATCACTACTCATTTTCCGACTTCCCTCAGTCTCTTATAGGCGAGGAAGAAACACGGCGGGTTCTCGCGACCGCCGAATGGGAGGAAGCGGAGGCCCTGCTTCGGAATCCGACCGTAGGGTCACTTCTAACCGCGCTCTACAAGAAAACTGGCTTGTTCGCGGAGTTGCCCGAAGATCGTTGGCTAAAACTGCTTCGCATGTCGGTCGGAAATACCCGCCTGATAAGCCGCGAAGATACTGACTCAGGTCCCGACCTTGAGCATATGCGACTCCACGAAGCCGCATTCGGATTATTGGAGCTTGCGCCGGTTGAGCAATCGTCGCTCACGATCCTTCACACGCTTTATGACTACTTCGATCCCGAACAGATTTGGTCGCCGCCGTCCGTCGCGCCTGCAATTGAAAGGTGGCGGAATTGCGAAGTCAGCGACTACAAGGGAAATCCGAGCGATGGCTATTACACGGGCCTTGATCTACGCGACGAATTCCTCTGCCTTGTAGCCTCGCTCTATGACAGACCAAGTTATGAGACGGGCTCCGCGTTTCGCGACGTGAAATCTTCCGATCCGATCCGCCGCGCGGCTCACTATGCAAAGGCAAAACTCACGCCGCAGGACATGGACGCCGCTATGGCGAAGGACAAAGAGTTCTTCGTTTATGCCGCGTTTTTCAACGACCACGTTCTTATGACGCCTGCGTTGCGGCTCAAATATGAGGATGGCTGTTTGCTGGGCGACCTTCGGCACCGTTACAAAATCCGATGCGAGCAACTGCATCGGCGTTGGCGGAGCTTCGATCCTAAGCCAGTTGCGGATTGGTTGCGCGAGGAAAACGAGGAAGCAACCGGAGCGCCGGACAATGCAGCGGCGTTCGCGGCGCTGCAAAAAAGTTTTTCAGCTTTGGAGCAACAGGTGTCGCGAATTTGGTTCGTGGCGATTGCTTGCCTGTGCGTTCTAGGCGTCTTGCTTTGGAAAGCCCACTAGGTGCGATTGCTACGGCGTCTTGTCCGGCAGTGTATCGGCCAGCGCGCGTATCTCCGCGATCATCGCCAACTCGAATGCAGCTTTGCCGAAGAAGTGTTCTAACCAGCGATTTTGCAATTCCAGATATTCGACCTTCGCAATGACAGTCTCTTTCGAGGTCAAATCGAAGAATTGCTGAAAGTGCCCGCCAATCTGAATTGCGATCTTCGCCAACTCCGACCAGCACGCATCAAGCGATTTGGGTTCAACGAAGGGACCGCAATGGTAGTTTCCATCCGGCCTAAGCAGCATCTGAAAGCCAGCCGGGCTCGGATGTCCCGCCACGCTTGAAATGAGCTTGTAGGTTTCGGCGCGCTTCAACCCGGTGAATCCGTCGCGCTGGTCGAGCCGCTCTCTTACCAGCACCGGCTTAAACACCTTGTCATATTCCTTGGGGGTGAGCGTCCGCCATTTCTCAATTTGAGATTTGTCGTGCGTGAAATCGTCAAGCAGGAACGTCAGTTCTAGCAGGTCGCGAGCGATCATCATTGCGGGCTGATAGTAGCCGCCCAAAATTAAGTTCGCCGAAGTCATAATGTTGTTGAAGCCACGGAATCCCAGCACGCGCACAATGCGGTCATCGCCGTTTTTGATCTCCCCGTCGTGACCGAAGAAGTAGAGCAGGTTAGAAGTTCGTTCGATGGCTTCCGCGTGAAAGCTCAAGTCCCTAGATGCTTCAATCGCCGCGATGGTTTCGCCTCTAAGGCGCTCGCTCTCCGTGTGGGCGCGGATCAGGTTTTGCGGAAAGGACATGCGGTTCAAATCCGTAGCTTGTCGCGGACAGTCGGGATAAGCGTTTGGTCGATGCGATCCCAGCCTTGACAGGCGAGCGTTGTGGTTCCCGGTATCTGCCACGAAGCGACGCCGCAAAGCGTGGTGGAGACGATCCGGGCCTCTTTCTCGTTCTCAACGAAATAGATGCGCCACAAGCCGCCACCACTCATTCCGCCAAAGCTCTTAGGAAGCTCATGGCGGTTGTATTCCATCGGCTCCACGGTCAGGAGCCCGTTTTTTTGTTCGGTGACATGGCCCGTGTGGAGAACGCCGCGCATCGGGCTAATCCAATTCGCTTCTTCAACGAAGGGCTCGCCGGAGAATTCCTCCACTAACCCAAGGATCGCATCGCAATGCTTACCTTCCTCAGGGGGCGGCGCTTCGATCTTCTTGCGGTTCTTTTCGAGATTCAGAAACACGCTCTGCGCTCCAATCGACGCCGCGAGGTGGGGCGGGAGTTGCGTGAACGCGAGGTCTAGGACTTCCTTGCCATCCTTGAAGGAGTCGCTGCTTGCCATGATGATCGTTTGCGTATCGCCCAACGGAAGAACCCGGCGTTGCTGATTTCCAGCGACGAAGCGAACCAAGCCGACTTCGGGAAGCACGCGATATACGTCCGCGACGTGGCCCGCCGTGAGAATGCCGCGACGGCCTTCAAGGGATACGAGAACGCCGGAGCCGAGAACCTGGCTCCCCGCGCCTTCGACTCGCCGAACGAGTCCGACCGCGAAATTCGAGACGTGCGCGAGGATCGCGTCGGCTATGTCGTGCGCCATGTATTCGGTCCCTAAAAATCCAGCCGATGCAGTATAGTCCGCGCGGCGATTCAGAGATAGACACATGCGGAAACTGGACAAGGTATCTATCGGGACGAAAAACGCGCGCATGGTGGAGCTACACCCGCACCTGAGAGAGTTCTTGCCTTGGCTTGATCTATTGAACTCGGAAAGCGAGCGGGGACAAGTCCTAATCTCGACCGGGTTCTTAGAGGAACAGCTTGAGGAGATTTTGCGCGCGCATCTTCTCAAGAACGCTGGCACCAAAGCACTCTTTGACAGCGGTAACGCGCCGCTGGGTTCGTTTAGCTCGCGGATCGCGGCGTGTTTCGCCCTTGGCCTCATAAGTGCGGATGAGCATCGCGACCTCACGCACATTCGCCACATACGCAACGAGTTCGCCCACAAAATCCAAACGACGTTTGCTACGCCTGCCATCGCGGATCGCTGCGCGCAGCTTCACGCGCGAGCCCTCGACTACACGAACAAGGATGGAGAGGAAATCAAGGTGGGCGCACGCGGGCAGTTTATGACGGCGGCAACCGGCTTGATCGCCGGGCTAATCAGTCGTGGGGGTTACACGAAAGGGCAAGTGTTGCCAGCGGAGCCCGCATCGGATCGCTAGGGCAAATAGCAACTTCAATCGAATCCGGGGACACCTGATGCTGCGCGCTGGAAGCGTTAACGCCGGTGGTCGCGGGGACCCCTAGACCCGAAAAATTTACGCGACCGCACATCAAGCGGCGGTCGCAACCATGACAGTCAGAACCTCACGCCCCCTATGCCGGGTAGATTTCCAAACGTGCAAGCGTCCGCTTGACCGCAGTTGCGGTCCAATCTTTGCCGCGTGAGGTCTTGACGCTCGCGTCGTTTAAACGAGCCGCCATCGCGTTCATGCTCAAGCCTTCGCCAACAAGCGCCTCAATCACGTCGCGGCGATCTTCGGCAATCGCAAGCGCCTTCTCTTGAACCGCGCGGACGGCCTGCTTTTGGAAGCTGGCAATGTCCGGCGCGTTGTCGCGAAGTCCGCCTAGGGCCTTGCCACGCGCTCTAGCAGCCGCGAGCGCAGCCTTGGTGCGTGCTGAGATAGCTTCGCGTTCATGCTGGGCCACGACCGCCATGACGCCAACGGTCATCGTGTTCGCCTCCGGTAGATCGGCGGCGACGAAGTTCACGCCGGAGTCCCGAAGGGTCATTAGGAACGCAGCGTTGCGCGAGAGGCGATCTAGCTTCGCCACAACGAGAGTCGCGCCCGTGAGGCGGCAACGCTTGATCGCCTTCGCCAGTTCGGGCCGGTCGTTATGCTTGCCGCTTTCGACCTCAACGAATTCCGGCGCGATGATCTTGCCAGCGCGCTCACGAACGAAGCGGTTCACGGCTTCACGCTGGGCTTCGATTCCGAGTCCGCTCTTGCCCTGCCGGGCAGTGCTTACACGCAAATACGCGCAAAAGGTCGATTTCGTCTCTTTCTGGGCCATTTTGTCGAACCTCACTACGACCGTAGAGAAGTTTGACACAGGTGCAGCCGGGCAGGAATCATATGTTTTCCGTATGGTAAAATTGAGGTTCAGAACGCCAAGCGTTGCAGGGCTTTTGGTACCGCCGTTTCGCTGGGGTTTTCGGTATGGCCCCGGAAAGGGGCACGAAGCTACTTCTGAATCAGTAGCTCGGCGGGGCGTGCCGTGAGGGCCTTCGCGATCCTCACCATGACAAGCAAGCTGGGATTCCGTCTGCCGCGCTCAATCCCGCCCAGGTAGGTAAGATCAATCTCGGCCTCGAAAGCCAATTCCTCTTGGGTGAGGCCACGCGCCTGACGCAGCCGCCGGATATTCCGCCCAACGATTCGCCGCCAATCCTGCATGGCAGGATCGGGCGTTAACGGGCCTATAATCTCTAGGGACTATAAGCCCGATTCCGCGAATCATAGACGGAGCATGGATTATGAGGTGGGTAGTCTTTGTCGCACTTGCCTGCGCTACGATAGCGGTTAGTGGTGCGCTGGCCCGTGGCAAGCTCGATTGGCTGGAAGTCGCGAACGCCTGTAACGCCAAGTATGGCCTTCAAGACGGCTCAGGGCGGGCGTCAAAGGCAGAGTTGGACTGTGTAGACTACTACAATGCGCATGGCCGTATGCCGCCGACGCCCGCCGCAGCGGAGCGTTATGGCGATGCTCATACCAATTGGATTCAGACCCTATGCGCTGGGGTAGGGGGCCGGATGGTGTCACTCAATCAAGCCTTCCAGAGCTACGATAGCTGCATGGCATGGGCGGACGCTATCGGGCTAACACAAGACGAAGCAAAGCGCCTGTCAGCGATCTATAGAGTCAATCGGTTGTAGTTGGAACGACCGAGAAGTCCGTGCGCGAGGGCGGGGGTATCACTCCGCCGCTTCGAGCGCGCTACGCACGGCTTTTGGATTCTGAGCAATAACGCGCAAATAGGCGCGCGCGGGCGCATCGGGACGGCGGCGGCCTTGTTCCCAATCCTTGACCGTTGCCAGCGGTATGCCGAAAAGCGTGGCGAATGCGCCTTGGGAAAGATGCAGCCGACGCCGCAGCGCCGTGAGGTCAGGGGCGTCTTCCACTGTGGCAGGCTGTAAGTCGCGCAGTTCACGCCGCGTGAGAATGGGTGTGTCGGTATCGGGCGCGAAGGCGGCGGGACTATCGAGCAGAGCAGCATTCACCCGGCCACGCAGGACTCGCCCGCTTTTACCCGCCGGTCCGATTCGCCTTACCTTGCCGTCAGCGCCAAGCCTTGCCTTCACGATACGCTTGGTCCTCATGGTCATGGGCTCTCCTAGCCGAAATAATTCGCACCGCATCGCCGCGTTGCGTGAACGCGACAAAGAAAGTCTTGCCGTCCACCTCGCCAATCGTTTGGCGGCGTTCCTCGCCATAGTCGCGCCGCCGGTCTATGCGTTCCAATCGGTACGGATCGGCGAACACCCGCGCCGCATGGGCAAAATCGAAGCCCCGGTCCGCATACGTCCGGCGGCTCTTAGTCTCGTCCCACTCGAATATCATATGGGCGGCATTGCCGTCTAGTTAAAGGGTGCCTCACAGGGGAATTATATCCGAGTCGGGGTCCGCCCCAGCCGCCGCCCACCGCCGGGGGGCGAAACGGGTTGGCGTGCGTGACCGACGCCGATGCCAGCAAGGAGAATGGGACTCCCGAAACCCAAGTGACTGACCGGGGGGCAGGCTGTGGCACCCCTCCACATATGATTCCCGGCTGGGAGCTTGTCGCAAAAATTTGGGCGGCAAGAACCGTGGCGTGAATCACTGACAGACGCGGAAGCGAGGGCAGTCCGGCACAAGCGAAAGCCGTTGACAAGAAGAGAACTGGGTTCAAAACCTGTTGCGTTCAGTTTCAAACACTTAGCAAAATTGGAGTACTGAAAACCCCGGCTTTAGGGCCAAAAGATTTGCAGGTACCTCAAGTCAGGCGGCCTCCACACGCCACACAACGCGAGGATTTCAACCGGCGGCGTTGACGGAGTGCGCAGCCGGGGCCGGTCCCATCGCTGCGTTGCTCTCTGCATGGTTTCCTCACCTGGCGCGATACGCCGTTAGGCGTTATCTGCGCTATGGGGGTATAGGGGACTTCCGCCGACACCTCCCGGCACACTTCCGGCGGCCTTCCGACGGAAATAAGGGCACTCTTCCGACAGGCTTCCGACACCTTGCGGCAGGCCTCCGTCAGTTAAGAGTCGCGGCAGAGCCAAGGCGGAAACCGGCGCGCGCGTCGCGGCGGTTCTTGTCGGAAGCGACGTATTTGAGCTTGCCCCTCATTTCCAGTTCATCAAGCTGTTCCTGGACCTCCCGCTTCGTAATGTGGTCGCTATAGCGGCTATTGTATTGAGACGCTACCGCAGCAGCCTTCAAGCCAGACCCGTTGCCGCGAACCACGTAGGATTCTTTTTCGATAAGTTCGCGCATCAACGTGAACAGTTGTTCGCGCTGAGTCTCCGCACGTTTCATATGGTCCGCTTCGCGCACAGTCGAAAAGACACCATCAAACAAGCGGAGTTCGACAGTGTACTTCGGTCCATAGTTGGCTTTGGGGACTTTAAGCGTGCGACTCGGGGCGTCCGGGAACTCCTTCGGCGTCTCCAAGGTGAGACGATTGCGAACCGCGTTATTCCAGGCCGTCGTACCGGAGTAGTACGTGCCGTCCGCCATGGAAGCCTTGGAGGGATGACCAAGCGCCAGCACGGTACACCCGAACCTCTTACAGAAGCCGCCGAGAACTTTCTTGCAGAACGTGTTGACAGGTTGACGGCTCATCTCATCGAGAACGGCAATGTCTGCAAGCGAATCCAGGATGAGCAGGCAAGGTCCCACCTTCTGCAACTCCGCGCAGAGCGCATCGTAGAACTGCCCCTTTTTCCAAGCCCCCGTGTCATCAACAACAGCGAGCGTGCAATCTTGACCCGGACGAGCCCATACCGTGAGGGGAAGGTCCTCCAACCCCACGCCCATCGCGGAGCAAATCCTGAGCAAGCGCTTTTTCGTTTCTCCGTAGTCATCTTCGGCAACGACCACGAAGACGGGCATTTGCTTCGCGGCAAAATCGAGCAGGGTGTGACCGGACGCAACGGCGACACCGATTTGAAGCGCGAACGTCGTTTTTCCGGTACCACCATCGCCGTGCAACAGGTTCACAAGCCCGGACATCAAGAGCCGTTCAACCACATATTCGACGGGCAGATATTCGCCAGCCGCCAACTTAGCGGCACTGACAGGACCCGTCTCATCATCGTCCGTCGCGTTAGTCCACTCAGTGGGATCAACCATGTCGATAAGGCTCGCGCGCGAACCGGGGGGTTCCTTGCCATACCGAAACGCATTCCTGACTTTGATTTCCAGTTCGCCCGGCGACCACGGCGGGTCACAACAGTCATTCCAGCTTTTCATGCCGTCCGGGGCTGCAATGAGTTCCTCCGTGAGAAGGTCGATGACCTTGCTCTCGCTGAGCCCAAAATCTTTCAATCGCTCAGCGGTGACATACGTGTGGTGATCGCCACCCTCGCCTTGAATCGCAGGCGGCCACGCTTTCAGAAATTCGCGCCCACGCTCAATGGCGGAAGGCATATCGGGTTCGACAAGCGGCACCTGAGCAAGCGGGTCGCGCTTTTGTCCAGCGCCAATCGCGGACATGAGCCATTCGGGCGCATCCAGAATCGTGCCGTCGTTGATGACGACATATTCACCGGTCACAGTCTTCCCGTCAGGCGTTGCCTCAGTATGACAACCGGGACCAACGACGTACCCGCCGTCGCCACGCACGTCGATCCCGGAAGCCAATTTGCTGACCGAGTTGGACGCAGAGCGCGTGGTCATATAATAGAAGTGCTTCCCGCCGCGAGGCGTTTTGACTGCGAAGGTCTTCAACCCGCTTTCATCCGACATATGTTCGGCCATGAGCCTGCGAAACTCGGATTCACCGTCCTTACCAGTGCGAATATCATTGTCCGCGTCAATAACGACTGCATTAGCACCGGGCGAGACGGCATAGTTCATGCCCGGATTGAAAGCAAACCATTCGCGGATGTTGCCTTCATCGGTCGTGGCATATTCCTTCCACCCTTGGCCGTCCATGTCGGCTTTGGAGAGCGGCTCCTTGGAGTTGGGTCGAAGGGGGAAAATCTGAAAGCCCTGACGCGCAAGCATGAGCGCCAAACTGAGCCTTTCGGAATACGGAACGGGCTCGGCGAAAGATTGCATTGTTCTGTCTCCATACCGACTGGCAACAGAACGTGCTTACAGGAATCGACGGAAAAGTTCTAAGCGGGGGAAGATGCAGTATTTTGCATGATGGGAGTCAGCGTGAAGACACCATGTTTCATTAAGTAACTGATGACATCGGCTTTGTGGCTCCTCAGGTAGCGGGCGTAACCGCGTTGCGGCCCAATGAGATTTAGGACTCGGTCAACAAACACCAAGAAGTCCGAGGTCACCTCGTTCCAATCGTTGAATGTGGGCGCATCGTTGGTTGCCTCAAGCCAGAAGCTCGTCAATTCTGCGGCTGCCGCAATGACACCACGGTCACGCGCACTGATTTTATCAGTTCGCCCATCGACTGTCGCAACTTCTACAAACTCAATGAGTTGTGACAGGTAGTTTGCAGCTAGAGTGTCTCCGTTCTCAAAAAACTCATATATACTCCCGCAGTTCTTCGACAATGGCATCATGCGACGTTCGCGCATCAACTTAGCAGCGCGTCGCAACCTCCTTCTCACCATCTTATTTTCCCGGACCAGGAATTGCGCACGGTTCAGGTGCCGTAAGAGTGACTTCGTGTCTCTAGCATCTCCTGCCGCATGGCGATTGATCGTGAATCGCAACTGACAAATGTTTTGCGCGAGTTGGGCATTCCGTATCGCTGTTCGCAAGGCGGGAACCCGCACTCTAGCGATGCCCACTTCTTTCAAGATCGAGGCTAGACGATCATCAGTTACATCATCAGATTGGTCACTCATTATGTGCGCGCACCACTAAGCGGGGAACTACGGTCGCTGGACTGCGGATTTGTGTTCGACGCAATGTTTCCATTACGAGCATTCTCATCGGGCTCGTGCGCGAGGCCGCGTAAGGCTGAAAGGTCAAGTCCGGGATACGTGATCGCTTCAACGACATGTGCCAACGCCGGTAGATCAAGCCCACCGCTATAAAGGCCGTAGCTCATGGTCATCTTCTTATGACCGAGAATCTGCACGGCCTCGTTCTCCGGCACGCGGGCGCGTTCAAGTGCGGTTGCAGCGTTTTTACGGAAACAATGAAAGACAGTGTTCGCGCCCGTTACACCAACCAAACGGCGATATTCTGTGAATCTCTTGCTGATATACCAACTGTGCTTCTTGTCCGGTCCGCCGGGTTTGAGTGCGGGAAATAGATACTCATGTCCCTGCTGTCTGACATGCGCGAGATAGTCGGCAAATCCAATCCGTAGCAACTCCGAATGAACGGGGACGCGGCGTCGGGACGCTGCCGTCTTTACCCGCCGCCCCTCATGCGAGGTGACGTTGAAGTATTGGACGCCCGCCTCTTCGGCAACGTCTTCGATGCGAAGACCGCATATCTCGTCCAGCCGCATTCCAGAGAGCAACGCGATGGGAATGATCCAAGCTAGTGTCGTATCCGGCGTATGTGCGGTCGGCTGGACCCGATCTTGTCGGGCGACCGCGAATGGTGCGCCTTCAAGGAGTTTTTTCAATTCGTCCGTCGTGAACGAACGGCGCGCGTCCAGAGTCTCACTATTTTCGCCTTCGGAGCGGTGGTGACCCTTCGCCGGGTTGTTGCCTTCGATCTTTCCTGAGCGGATAGCCCATTCAAACAAGCCAGCAATGACGCCGCTGTGGCGGTTCAGTGTCTTATTGCTGAGCCCCTCGCCCCGCGAGGGATACTTCTTGAGCAGCATATCTAGGGTGAGCTTTGCTCCCGCGCGACGACCGTAGTTCGGGTCCAATTGGCCGATAGCGTTGAGGAAGGAGGCCACTTCGTTTCGAGTTACTGTGGCAAGGGGCGCATCCCTTGTGAAGTCGGCAAACAACCGCAACGTGGTTTGTGCCTGATTGAGCGTCTGCCCCGTCCAGGCGCTTTGACGCTGGCGATTGCGATCCGCGATGTATGCCGTTGCTGCCTCTGAGATACGAAGCCCTTTGCCCTTCTTAGGTGCCAATCGCGTGGGGCGGGCCACTTCGGCTGTTATGGGGTCCACAGAACGCGCATTTAAGACCGACACGGGTTCCGAGATTTCACCATTATGGACTGCCAAGGCCCGCTGCACCGCTTGAATTTCCGCGCGCAGAAGCGCACTGCAAAGCTCCTGCCGTTGCCCCTCAGTGAGGGAAGTGCCGTACCGCGCGGCGATTCCGGTTGCTTCACGGTCGATACCGCCGGGCCAATCTTCATTCTCAGCATGTTGATATAATTCCAGCAGCGCCAATTCGCCCCCGACAGGAAGCTCGGTACCAAATTCATCCTTGGTGACCTCGAAGGTGCCTCCGGGTCGTGCCTGTATCGTGGCAAGGCGCTCTCGCAAGTAGATTTGAGCCTCATGCTCTATGTCCGCCGACGTGATCTTGCCGAGACGGGCGCGGTCGAAGTCGGCGTGTATTTCGGCAAGGGCGGCGTGTCGTAGTTTCTGAGCTTCCTTGAAGTCGCTGGTGTTCAGCGCGCGCTCAATCGTCCGCTTACGGATCAGTTCTTGAAGGTCTGCCGGGACATTGATGCGCACGTACCAGCGATAGCCGCTACGACGCTTGCCACGTCGCCGTTTGAGATAGGCGTTGTCTGCCAATGGGATGGCACCCATAAGTGGCACCCACTTTTGAACATCCGCCCTCAGTATGTCATTGAAAAGTAAAGAAAAAATTTGCTGGCTGGGGGACTAGGATTCGAACCTAGATAGGCAGAGTCAGAGTCTGCAGTCCTACCGTTAGACGATCCCCCAGCAAGGGGGCCCCCTTTAGCCTCATTTCGCCCTAGATTTCAAGGATATGCCCACCCCCCGGCCGCCCGTGCTAGCGTCGCAGCCGCATATCTGGGGGAGTCGGCGCTGGAAGGGACCGTAAAGCCGCACAGGAGGCGCCATCGCGGGCGCAGGCCGGCGCCGGTGCTGGCGGCCATCGACCTGGGCACCAACAACTGCCGGCTGCTGATCGCCTCGCCGGGGCACGACGGCAGCATGCGGATCGTGGATTCGTTCTCGCGCATCGTGCGCCTGGGCGAGGGCGTGGCGCGCACCGGGGTGCTCGGCGAGGCGGCGATGGACCGCACCGTGGCCGCGCTCAAGATCTGCGCCGAGCGCATCGACCGCTACCGGGTGCGCCATGTGCGCGCCGTCGCCACCGAGGCCTGTCGCCAGGCGGCCAACGCGCAGGTGCTGGTCGACCGCGTGGCGCGCGAGGCGGGTATCGCGCTCAGCATCGTCACCGCGGCGGAGGAGGCGCGCTTGGCGGCGATCGGCTGCGCCCCGCTGATCGGCGAGGAGTTCGACGGCGCCCTGGTGTTCGACATCGGCGGCGGCTCGACCGAGACGATCTGGCTCAGGCGCTTCGGCGGCAAGCCGCTGGTGGTGCATTTTTCGTCCGTGTCGCTCGGTGTCATGTCGCTGGCCGAGGCCAGCGGCGAGCGCAGCGATCCGGCGCGCTTTGCCGCGATGCGAGAGGACATGCGGGCGCGCTTCGCCGCCGCCCGCCGCGAGATGGACAAGAAGGGCGCCTTCGATATCGCCAAGAACCATCTGCTCGGCACTTCCGGTACGGTGACGACGCTGGCGGGTGTGGCGCTGGGCCTGCCGCGCTACGTGCGGGCACGCGTCGACACCTCCTGGCACGATTGCGCCGACATCCTCGCCGTGGTGCAGAAGCTGGTGGCGATGGACCGCAAGGCGCGGGCGCGGGTCGGCTGCATCGGCGAGGAGCGCGCCGATCTCATCGTGCCCGGCTGCGCCATCTTCGCGGCGATCCACGACGTCTGGCCCTGCACGCGGCTTCGCGTCGCCGACCGCGGCCTGCGCGAAGGCATCCTGCGCGAGCTGATGGCGGAGGCGCGGCGATGACCGAGCGGCGGGTGCGCAACACGCGCGGGCGCAGCGTTTCCTCCATGCACTGGCTGGAGCGCCAGCTCAACGATCCCTATGTCGCCGCCGCCAAAGCGAAGGGCTACCGCTCGCGCGCCGCCTTCAAGCTCAAGGAGCTGGACCAGCGCTTCCGCCTCTTGAAGGGCGGCTCGCGCGTGCTCGATCTCGGTGCGGCGCCCGGCGGCTGGAGCCAGATCGCGGCCGAGCGCGTCGGCGAGACGGGCCGCATCGTCGCGGCCGACATCCAGCCGATGGAGCCGATAGCGGGCGTCGAGTTCCTCCAATGCGATCTCTTGGAAGAAGAAACGCCTCGGATGCTGAAGCGCGCCTTGGGTGGAGAGGCCGATGTGGTGCTCTCCGACATGGCTTCGCCTACCACCGGCCATCGCGAAACCGATCACATCCGCACCCTGGCGCTGTTCGAGGCGGCGCTCGACATGGCGGAGCTGGTGCTGAAGCCGGGCGGGGCCTTCGTCGGCAAGGTGTTCCAGGGCGGCGCCACCAACGAGATCCTGGCGCGGGTGAAGAAACGCTTCGCCGAGGTCAAGCACGTCAAGCCGCCCGCCTCCCGCGCGGAATCGGTCGAGCTTTACCTCGTGGCGACGGGGTTCAAGGGATAGAAGGACTCATGGCGAAGGAAAAGCCGGATGAGGCGATGATGGCGGTGGCCGAGAAGCTCGCCCGCTTTATCGAAAACGGCGCCGTCGGCGTGCCGGACGGCATCTTCGCGGACAAAGGCGTCGTCATCGTCGAGAACTTCGCGCCTTATCTTTTTGTCGCGCCGGACGGCCTCGACGACTGGGCCGCCGGGATGCACGCCCATCTCGAAGGCGTGACGGAGCTGGGGCACGGCTTCGGCGAGGCCTGCGATTTCTCCCGCTCGGGCGATCGGGTCTATTTTTCCCTGCCGACGGCCTGGCAGGGAATCAACCGCTGCGAGCCCTTCGCCGAGAGCGGCGGCTGGGCCTTCGTATTGACCAAGGAAAGCGGCGTCTGGCGCGTACTCGCCTACGGCTGGGCGGTGATCGAGACGACCTGCACGATGTGATGCGCCGCCGCTTGACCCGGCAGTGCGTTCTCCTAGGCTCGCTTTGTCGAACGGAGGGGTGCCATGCGAGCGATCATCTTGGCGGTTGCCGTGTTATGTCTGGGACTGGCGTCTGCAGCTGCCGCGCCCTCCGCGGACGCCCGTTTGCGGGCGCTTTACACCTCGGAATGGGCCTGGCGCGGCGCGCAATATGCGGACGACGAGAACGGCACCAAGCCCGTGCCCGACCACCTGCCCAAGGTCGATCCCGCGTCCGAGACGGCGCGGCTAGCATACTGGCAGAACATCCTGAAGCAGCTCGACGCCATCCCGCTGTTGCAGCTCTCGCCCAAGGAGCAGGTGAATTACGAGGTGTTCCGTTTCCAGATCGCCAACCTCGCCGCCGCACAGAAATTCCGCAGCTACGAGATGCCCGCCAATTCCGATACCAGCTTCTGGTCGGATTTCAACGACCGCGCCCGCCAACCCTTCCGCCGCGCCACCGATTACGGCCGCTGGACCCTTCAGATGCGCGACATCCCGCGCTATTTCCGCGAAGAGATCGCCGAGATGCGCGCGGGGCTCCGGCGCGGCTTCACCCCGCCGCGCGTCACCCTCGAAGGGCGCGACGGCTCCATCGCGGCGGCGGCGAACGCAAAGCCCGAGGACACGGCGTTCTATGTGCCCTTCAAACAGATGCCGTCCGCCATGCCGCCCGCCGAACAGGCCCGCCTGCGCGCCGCGGCGCTGAAAACGATCCGCGAAGTGGTGCAGCCCGCCTATCGCGATCTCTTGAAATTCTGGAACGGCGAATACGTGCCGCACGCACGCACCACGCTCGCCGCCGAGGCGCTGCCGGACGGCAAGGCCTATTACCGCCAACAGATACTCGAATACACCACACTCGACATGCCGCCCGAGGCGATCCACGCCCTAGGTCTTGCCGAGGTCGCCAAGCTGAAGGCGCAGATGACCGCCGTGATGCGCCAGACCGGCTTCAAGGGCGATCTGCCCGCCTTCCTGCATTTCCTGCGCACCGATCCCCGTTTCTACGCCAAGACCCCGCAGGAACTTCTCGACCGCGCGGCCTGGATCGCCAAGGAGTTCGACGGCAAGGCGGCGCAGTATTTCGGCCTCTTGCCGCGCGCCCGCTTCACCATCGTGCCGGTGCCCGCCGACATGGCGCCGTTCTACACCTCGGGCCGCGGCGGCCCCGGCGAGTTCCTCGTCAACACTTACGACCTGCCGCATCGCCCGCTCTACAGCCTCGTGGCGCTGACGTTGCACGAATCCGCGCCGGGCCACGCCTTCCAGATGCCGCTGGCGCTGGAAGACAAATCGCTGCCGGATTTCCGCCGCAACACCTACCTCTCGGCCTATGGCGAGGGCTGGGCGCTCTACTGCGAATGGCTGGGGCAGGAGATGGGCATGTATCACACGCCCTATGAGCGCTTCGGCATGCTCTCCTATCAGATCTGGCGCGCTGCGCGCCTGGTGGTCGATACCGGCATCCACAGCAAGGGCTGGTCGCGGGCGCAGGCCATCCGCTACATGCACGACAACACTGCGCTGCCCGATCACGAGATCGAGACCGAGGTCGACCGCTACATAGCCTGGCCGGGGCAGGCGCTCTCCTATTACATGGGCGAGATCGCCATTCTCCGGGCGCGCGCCAAGGCGGAGAAGGCGTTGGGCGTCAAGTTCAACCTCCGCGCCTTCCACGATGCGGTGCTGCAGCTCGGTTCGGTGCCGCTGCCCGTGCTGGAGCGCGCCATCGACCGCTTCATCGCGGAAGGCGGCAAGGGACCTTATCCGGACCTCGAGTGATCTCTACGAAGAGCAGGATACTTCGTAGGCCGTGCTGCCTTCCGCGTTCGAGATCTTGTAGCAGTGCTGCGAGCCGTCGTCGTTGACGCATTCCTTCCACGACGTGCCGTCGCCCTGATCCATCCGCTCCGTGCAGCTCGGATCCGCCACGGCGACGGTGGTTCCCAAGCTCGACGCCAGCAGCGCGAGCACGCATCCGATAGCGATATTGCGAGACTTCATGGCATCACCTCTTAAGGCTTCGACCGGCGCCCCTCGCGGGCACTATAGCGGACGCGCAGAGGCGGCACACGGCGGATTTGTCGCGTTACGTCGCGGAAACCAGCTTCGCATTGAAATGCAGCATCGGGCGGCAGCGAAGGCGAGACGGCTTCGCTATTCCGCCGCCACGACAGCAGCCTCACAGGAGAGAAAGACCTGGAACGGCCGAGTTGGCCGTTTAGGCGGACACCGGACGGGTAAAGCAGTTCGCGTGATCGTTCCAATCCGGCTTCTGTATATTAGTGGGGCGTGGTCAGCTTACACGTCACCCCGCGCTTGGCCGCAGCTGCGCAATCGACCGTTTCGAACGGAGCGGTGCCGTCCTCGAGCGGGATATATGCGACGAGGCCTTCGGGGTGCTGTTTGCACGCGAACTCGACCACGTGCCGCTTCGCCACGGATTCCTTGCCAACCACGCGCACGTCCGACGCGTCGCAGACGACATTGTGCTGCGCGAGCGCGTCCTTGAACGTTTGCACGGTCAGGACCTGGCCGTTGTCAGACAATTTGCATGGCATACCCTGCATGGCGGCGTCGTGGCACTGTGCAATCCGCGGCTTCAACGTCGAGCCGGGCAGGGGGCTCGCAACGATGAAGCCGTTGCCGTCGCTGCACGCCACTTCCGTGAAGTCGGTGTTCGATTTTGGGCTCACGCCGATCCACCGCAGGTCGCGCACTTGGCAGGTTTTCCCGGCGCGCTGCAGGAAATTGGCCGCGATCGTCTTGATGTCGGCATTTTCCGGCAGTGCGCAAGCATTGGCCGGAGCGCGGCCCGCCTTGATGTCTGCAGCGCGGGTCGCATCGGCGGCGAAGCAGGTCATGCCTGTCGGATGTGCGGTGCCTGCGACGAAGAAATAACCCAGCCCGTTCCCGCATGCAGCTTCGTAGGTCTTTGTTTTGACGGCTTTCCCGTCGACGGTGTCGCTTCCTTCCAGCACAAGCTCGGCGTCGGTCACCTCGCAGGCAAACTGGACCGAATTGACGAGCGCGGACGCATCGGCGATGTCGATCGCCTTCAGTTCGGCAGCCGTTTTGCCTGTCTGCAGCCTCTTCTGCTCTAGGTTGTAGCGGAAGATCGTCCTGTCGATCTCGTTGTACGTGTTGTCGCCGGACGAAGGTCCGGTGGGGCCCGTCACTGGGCCTCCGCCCGGCACGCTGGGCGTCATTTGCGCGGCGCACGGAAAGGCGAAACAGGCGGCGGCGAACAACGCTGCGGACACGACGTACTTACGATTCATTTCCCTCACCTTTGGCAACTATACGGCGGCGGCCGAAAGGCAGCCCCTGCTATTTGTCAGACAAGTATGTCTGCCTCGGAATTCCATCTCAATGTGCAATTTCGCCCCTTGCCGCGCCGCAGGAATAGCGCGCACTGCGACCTGCCACAGGAATATTATCCGGCGGCGGGCGCCGTTCAAAAAAGCGCACGGCCTTGCGGCCGCACGTCTATCTCCAAAGAACGTAACGAGCAGTAGCGCTACTTCGAGCCGCCTTCGCAGCCTTCCATGCAGGAGTCGGTGCAGCCCTCTTTGCAGGAGCCCGTGCAGCCTTCCATGCAGGAGCCGGTGCAGCCCTGGTAGCAACTGCCCGCGCAGTCGTCGTTGCAGTCGGCGCGTGCCGGCTGCGATACGGTCAGGGCCAGTCCCATCGCCGCCAGAACGGGAAGCACGCTCGCACTCTTCTTCAGAAAGCTGCGGCGTCCGATTTTCTTAGCCATGACGATCTCCCTCGCGTTGGTCTTATCGTAGCGCTTCGACGCTTTGCGCGATAGCAAAGCATGGCCGGAAAATTAAGCGAGATGCCGTTCCCTCTCCCCCATTTGGGGGAGAGGGGTGGGTGAGGGGGCACGCAGGACGTGTTGTGCTCAGCGCTCCCGCAATCCGAAAATCATCTGTAGCAGGCGGCGTTCAAGGCCTCGTTGTATGTCGCGAAATCGCGTCCTCCGGCCGGGTGGCTCCAATCCGGCGGCAGGATGGCGCGGAAGCCCGGCCGTCTCAGATATTGATAGATGTAGATCTGGCGTCCCGTGTTGTAGCCGATCTGGCAGGTGACGATGTAGATCTTGGCCGCTTCCTGGGTGATGCGTCCCGAGCCGTCCCGGATTTCCTGCTGTCCCATGACTTGCGGCATTCCGGCCGTGGCGCGGCCGGTGCCACTCGTGTTTCCGCCGCCGGTATACCCGCTTATCGAGCTGCTGCCGGTGCTGCCCGCCGTGGCGCGGCCCGTACCGCTCGTCATGCCGCCGGTGGAACCGCCGCCGCCTGACGAGGCGGTCCTGCAGCTGAGCGTGAGCGGGGTCGTCTCGTCGACCGTCGCGGGATTTGCATTCGAGCGCGTTCCGTTTTGTCCGGAGCACTGCCATTCGACCGCGAACGCTTTGGCGCAGTTGGGAGCGGGATCGGGATTGCCGACGTCGTGGCCGCTCAACGTGCACTCGTCCTTGCCGTTGCAGATTGCCGCCACCTGGGTGGAGACGTTGCCGCGGCCCACGCCGCAATTTGCGCCCAATGTCCCCGAGGTTACCCGGATGACGCCGCCCGAAGCGGAGGAAGACGTCCCGACGCCGGTCTGATCCTCGCACAACATTTCCGGCGATGCGGCCGGCGCGCCCGGGCCGGTCCCGCATTGCACGAATCCCGAGCCCGCCGCCTGCCGTACCGGACAGGTCGTCCAGGTCGTGTTGCTGTAATAGCCCGTGACGCAGCGAATGCAGGTGGTCGATTGCCCGCCACGCGGCCTCCCCCAGAATGTGACGTAGTGACACCAGGGTTCTTGGGCGACCTGGTAGCTTCCGGCGGGCGCCGCGTGACGCGCGGGACTCGTGCCGGCGGTCGTCGAGCCGCTTGCATGATACGCGAACGCAACGGATGCCGACACGGCACAAGCAATCGCTAGGCTTTTGAGAGATCGCATTTTGCCCCCTTCGGTGCAGGCGCACCGGCCAAAAAACGACGGTTCGGGGGGAGCGTGCAGGCAAGAGCAGAAAGCCGTCAACTTCGCCAAGTGTCGCTTCGCGGACGGTCTTGCGAGCGTGTTGCAAGGAGGGCGATTACCCGATCAACGCCGCCGCCACCGCCCCGAGTACGCGCACGATCTCGCGCGGGTCCATCTGCACCTGAAGCCCGCGCTGGCCGCCGTTGAGGAACACGAGGGGCTCGCCCAGCGCCGTCTCCTCGATCGCCGCGGGCACCTTCTTCTTCTGCCCGAAGGGACTGATGCCGCCGACGCGATAGCCGGTGACGCGTTCGGCGTCGGCGGGCTTCATCATCGCGGCAGCCTTGCCGCCGAACGCCGCGGCCAGCTTCTTCATCGACACTTCGCGATCCGACGGCACGATCACGCAGACGGGCTTGCCGTCCACCTCGGCCATCAGCGTCTTCAGCACGCGCCGCGCGGGCTCGCCCAAGGCCTGTGCCGCCTGCATCCCGATCCGGTCGGCGTCGGGATCGTAGTCGTAATGATGCAGCGTGAACCGGGCGCCTGCTTTCTCAAGAAACTTCGTAGCGGGGGTCGAGGAGGACATGCGGAATTTCTACTCCCTCGCCCCCACTTGGGGGAGAGGGTTGGGGTGAGGGGGCCGGGCTTGCCACGGCGTAGCCGAAGGCGAAGCCGGGTGAGGGGGAATGCGTAAGCTGTCGCCGAATACCCTCCTCACCCTTCGACAAGCTCAGGGTGAGGGTCTTTGCTAATCCCTCATGCTGAGCTTGTCGAAGCATGAGAGCAATATGGTCCCGTCTGAACGAACGATGCTCTAAGGGAACCGCGCTCCAATCACAGGAACTTGTGCCGCAAATCCCGGCGACGGCGCGCGACGAAGATCAGCACCAGCCCTGCGGCGGCAAGTCCCGCCCCGTGATACTTCAGATGCAAGGCGTCGATCCCAAAGCTTGCTTGCGGCAGGTGAACAGTGCCGGTGCCTTGCCCGATCCAGATCAACCCCAACGCCAGCGCGGCAAGCCCGATTACGAGAAACAGATTCCTCATTGCTTCTCCCCCACTCATCGTGCGGAGGGAGTATAGCACCATTCCCCGTCAGCGCGCGCCCGACGTTCCGGCGCGTCGCATCCGAGCGGGCGCGCCCCATTCGTCCGGTTTTTCAAGCCCGCCGAACGCCCCGCCGCCTGCATACCGATCCGGTGAGCGTCGGGATCGTAATGATGCAACGTCAAAGCGACGCCTGTCTTCTCAATGCAGCGACATTAGCGCTGTCTTCGGGGGCGGCGTTCCCATATTATCTTGTTGTCTTGTAGAGGAGGTGCAGATGCCGGATGTGCGCGGCCTCGTAATCTCGTCACCTATTACTGTAAGTGTCGCAACAAACATGATTACCGTAACCGGCGGATTGAATCAGCAAGAATTGCGATCAAACCTCCTGTTCTGGGATAAGCTGGAATGGCCAGATCAATCACTATTTGGTTTTTCTATAGAGCCCGACATCAAATTTCTGATGGATTCACACATTTTGCAGCGCACACGGTTTGAAGTGCATAGCGGTGAATTTGGAAAGATCTTACACGATGCCTACATTAATGGATTTCGTAAGCTCGATGACGCGGAGCCCGGGGTTTGGAGCTTATCGCGCGGCGAGAACTCCGTTTCCTTTGATGATGATGATCTCAATGCGAACCGCGGCGTTTTGGTGCAGTTGCATCAGGCTATTCCAGTGCCAGATAGGGACGTTCCACTTGAAGATATCCTTGAATTTCGTGAAAAGCGCAGAGCAGAATTGCTCGCCTTACGGCATTATCTCGAAGACATATATGAACGCGTGATCAGCGCTGGGGATGGGGCTCTGGCCCTCAATAAGGAAATAGAACGGTTAGAGGGAGCAATTATTGACCACTTCAAAGCGTCAAAGGGTGCAGGAATTAGACTACGACTTTCCAGCCTGTCTGCTGCACTGAATTTGGACGTGGGGGTAATCGCGACCGTTGTTATTGCTGGATTGGTATTCAATCTTCCTGTCGTCGACGCCTTGCTTGTCGCCGCGGCAGGGCAAGCCGCGCGAATGAGCATCAACGTAGGTGCCGAACTCAAACGTCACAAAGCTACGCCGACCCCATTCCAATACATCTCGAGCTTTCACAATGAACTGTTCTGAATACACCTAAACAAGTATGCCTGGGGCATATTCAGAGTTTCTCACGATAAGGCGATAGCCCGTCACCGCCATGCCTACGAAGGAAAGCGGCATGCAGACTGCGCCGAGCACGCAGCCATCTCGTTGAATCCCATCTATACCGCGACGAGGAAATCACCCCGAATCGTTCCCTCTCCGTTCGCCCGTCAAAACCCACCCCACCGTCGCGAAATCGCGGCGACAAACGGGGTTCCCCCCCTCGCTTGCGAATCCCGGGACTCTCCGCTAAAGCCTCGCCGCTCCACAGGCCGGGCGCGCAAGCCCGCCGCAGGTAGCGCGCCCCCTATATAGAGAAGGAGCGTGCGCCATGAACATCCGGGAAGCTCTCACTTTCGACGACGTGCTGCTGGTTCCGGCGGCGTCGGAGGTTCTGCCCGCCCAGGTGGACACGCGCACGCGCCTCACCAAGACGGTCGAACTCGGCATCCCCATCATCTCCGCCGCGATGGACACGGTGACGGAGGCTCCGCTCGCCATTGCGATGGCGCAGTCGGGCGGCATCGGGGTGATCCACCGCAACCTCTCGGTGGAGGAGCAGGCCGAGCACGTCCGCCGCGTCAAGCGCTACGAGAGCGGCATGGTGGTGAACCCGCTGACCATCGGCCCCGAGGCGACGCTGGCCGAGGCGCTCGACCTGATGACGCATCACTCCATCTCGGGCGTGCCTGTTGTGGTGGGCGCGACGGCGGGCAACGCGGGCAAGCTGGTGGGCATCCTCACCCA
>PMKE01000003.1 GCA_003158585.1 Alphaproteobacteria bacterium
GACAAGGGCTCGGCCAATCACCTCAGCAAGATCGGCAAGCAATCGCCGGGCCGGAAGGTCAACCTCGAAAAGCTGGTGGGCGAAATCATGGGGGCGATGGACCCGGCCGCCGACCCCTTCCCGAGCGCCTTGTCCGCCGAAGATCAGTCCCTGTTCGGCCTCGGCTACTATCACCAGCGCAACGAATTCTTTAAATCCACCAAGAACGGAACGCCCGTCGAGGAGACCGCCCAATGACCGCCATCGCCAATCGCTATGATTTCGTGCTGCTTTTCGACTGCGAAAACGGCAATCCCAACGGCGATCCCGATGCCGGCAACATGCCACGCATCGATCCGGAAACGAACTTCGGCCTTGTCTCGGACGTCAGCCTCAAACGCAAGGTTCGCAACTACGTCGAGTTTGCCCATGCTGGCGAAGAGGGCCGGCACATCTACGTGCAGGACGGCGCCATCCTCAACGACAAACACCGGCAGGCCTACAAGGCGCTGCGCCCCGGCGACGCCAAGGTGGAAAAGGACGCGAAGCTCAATCCAAAGGACGATGGCGAGGCGAAGAAGCTCAACGAGTTCATGTGCCGGAACTTCTTCGACGTTCGCACATTCGGCGCGGTTATGAGCACTGGCGTCAACTGCGGCCAGGTGCGCGGCCCCGTGCAGATCGCCTTTGCCCAGTCTATCGAGCCCATCGTGCCTCAGGAAATCTCCATCACACGCATGGCCGCAACCAATGAAGCGGAAAAGAAGCAGAAGGCTGAAGGAGACGACAGCGCCGCGCGCACCGACAACCGCACCATGGGCCGCAAGCATATCGTGCCTTATGGGCTTTACCGCGCCCATGGGTTCGTTTCCGCGCCGCTTGCCTCCCATCCCACCAAGGGAACGGGTTTTTCCGACAGCGATCTGGACCTTCTGTTCGAAGCCATGAACAATATGTTCGAGCATGACCGCTCGGCTGCACGCGGCGAAATGGCAACACGCAAGCTGATCGTCTTCCGGCACGCTTCGGCCCTCGGCAACGCGCAGGCCCATGATCTGTTTGCCCGGGTCAAGACCTATCGCAATTATCTGGGCGAACATCACGAGATCGGCGATCCCGGCCTCGACAACGCCCCACCGGCCCGTAGTTTTGCCGACTACGCCATCACCATCGACCGCGATGGCTTACCCTCAGGAATCGAAATCATCGAGAAAGTATGAAAGCCCCGCCGAACGAGCAGATAGAAGACTCGCTGATCGCGATATCGGCGTTGCAACACTATCTGTTCTGTCCGCGGCAATGCGCGCTGATCCATGTCGAGCAATTGTGGGCGGAAGACGGGGCCACAGCCGCTGGGCGCCTCTTGCATGGAAAGGTTGATGCCGGATGGCCTGAAAAGCGGCCAGGTGTTCGCATAGCGCGCGGGGTTGCGCTTCGCTCCCTTCACCTGGGTGTTGTCGGCAAAGCCGATGTCGTCGAAATGCGTCTGGACGGCAAAACGGAGCGGCCCTACCCCGTCGAATACAAACGCGGTAAACCCAAGGCGCACCGGGCCGACGAAGTACAATTGTGCGCGCAGGCCCTATGCCTGGAAGAGATGTTCGGCCAGCCGGTTCCGGAAGGCGCGTTGTTCTACGGCATGACGAGGCGGCGTCTGATCGTCGCCATGGATGCGGAGCTGCGGCAACTAACACGAAACACCGCAGAAGCCGCCCGGGCAATGATCGCTGCGAACACAACGCCCCTGCCGGAAGCAAAACCGGCCTGCAAGCAATGTTCTCTTTTGGATTTATGCTGTCCCAAACAACTCGAAAAAGCCCCGCATGTTGACCGGTGGCTGACAAAACAAATCGGCGATTGAGGCCACCATGCGGCGCCTTTTGAACACCATCTACGTCACCCGCGAAGATGCCTGGCTCTCCAAAGACGGGGCCAATCTGGTGGTCCAAGCCGATGGCGCAGAAATCGGCCGCGCCCCACTGCATATGCTCGAAGCCATTGTCGGCTTTGGCCGTCCCGGTGCCTCTCCGGCCTTGATGGGCGCGTGTGCCGACGCTGGCATCACCATCTCGCTCCTGGAACCCAATGGGCGCTTTATCGCCCGCGTTGAGGGCAAGCGCAGCGGTAATGTTCTGTTGCGCCGGACGCAATATCGCGTGGCGGACGATCCGGCGCGCACCACGCCCGTTGTGCGCAGTATTGTGGCAGCGAAAGCGACCAATCAGCGTGCGGTGATACGGCGATGCCTGCGCGACTACACAGATGAATTGACCGAAAGCGCCAAAGGAGCATTGGAGAATGCTGAGATTCGCTTGACGAACATCGCGCGCCGTACCTTGGCCGTTAGCGATATCGACACTTTACGCGGCCTTGAAGGCGAAGCCGCCGTTACCTATTTCTCCGTTTTTCAGAATTTGATCCGCGTTGATGATCCTGCTTTCATGTTTGGTGGCCGCTCTCGGCGCCCGCCCTTGGACAGGATCAACGCGCTCCTGTCTTTTCTTTACGCCATGTTGGGGCATGATTGTCGTTCGGCGCTGGAAACTTTCGGGCTTGATCCGCAGGTCGGCTATCTTCATGCCGACCGTCCCGGTCGCGCCTCTTTGGCACTCGATTTGATGGAAGAATTTCGTCCGGTGCTGGCCGATCGTTTGGCCCTCAGCCTCATAAACCGCAGACAAATCAACGCCAGCGACTTTGTCATGGAAGACGGTGGTGGCGTCCGACTAACGGATGAAGGGCGCAAGACTGTTCTGGTGGCTTGGCAAGAGCGCAAGCGGGACGAAGCCCGGCATCCCTTTCTAGATGAAGGGATGGCATTCGGCCTGTTTGTCCATGCGCAAGCCCAACTCTTAGCAAGGCATTTGCGGGGCGATCTGGATGGTTACCCCGCTTTCATCTG
>PMKE01000122.1 GCA_003158585.1 Alphaproteobacteria bacterium
AGAAAATTCACATAGCCGGCGGTGAAGGAGAACGACCCGCTCGTCGTCAGCGGCAGGCCGATCAGCGCGCCGACTGTGTCGCGCGTGATCGCCGCCGTGCCGAGATCGATCGTCCTGTCGGCGAAGGAGACGCCGAGCAGCTTGTCGTTCAGCCCCATGTGGGTAAAATTGCCCGAAATATAGATGCTGTCGTCGCGCTGGCGCCGCATCGCATAGGTGAGGGTCGCGCTGATCCCGTCGGCGGTGCCCGTCCCTCTTGTCGCCGCATAGACGCCGCTCAGCGCATAGGTGGTGCGGAAGGCGGCGACTTCGCCGCGCAGCCCGTCATAGCCGATCGGCAGAGAATAGGCCGCGCGTCCGTTCACGAGTTCGGCGTTTTGCGAAACCATGCCGAACAGCGCGACGCGGTCGCCGATGCCGAGCGGCGAATTCACATTGATCGCGCCGCTGGTCCTCACCCGCCCGGTCCAGGGCGAGCCAAAGTTGTCGGCGACCCAATAGCCGTCGATGCGGCGCCCCTCGGGCGCGCTGAACACGAAATCCGACGTCTCCGGCGCCTGCCCCGGCCCGATCGCGACCCGCGGCATTCCCGCGCCCGGCAAGTCCGAAACCAGCAGCATGGCGCGTTCGAGCGCATCCTTCTGAATGAGGGGCGTTCCGGCNNTCAAGCGCAACGCCCCGCCGCGCGCGTCCTGGGCCGGCACATAGACCTTGGCGACGAGATAACCCGCGTTGCGGAAAAGCGTCGTGATCCTGTCCGCCGCCGCGTAGATGTCCGCCAGCGTCAGCTTGCGGTTCTCGTAAGGCGCCAGGATCTCGCGCACCTCCTCCGCGTGGCCAAGGTCCGGCCCCTCGAGCGCGATGGCGCGCACGAACAGCGTCTCCGTGTCGTTCATCTTGAGTTGCGGCTCGGCGACCTGGGGCAGCACGGGCGCCGCCGCCGGCTGCGGCAATGGCGGGCGCCGCGCCTCCTCGGCCGAGCGCACGGCGTCGCCGAGATTGAAGGGCGCGATGGGTCCAGGGGTCTGCGCGCGGGCCGAAGACATCGCGCCCAGCGTGAGGAGGAGCGCGCCGCCATGCGCGAGAAACAGGCCGAACTTCATGTGCGTTGGACCTTCTGGATCATAGGGAATTCTATTGCGCTTTCGCGCCGGATGCGCCGCCTTTGGGGGAGCCATTCGCGGGCGCCCCGTCTTGCAGGTCGTAATGCTGGCCGTTGATCTCGATGCTGCGGATGGTGGCGCCAAGATTCGCGCCGCCGCTCCCCGCGTGGGTTTTGTGCGCCGGCGCCGCAGCGGCGACGTGGCGGCGCGGGCGCGGCTCCTCGGATGGCTTGTTCCGCTCCTCGGTTCGCGCGGGCTGCCCTCCGCTCGAGGAGCCGGCGCCGCCGTGGCCGAAGCTCGCAGCTGGCTCCTCGACCTTGACATTGTCGTCGAATTTTGGACCTGCGAGATCAGCGACCGCCTGCGTTCCCGCCTTGGCGCTCGACGGCCTCGGCGGCCTCGCCGCCGTCATCGCCGCGTCGGTCGTCGCGCTCACCGTCGCCGCTCCGGCCGCGGCGGCGGCGTTCTGAGCTGCCCGTGCGGCGGCCAGGGCTGCCTGCGCCGCAATGGCGCGCGGATCAAGATATGTGACGTCGCTGACGGCGCCGTTATCGCTCCCGACCAGCTCGCTGACATTCGCCCTGCCATTCACAGATCCGCTGGCGGTGCTGTTGCTGACGTCGCCGATGTTCGCCCCGACCAGCCCACCGACTTCCGAAAAGCCGTTCACGTTTCCGTAGGCATGCAAACCGCTGATCGACCCGTCGTTATTCCCAACTCCGCCGCCAACAGAAAAGACAAGGCCTTCGCCGTTCACATTGCCATATGAGGACGAATCGCGAATAGTGCCGTTAATTGTCGATCCATCCGAGTTGTATCCATTTGTATTGTTCCCGACCAGGCCGCCGACGTTTTGGACGAAGGCAGGGTAGGTTTCACCGTCAATGGTCCCGGATCCCGCCGTCACGGCCACATTCACGCCGGATGTGGAATTGCTGATCGCGCCGCCCATGTTCGTGCCGACCAATCCGCCATAATCCTGGCCGTTCGTCTGGAGGTATGTCCAGGTCGCATTCACAGTCCCGCCCGCGCTGGAGCCGGTGATGCTGCCAGGATTGAAACTGCCGTCGGCGGAGGAGCCGGCGATATTGATTCCAACGAGCCCGCCGACGCTGACGCTGTTCGTTGCATTGATATCCGTGTAGGCGGATGAATTGATGATGGCGCCTGCGTTGAACCCGACCAGCCCGCCGATATCGGAACTAAAGGTGAGGCCGGAGCCGTCATTGCTCAACACGCCGGCGGCGCTCAATTTCCCCGTGGCGGAGGAATTTTCGATGATTCCAAAATTCTCTCCGACCAACCCGCCGTAGCCGCTGCCGCTGTCGAGAGCTGATATATTCACGGAGTCGACATGGGCGTTATCGATGACGCCCTGGTTGAAGCCAACCAGCCCGCCCACGTTGAAAATCCCCGTCATCGTCGCGCCGAAGGAGTAGGCGTTGCGGATCGTGCTGCCTTTGTAAACAGATCCGGCCAATGCGCCATCCGCGCCGCTGTTGCCAGTGGAGGTATTGTTATCTGTAATCTTGAAATTTACCACCGTGATGTCGCGGACTGCGCCGACGCCATCGACCGACCTGTTCCCGGTATTGGGGTCGATGACGACCGAACCGACGGTTCCGATCAGACCGTCGTTACCGTGTCCGGCGGCATCGATGATGGTGAGATTGCTGACCTTATGGCCCATCCCGGCCAGGGTTCCAGTCAGGATCGGCACCACCGCCCCGCTGTAGACCGCGCCCGACGCATTGAGGTCATTGCCAAGAGCGTAATAACCCGTCGCCGGGGCCCATACCGGCAGTCCCGTATACGGGTCGATGGCTTGCAGCCCTGTCTTCGGATCAATGACCGGGAGGCTGAGCGCCGCAAGCTGCGCCATGTTGTGGATCAGCGTGTAGGCCTGCCCGTTGATGCTCAGGCTGGCGCTGGCGCCGCTCAGCGTCACAGGCGCAAAGATATTGTAATCACGCCCGGCCGCGACGCTGCCGGTCGTCGCGTAGCCGCCAAAGTTCAGCGCCAGACCGGCGCTGGCGCCCGTCGCCGTGATCGGGGCGGAGATATTGATGTTATTTGTGGCGTTCAGCGTCAGAATGGTGTTGGCCGACCAGCTCACGCGGCCGAGGACATTGACGTTGCCGTCTATCCCGCGGCCAAAAGTCGAGTAGATCGAGATGTTGCTGTAGCCAAGCATCAGGCTGAGCAGGCCATTGTCGATGTCGCCGCCGGCGCCGATATTGAAGCCGTTCGGGTCGATCGTCCAGGTTCCATTCTCGCCGCTCGCCGCCTTGGTTGTGACGAAGGCGCCGTCGGCGATTCTGACCTTGTCGCCGCTGGTCTCGATCTTGCCGCCCTTGCCGCCCTTCGGCGCGGAAGCGTCGAGCGTGCCCGCGACATGGACCGTGCCGCCCGAGGCGAGCAGCTTGATCGAGCCTGTGCGCGCCGTTTCCGCGCCCGATCCGCCGGTCAGCGTGGCCATCGTGCGCGCCTGGATGATTCCGCTATTGTTGACCTGCGCCGACAGCACCGCGTCGGCCGCCCGCGCCGTCAGGATCACCCGTCCGCCATCCGCCTTGATCGCCGCCTTGTTCTCGACCAGCGCATTCAGCACGCCCTCGTCGATGGTCACGTCGATCAGCGAATCGCCGGCGAAATTGAGCGTGACCTTCTGGCCCGAGGCCATCGCCACCGTGCCCAGCGTCGCGCTGATCGCGCCCTCGTTCGAGACCGTCTTGCCGAGCAGCACGACATAGCCGCCATCATGCGCGTGGATCGCGCCCTGATTGACGACGGAGGCCGTCGAAGGACCGGAGAAGACGTAATTGCCGGCCATGAAACTGGCGTTGGAGATATCGAGCGTCGAAGCGACGAGGCCGCCGACATTGACCTGCGAACCCTTGGTGAAGAGGACGCCGGCCGAATTGACGATGAAGACCTGTCCATTGGCGTTGAGCGCGCCCGAAATGACGCTCTGCTCATTGCCGATGACGCGGTTCAGCGTCACCGCCGAACTGCTCGGCTGGTAGAAATTGACGGTCTCCTGCGGGCCGATCGAAAAGCCCTGCCAGTCGATGATCGCCCTGTTGGTCGACTGGTTGATATTGGTCGTATTGCCCGCCTGCGAGATGCCGGCGGAGCCCTGAACCACCGTGCCGCCACTGGGGCCGGCCTCGCCGGGGCGCGGCAGCGCCAGCACGGCCGCGATGGCGGTCATCGCCGCGAAGCCGCCGCGCTTTAAAGCTATGCGCTTTTGGGGGACGCTATCAAGGGCGTGGATCTTCATCGGCATGGCGCGCAGGCCTCTAGAAAAAGCGCCCCAGGCGGGCGATAGGCTATATTAGAATTGATATAGCAACTTCCGGTAAGGCCAAGCTCGCGTCAATCGGTAAAAGTGCAGCTATGCCCGGGGGGTGAATAAAATCAGGAGAGCGTGATATATTAGTCACTCCGGCATGACCGCCGGATCGCCACACGGGCCGCCGCTGGCGAATCATCGAGCTTAGGAGATCAAGGTCTGGTCAGCCGGGGCATCCACGGACGCAAGCGTAGAAAAACCACGTAAAAGATGTCGACCGCTTTAGAGACGTTCTACGATCAATATTACTTTTGACGCCGTCTCAATGGCGAGTCGTTCATCAATATCAACGGCTCTGACGGACAGGTCCGGACTTTACGACGCGTAGACCAACGAAGCGATAGGCTAAAAAATGCCACGAAAGGATGGCATGCGTTTACTGAACATATTACGGCGGGCGCCACACTTCATGAGATTGTTGATCGTCGAAGACAATGCGCGGCTGGCGGCGCTAATGGCGAGGTTGATGACCGACAATGGTCATGCGGTCGACATCGCCGGAAGCGTCGACGAAGCTCGCGCGGCCATCAGGCTTGCCGACCACGATGTCATCGTCCTCGACCTGTCGCTGCCCGATGGAAATGGCCGGGATGTTCTGAACGCCATAAGGAAAAGCAAGAATAACGCGCTGGTTCTGGTGGTCACGGCTCAGGGCGATCTCGTAAGCCGGGTGCAGGCGTTGAACGCCGGCGCCGATGATTACATCGTAAAGCCGGTCGATGATGACGAATTGATTGCGCGTGTGCGCGCCTTGGGACGCCGCGCCCGGCAAGTATCGGAGGAATCTCTGACAGCCGGAAATGTCTGCCTGGATACGGTCTCGTTGACGCTGACGATCGACGGCCGCATCGTCGGCATCCCTCCCGGCGAACTGCGCGCGCTCTCCGTGCTGATGGCCCAGCAAGGACAGGTGCTCCGCCGTGAAAAGCTGGAGAATGCCGTCTATTCTTTCGACAATGAAGTGACGGTCAACGCGGTTGAGGCGACGGTTTCGCGTCTTCGCCGGCGACTGGATGCGGCGCATGCAACCGTCGAGGTCGTCGCGATGCGAGGCATCGGCTATGTCCTCGTCGAGCGTTTGGCGTGCTAGGCCGGGCCGGCCAAAAATCGCTTTCCCGGATTCTGGCGGCGCGGATGGTGGTCGCCTCCGTTTCAGTCTGCCTGCCGCTGACGCTGATATTCTTCGTCCAGTATGTTTCAGACACATCGCGCCTCCGCGAAGCGACGTTGAACGCCAATGCGGTCGCCATCGTTCAAGCGATCGAGGCCGGAAAAGACCCCGCGAATCTCCCGCTTTTTCGCGATTTTCCGCAGGCCTATGGCTTCCGCGTCTTTGACCGTCGCCTCCTTGCCACGCGTCGAATTCTCGCGTCGGCGAACACGCGCTGGTTGCCTGCTGTGCAATATCCGGCGGCGACGCCGTCAGACCCCGATGGCGCTGACGACTGGAGCGCAATCGGCTCAGATCTTCTTGAGGGCTTTACGCTCGTTCGACCCGATGATTTGCGGGATCAGCCGGAAAGCGTAGTCTCGCTACTCATCCGACGCGTGAATGCCTACTGGGTGCAGACCTATATGATTGGCGAGCCGGCCTGGGCGGGAACGCCGGTCGTCTTCGATTATCTCGCCGACCATGTATTCGTTCCCGCGCTATTTTTCATTCCCGCGCTAACGCTCGCGATGTTCCTGACGACCCAGGCGGCGCTGCGGCCGCTCCGTCGCCTATCTTACAGCGCCACGCGCATCGGCACAGCCGTGGCTCGCGGTCAGATGCTGGCCCACATTCCTGAACATGGCATGGCGCGGGAATTCGCGGACGTTGCATCCACAATCAACACCATCCTGGCGAAACTGGATCGCTCACTGCAGTTGCAAAAGCAATTCACCTCGGACGTCGCTCATGAGCTGCGCACGCCACTCGCGGTCCTTCTGCTGGAATTGTCCCATCTACCGTCCAGCCCCACGCGCGAACGCATCAAGGTCGACTTGAAGGAGCTTGGCAATTTGGTCAACGAACTGCTCCGCTTCGCCCAGGCCGAGGACGTGATGGCGACCGAGGCCAGCGACGTGGACGTCGCGGCGCTGGCGCGAAAGGTTTCGGAAGAGGCCGTCATTGAGGCGGTCACGAAACGCCAGCTCATCGAGTTCTATTGCGCCGATGAGGCGATGGTCGTTCGCGGGAGCGGCGCCCTGATCGAAATCGCGATCAGAAACCTCGTCTACAATGCGCTGAAATATTCCCCTTCCCAGACAACCGTCACGGTAAGAATAGATCCAGGTCCCGTCGTGACCGTCGAAGACTGCGGGCCTGGAATCCCACCCGAGCACCGCGACAATGTATTCGAACGATTTTGGCGCATGAGCGAGCGGACGGGTAACGGAGCCGGCGTCGGACTCGCGCTGGTCCGGCGCATCGCCCAGCTCCACGACGGCAGCATTCGCCTGGAGGATCGCCCCGGCGGCGGCGCCCGGATGATTTTGAGTTTTGCGCGCGCCTCCTCTCCGCCGCTTCACCGCAAAGGCTCCGAGCGCCCCGGCAAAGTCACGCAGACAGGATAGCTTTCGAGCTGGACGCCTCGTCGACGTCCTGACCTCCCTTTGCCTTGATGACGCACCTTGCGAAGCCCGCCAGCAGGATTTACGCGCCCATGGCCTCATGCCTCGTCGCGGCCCTCCAAACGGCTGCATTGGCTCGCCTGCTACGCGAAGCGGATCTGGATCACGTCGAATAGGCCGCGCTGGAAATAGACATCGGGGAGCCGCGCCGCGACCGGAGAGAGCGGCAGGGTTTGGCGCAGGTGGCGATCGTCATCCAACAGAACCACCTGGCGGCGGCATAAAGATGGGCGGCCGGCAATACCCGCGCCGCGACCGGACCATCCGCTTCATCGGTTCTCGCCCAGTGGTCGTTCGCCAGAGACGACGCCTGACGATGCCAGGCCATGCGCCCGAAATCGGGCGCGTGGCGGTAGGGCCCGGACGCCTATAGATAATCGGCAAGATTGGCGCGCGCGTAGGTGGTGAGGTCAGCTTGCCGTCAGCGATCGGTCAGTTTGACGTCAGAAAGTCATCAGCGGATTGTCAGCGAACCATGTTACCTGTTTCATGAAATGCGAGTTGCGACGCCTGTTGCGATGAGCTGTTCCAAATCCCCCCGATTCAACACTATTCCAGCGGGGGATGGCGCTTCATCAGCGTCAGCGCATCGCCTGTGTGGCGATAGATCAGGTGTTCGTCATGCTGAATTATGATCGTGGGAACTACGAGGACCGGCGCGCGCGGCCCGCGCCCGTCATCGATGATCGCAGCCGCGAATTCTGGCGTAACGCGCCAAGCCGCCGCGGGCAGGATCATCGACCCAAGGTTTTTCTTTATTCGCATGACACCTACGGACTGGGCCATTTGCGCCGCAATCTTGCGATCGCAGAGCATTTGCTCGCGCGAAAACCGGCCTTCGCCGTCCGCCTTCTCACAGGCTCGCCGGTCATCGGCTCATGGACGCTCCCGGACGGCCTGGACGTCACCGCCCTGGAGCCTGTGGTTAAGACGGGCGTGGAGACCTATGCGCCGCGCAATTCGGCTCTTCCTTTCAGCCTGGTGAAAGCATACAGGGAAGCCCTGATCCTGAGAGCCGTCATCGAAGAACGGCCAGACATTCTCCTTGTCGATCATGCGCCGGCGGGCATGAACGCCGAACTCTTGTCGACCCTGGCTTTTATCCGGCGGGAGATGCCCGGCACACAGTTGATTCTTGGCTTGCGCGACATCCTCGATAGTCCCGAGACGGTTCGCGAAATTTGGCGCGACCAGGGCATCATCCTGCTGATGGAGCATCTTTACGACCATATCCTCGTCTATGGCAGCCGCGCCCTCTTCGACGTCGTCGAGGAATATGGCGTGCCCGCGCATGTCGCCGCCAAGTTCAGCTATTGCGGTTATGTCTCGCGTCCAACGAAGCGGGCCGCGCCGGTGACGACGGACCGGCCGCCGACCGTCCTCGTCACCGCCGGCGGCGGCGAAGATGGTTACTTTCTGATGGAGGCATTTCTCAAGGCCCTGACCAAGATGCCGCCCGGCCGCGCGCGATCTCGGATCGTGACGGGGCCATTGATGTCCGCCGGCCAGCGGAAGGCGCTCAACGCGCTGGCGGGCGCCGACCTTGACGTCGAGATAACCGCCTCGACCACGGACCTGCCGACTTTGCTGGAACACGCTGATCTCGTCATCGCGATGGGAGGCTACAACACCTGCGTCGAAGTCGTGGCGAGCGGCAAGCCCGCCATCCTGGTGCCGCGCGCAGCGCCGAGGGCGGAACAGCGGATGCGCGCGGCGATGTTTGAACGGCTGGGGCTGGCCTGGTCGCTCGACCCGGGGCCGGATCTCGACGGCCGGTTGGCCCGGCTGGTCGAAAGCATTCTGGCGGGAACGGCGGCGCAAGCGCCGCGACGGGCGCTCGACCTCGATGGCGCTTCGCGCGTCGGCGACCTCTTCGAGGCCATCGCCAGAAACGAGAGCCTGCAGGAAATTATATAATGACCGTCATGTCGTCTCGTGTCGCCTATGTGATGAAGCGCTATCCCCGGCTGACGGAAACCTTCATCCTCAACGAAATCGCCGTGATGGAGGCGCTGGGCGTCAAACTCGAACTATTCTCTCTTCTCCAGCCCGAACCGCCGCCTCATCACCCGATGGTGAGCGAGATCAAGGCCCGGTTGAACCATCTTCCGGCCGCCTTTTTCTTCAAGGCGAAGGTGCTTGCGAAATCCCACGCGGCTAACCTCCGGACGGAGCCGCTACGCTACATGCGGGCGCTGGGTCGCGCGGTCTATTCGTCGCTGCGCTCGCGGCATCCTTTCGATGTCTTGGAACAATTCGTGCGCGCGGGCTTCATCGCCGATCGGTGCAGGCGCGAAGAGATCAGTTTGCTTCACGGCCATTTCGCCAACGCGCCGACGCTGGTGACCTGGTTCGCCAGCGCCATGACCGGAATTCCGTACAGTTTCACCACTCATGCGAAAGATCTCTACCTGACCGCGCCAGGCGTGATCCGCAGGCACGTGCGCGACGCCGCTTTCGTCGCGACCTGCACGAGCTACAACGCCGACTATCTCAAAAGCCTGCTCCCGCAGCGCGACCACGGAAAAGTGCACCTTGTCTATCACGGCATCGATCTAAGCCGGTTGGCCGCGCGCTCGAAAGAATCCGCGTCGGAGAGCGGCGGCGCGCCGCTTATCCTCGCGGTCGGCAGGCTGGTGCCAAAGAAGGGCCTTGGGGATCTGATCGCCGCCTGCGAAATCCTCCAGCGGGCTGGACTCCGTTTTCGTTGCGCCATCGTCGGGGAAGGCCCCCTGCGCGCGACGATGGAAGCCGACATCGAGCGCCGCGGCCTTGCCGGTCGCGTCAGGCTGATGGGGGCGATGACGCATGCGGATCTGATATCCGTCTATCGCAAGGCGGATCTTTTCGCGCTTCCCCCCTGCATCGTCGCCGATGGCGACCGGGACGGCATTCCCAATGTGATCGCCGAGGCCATGGCGATCGGCGTGCCAGTCGTTTCCACGTCGGTGTCGGGAATCCCGGAACTGGTTGAGCACAATGTCACAGGGCTGCTTGTGCCGCCCGAGTCGCCGGAGATGCTGGCTGCGGCTTTGCGCGACCTTCTGGGCGATCCACAAGCGGGCGCGAGGCTCGCACGCAACGCGCGAGCGCGGCTTGAAAGCGATTTTGACTGCCGGGAGACGACCAAGGCGCTGCGCGATCTGATGCATGGTTGCGCCTGCGGCGGAATCCATGAGACAGCCCCCGCGGCGAGCTTCCTCGCCGATGCGGCCAAGCCGGCTGCCCAATTGGTCGGCGAGCGGTCATGAAGATCCTTTATCTCAATCTCGATCACGGCATTCCGGTCCTCGGCGACAAGGGCGCCTCCGTGCATGTACGGGAATTCACGACTGGCCTGGCGCAGCAGGGCCATGAGGTGAGCTTGATTTGCGCCACGCTTGGAAAAGGCAACGCGCCGCCGCCTGCGACCCTGATCGAAATGCAGCCCGACGCAGGAGAGCACGACCTCGTCCGCGAATGCGCAGCGCGACGCCTGCCGCCATCCTCGATCGATGAGCCGATCCTGCGGCGCGAAATCAGCCGGCTGAATTATGATCGCGGATTTTGCGCCCGCGCCATCGCCGCGCTCGAGTCGCGCAGTTTCCGCCCTGACCTCGTCTACGAGCGCCATGCCCTGTTTCACTGCGCGGGCGCCGCCCTGGCGCGGATGTTCGGCGTTCCGCGGCTCCTCGAAGTCAATGCGCCGCTGATCCGCGAACAGGAGCAATATCGCGGCCTGGTCCTCAAGGCGGCGGCGGCGGCGGCCGAGAACGCCTCTTTCGAAGGCGCGGACAGCATTATCGCCGTATCGGAAGAAGTCGCCGCCTACATCGCCTCCCGCGGCGCGCGACCCGACGACATTCTGGTGATTCCGAATGGCGTCGACACGGCCCGTTTCCATCCGGGCGCCGGCGGGGAGGCCGTTCGCGAAAACCTGGGGCTCGGCGCCGACCCCGTCATTGGATTCATCGGCAGCTTCAAGCCCTGGCACGGCGTCGGCTTTCTGATCGATGCATTCGCCGCGATGGCGGCGCGGCATCCGAAGGTGCGGCTGCTCTGCGTCGGTGAGGGGCCGGAACTGGAGGCTGCCCGGCAGGAGGTCGTCCGCCTCGGGCTAGA
>PMKE01000052.1 GCA_003158585.1 Alphaproteobacteria bacterium
ACATTCCCGGCCGCGGGCGCATCTACAACTCGATCACCGACACGATCGGCGATACGCCGCTGGTGCGGCTGGCGCGCCTGCCGCAAAAGGCCGGCGTCAAGGCGGACATCCTGCTCAAGCTGGAGTTCTTCAATCCGATCGCCAGCGTCAAGGACCGCATCGGTGTTGCGATGATCGACGCGCTGGAGCGCGAAGGCAAGATCGCGCCGGGAGTCACCACGCTTATCGAACCGACCAGCGGCAATACCGGAATCGCGCTCGCTTTCGTTGCNNCTGCTCGGCGCCGAACTGGTGCTGACCGAGGCGGCCAAAGGCATGAAGGGCGCCATCGCCAAGGCGCAGGAGCTGCTCAACACGATCCCCGACGCGGTGAGCCCCGGGCAATTCGAAAATCCGGCCAATCCCGAAATCCATCGCCGCACCACGGCGGAGGAAATCTGGAACGACACGGACGGCAAAGCGGATGTCCTGGTGGCCGGTTCCGGCACGGGCGGCACAATCACGGGCGTGGGCCAAGTCCTCAAGAAGCGCAAGCCGGGCTTCAAGGTCATCGCCGTCGAGCCGGAAGATTCGCCGGTGCTTTCCGGCGGCAAGCCCGGACCGCACAAGATCCAGGGCATCGGCCCGGGCTTCGTGCCGGCGATCCTCGATCGCAGTGTGATCGACGAAATCGTCACGATCTCGAACGAGACCGCGCTAGATACGGCGCGTCAGGTGGCGCGCGAGGAAGGCATTCCCGTCGGAATCTCCTCGGGCGCCGCGATCGCGGCGGCGCTCGAGATCGGCGCGCGGCCGGAGTACGCGGGCAAGACCATCGTGACCATCGTGCCCGATTTCGCCGAGCGTTATCTCTCGACCGCTCTTTTCGAGGGCCTGAACGCGGCGACCTGATCTTGATACGGAGCAATCGCACGGCTGGAGGGTGCGAACGGCAATATCTTCATTGACACTATTGATATAGTAGAGATAAACTTCCCCCGTCTTGCATTCGTGCAGGATGTTTCCTCCCTGAACTTGGCGGGCCGGCCGATTACAGCCGGTCCGCAATTTTCTTCAGGATCATTCCTCCTGTAACGCCAAGTGCCTCCGGCCAAGGTCTCCTTCCGGCAGTTATTGGTGCAAGAACCGCTTCGGCCCCGATCCGCTCGCAGGCAAAAGCAGGCCGGAGCCGCGGCCGAGCGCCTGATCTAATGGGCAGAATCAGGGGTAACAGGTACGCCTGCTGCGCGCTCGAATCCCCGCAGGTCGCGACCGGCCCGAGTCGGACCGGCACATATAATTTCCGCGTACTGAGTATATTCCGAAGGCGCCGCGCGCAGCAATTCGGTTGCATGTGCCTCGGCCCGGGCGCCTCATCGTCGTTCGAGAAATGCGGCTCGCAGCGTTTCCACTCGAAGTGCGAGAATCCTGCAGGTGACGGCGATGAACTATCAACCGAAGCACGACCTCGAGACGGGCGATCTACGAGGAGACGTGGAGACTGTGGCGAGAGCGGATTACATCGACATGGGCGATCTGCCGAACGCCGATACGCCGACGGACGATCTGCGAGGACACGAGCCGCCGCCCGTAACGGACCCGGAGACGACGAACGTCAGAATGATCGTCGGCGCGGTTGTCGTTGCAGCCTTGATCGGCGGGATCGGCATCGGCTATGCGACGGGAATGTGGAACTCTGCGCCGGCAACGCCGGTACACCGCGTAGCGGCAACCGATAATGTCCTGCCGGCGTTGCCTGCGTTGGCGCCGCAGCCGGCAGCTGTTACGCCTGCCGCTTCCCTTGAGGCACCGCCGCCGGTCGAGGCCGCGCGGGTTCCTGCGCATATCGCGAAGCCGTCCGTGGCTTCCAGCCGCATGCCTGTGGTGCAGGCGCAGCCGAAACCCATACTGACGCCGCCCGTGGCCGCGTCGCCCGAGATCATAGCGCCCGCGAATACCAGCTTGACGGCAACACCCCTGGAACCCGTCCAGACCTTGCCGGCGACACCCGCGGCCGAACAGGCGCCGCCGGCCACACCGGTTCAGCCCGCAACGGCGCCGCCTGTGCAATCCCCGTAGTTGAAGCCTACGGAACCGCCGCAGTTATGGGCGCAGCGAACGTTATATTTCGCCGGGCCTTCGTCGCACTCTTCTGTCTGCAAAGGACGGCCGGCGAAAACCGCTTCGGCCCCGATCCGCTCGCGGGGCGAAGCAGGCCGGAGCTGCACCCGAGCGCCTGAACCGCGCGCGCCGGGTGGGGGATGCCCGAGTTTGTCGAGACGCTGATGAAGTGCGAGGTGCCGGTCAACACCTCGGTTGTCATCCCCGGCGAGCATTTGCGCGTAGGCGCGCAAATGCGAGGGAAGGGGACCCAGGTGTCGAAAGTCTTAGATCACTCCCATGTATGTTGTAGCCTCTCAACGGCGCTTGCCCCGACCGAATTCTGTTGAGTACGCAATGCCTGTCAAGCGAGATCGCATCATGTTAAGCACGGTGCGCAGGGGAGTTTCACCCTTACGAAGGAACTTAACCCCAAGGGATTCAATTTTCCGGATTATTCTTTGGTCGCTTACAACGCTCATACAAAACACGTCGATGTCCGGATACAGGCGCGTAATCTTCTCGCAGAGCAAAATCCCCGCTTCGTGGCTCCCCGTTTCAACCTCAAATTCCGCACCGGGAGGCATCATGATGTCCACTGAGGCTAAGTCGACTCTTTCCCGCTTCAACACGCGCAAGGCATCCTCAACCGTCGTTGCTTTCAGAACACGGTGACCCTCATGTTCTAGAGCGTCAGCCAGTGCTTCAAGGAAGCCTTGTTCGTCGTCAACCAATAGTACGGTCTTTTGGGTCACGCACTCGTGCCTTTCCTTCTAGCCCCTTGACGGACAAGGTGACGGCAAATGTGACAAAGCCGTGCTTGGTCATGTTAGCGGTAATCTTTCCCTGATGAAGCTCGACAATTCGCCTTGCAATGTAGAGGCCAAAACCGGTTCCTGCAGGATACTTGTTCTTAGCTTCCGGACTCCGAAAGCCACGCTCGAATACATCCACGAAGTTCTTCGGCAGCGGTATTCCCCGATTCGTTATTTCTACCGTCACCGTACCGGCAGCAGCATCGTGGCTCCCAGTGATGCGAATTTCTGACTCAGAGTCGGAATACTTGACCGCGTTCTCGATGATATTGCTGAATGCTTGGCTTATCAGAGGTTTCATAACCAGAACTGGTGGCGCCTTATCGAAGGTCGAGCTATCGACCTCGATCTGAATGCTCTTGTCCCATCCCAATGGCTGAAAGTCGTCTGCTAGATTTATCACGAGAGGGCACAACGGTACCGACTGTAACGGCTCTTTCAGAGCTGTGAGCGCGTGGTCCTCTTCAAGGTTGGACATCAGCGCAAAGTTTTTGGCTAGGTGCACCGCGATAGTGGATTGCGAGTAAATGGACCGAAGCACTTTCTTGGCTCGGTCGATGCTCAATCTTGCTTCTGTTAGGTTTTCTATGTGCCACTTAATTGCATTGAGTGGCGCTACCAGTTGATGCGACACGTTTTGTAGGTATGTAACTTGTTCTGCTTTGACCTTCTCAAGTTGCCTCGCGAGGTTTTCGCATTTGCGCTCAAGCTCTTCGATCCGCCGCTGAGGATCATCAACTGACGACATGTATAATCTCCCGCCGGATTTGCTCACCCGCGGCTTCCACGCCGCCAGTAATGTCAACGTAGATTACGCCGGAAATATCGCTCGGAAGATCCAGGTCACCCTTATGCAGAAGTAGAACCTGCCCAGATAGACGGCCGAGCACCCCCAAAAAATAGCCCAACTCGAATATCACGTTTTGACGGGCGCGCCGCTTTTCATCATTCGAGCTTCTGTCCGGTGCCATTATGTCATCGGGGGTCAGAAGGACGAACACGAGATCAGTCTCTGAAGCCACGTCCTCAAATTTTTCGATTATTGTCCTTCCGAGGTTTGGTAACTCATGAAGGATCAGGGGCTCCGACAGCTTTAGCGTGTTCTGCAAATAATTTTTCAACGCGAGCTTCTCAGCATCGTCATGGCCATGAACGATTAAGCACTTTTGAGCAGTGTGGGCTTGAGAGCGACCAAGCCTCCGGTCTACTCGTTGAATCACGTCTCTTAAACTCGGGGTCTCCCATTTTGATAGGAACTCCGTGTTCGGTATCTGGGACACCGACTCGATTAAGTCTTGGTCAGTAGTCGCCGAGAACACAATGACGGGCAAGGCAGGTTTAGCCTCGCGGACCTTTCGTAGTATTTCCATCCCCGTTTCCATATCGCCCGTGATCTTAGTGAAATCGGAGCTGGATGGTCGCGCCATGATTACGTCGAGTATAACGAGGTCTGCCGACACGATATCGGGGATGGACGCAATAGCGGCGTCTGCCGAGCCAATTCGCTGCGCCTCATAACCTCGATGGGCGAGTCGCTGCACGATTAACTCGGTGGCGTAGTCGTCGTCGATCAGAACAACCTTGGGCATGGGCACAGCGCCTTGCGCTCAACTTCAATCGCGGATTGCGACAACCGTATTCCCCAGGGAATCCATTTGTCGAGTTCTGGTTATGCCAAGATCAGCCAAATCGACGGGCTTGAACAAACTCGAGCTAGAGGAGTTCAGATTTGCTGGTCCCGCGATAGGGGAAAGCCCCCCTTCTGGAGCAAAGCAGACCTCGCAATAGTCGCTCCGCATGCAGATGATAATGCACCTCAATCGCCAAAATAATTTTCCCGCGCCATCTTGACACTCTGGAATTAATACCTACTTGCCGTCTGAACTGTATCTCGGCGCCACGCGTGATCTGCGCGCCGGGTGCTGTGTCGCTTTGTTGGGAGTTGAGATGTGTCGGGAAAACAGGCTGGAGGATGGTGTTCTATTTCGCACTAAATGCCGCAATAACAAAGAGATACATCTATTTTAGAAGGATTCGATTTCGACCTTATGTGTTTTGGGGCAGGAGTTCCCGAAAAATCGCCGAAACAATTATCTTGCCGACCTGTTCGCCGTAGCTTTAGCGAAGCCGGAAGCCCAGGCGCGCGCCAGGCTCGCGAACGCCGCGACGCCGAGCCGTTCGGGGCGCTCCGTCGGATCGATGCCGGCGTCGCGCAGCAACGCTTCCGCATCCGGCGTCAGCGTCTTCAGGCTGTGGCGCAGCATCTTGCGGCGCTGTCCGAAGGCGGCGGCGGTGACGGCTTCGAGGTCGGCCAGCTCGGCGGGCGCCACGGGTTTCTCCAGCGGCTCGAGGCGCACCACCGAGGAGACCACTTTCGGCGGCGGCACGAAGGCGCTGCGCGACACGTCGAACAGGATGGCCGGCCGCGCGCGCCACTGCGCCAGCACCGACAGGCGGCCGAAGGCGGCGCTGCCGGGCGCGGCGACGATGCGCTCGGCCACTTCGCGCTGGAACATCAGAGTGAGGCTTTGCCAGAAGGGCGGCCAGGCGGCGGCGGTGAGCCACTTCACCAGGAGCGCCGTACCGATGTTGTACGGAAGATTGGCGGCGACGCGCACGGCTCCTTCGATGCCGCGCTGCTGGAGAAGGGTTGTCTCCTCGATCTTCATGGCGTCGTCGGAAACGATTTCCAGCCGCCCCGGGAAAGCCGCGGTCAAGTCCGCCAGTGCGGCTACGCACCGTTCGTCGCGCTCCACTGCGATGACTCGCGCGGCGCCTTCCAGCAGCAGGGCGCGCGTCAAGCCGCCGGGGCCGGGGCCGACTTCGTAGACGACGGCGCCCTCCGGCTCCGCGGCGCGAGCGATGCGCCGCGTCAGGTTGAGGTCGAGCAGGAAGTTCTGGCCCAGCGATTTCTTTGCGGCGAGGTTATGTGCCGCAATCACTTCGCGTAGAGGGGGCAGAGTTGGAGTCATCTGTTGGTCGCGCCCGCGGACGGAAAACCGGAACCCACTTTTCCTGCGGGCGCTCCCCTGTGCGCCGCGATCACTTCGCGCAGCGGCGGAAGGTTAGCGGGATCGGGCATCGGCCATCTTCGCCGCAAGACGGATCGCCGCGATCATGCTGCGCGCGTCCGCTTTGCCGGTGCCTGCGATGTCGAAACCGGTGCCGTGGTCGGGCGAAGTGCGCACGATGGGCAGGCCCAGCGTCACGTTCACGCCCTCCCAGAACGCCAGCGTCTTTATCGGGATCAGCGCCTGATCGTGGTACATGCAGAGCGCCGCGTCGTAGCGCGCCCGCGCCTCGGCGTGGAACATGGTGTCGGAGGGCAACGGGCCGAGAACCGCGTGGCCGCGCCGGCGCAGTTCTTCGACGGCGGGAGCGATGATCTCGCGTTCCTCGCGGCCGATCTCGCCGTCCTCGCCCGCATGCGGGTTCAGTCCGGCGACGGCAAGGCGCGGGTTTGCGACGGCGAAATCGCGCTTCAGCGCGTCGAGCGTGATCTCCGCGGTCTCGACGATGGACTGACGGTCGAGGATGCGCGGCACGTCTTTGAGCGGGATGTGAACCGTCAGCGGCACCACGCGCAGCGTCTCGCTCGCCAGCATCATCACGGCGCGTTTGGCGCAGGTCAGATGCGCCAGATAGTCGGTGTGGCCGGGATAGCGAAATCCCGTCTGCATCAGCACGGCCTTGTGGATCGGCGCGGTGACGACGGCGGCGGCTTTGCCCTTCATCGCCATCTCGACGGCGAGCGCGATCGCCTCGACCGTCGCAGGCGCGTTCGCGGCGTCCGGCTTGCCCGGCGTCCGCACGGCCCGCGCCTTCAGCGGAACGACGGCCTCGTCCGGCACGCCGCCGCAGCTCTTGAACACCTCGGGGTCGCCGACGAGAAGCAGCTTGCGCTCCCCGATGCGCCCGCCCAGCGCTGCAAAGGCCGCAACAACCACCTCCGGACCTATGCCGGCGGGCTCTCCCATTGTGACGAGGACAGGGTCAGCGGACTTCGATGTCGGCATTGCGCCTCAGATCCCGGTTGTACCGGCGGGCCAACGCACTGATTTGTTCCTGGAAGAGCTGCTGCTCGATCTGGTCGCGCGTCGGCATGCTCCAGGGCACGAGCTTCACCACCGCCTTGTCGCAGCGCACGAAGATCTCGATACCGGCAGCCGACAAGAACGGCGCGGCCGTGCCGCCGGACTCGGTCTTGCCGAGCACCGCGCGCGTTTCCTGGTTCAGGTCGGCAAGCCGCGTCATGCCCAGCGCGAAATACTGGGCGCCCTTCATATTCTCGGGGATTTTGGAGGCGAATTCGCAGCTCGTTACTGCGCTGCGAATCTGTTGCGCAACGATCATGACTTTGTCGACGAACTCCTTGGTCGGCTTCGGCCCCAGCGGCAGCAGGATGCGGCCGAGCGGCAGGCTGTCCGGCAGCGTGGTTTCGGACGGCTTGGTTTCCACGATCTGCGCGTTGGACGGTTCGAAGCGCTGGCGCAGCATGAGGATGTAATAACCGCCGGTCGAACGGATAGGCGGCGACAAGTCGCCCGTCTTCATGTTCAGCAGCGCATTGTTGAGTTCGGGCGCAAGCTGGCCGTCATAGACCACCCCGATCTCGCCGCCTTCGGCCGCCGTCGGGCTCTGACTGAACTGGCGGGCAACCGCCGGGAAGGAAGCGCCCGCCTTAAGCTGGGTTTCGAGGCTCTCCGCGTCCTTGCGGACCTTGTCGTCCAGATCGGGGTTGTCCACCGGCAGAAAAATTTCGTAGACGACGAAGTGCGCCTTGTTGGCGCCTTCCTTGATACGCGCCATTTCGGCGTCCACGGTTTCCGGCGCGATGTTGACGCGTCCCGCATAATGCTCCTGCACTGCCTTCTGCCAGAGGATCTGCGAGGCCAGCTGCGCTCGGAAGGTGGCTATCACGACATGACCTTTCCTCAGCACTTCCTTGAGTTGGTCCAGGGTCATGTGGTTTTCATCCAGGATGTTCTGGATGGCTTTGTCGACTTCCACCGATGAGACGGTGATGTCGTTTTTCGCCGCCTCCTGGCGCTGAAGGAGTTCGGTTTCGAGCTGCTCCAGGACCTGGTCGTGGACTTTTTTCTCCATCTCCGGCGTCCGCGGGATGTTGGAGGTGCTCATCACCAGCGCCATGCGCTGGCGCAGCTCGTAGCTCGTGATGGGAAGATCGTTGACGAGGGCGACGATGCCGTTCTCGTTGTGGGGCTTGGTGTCTACGGGTGCGGCGGCGGCCGGTGCCGTCGCGGGGGCCGTCGGCGCAACGGCGGTTGCCGCGCTTGCGGGCGCGGGCGACACCACCGCTTCGCGTTGCTGATCTGCCGGGGGCGCGGCAAAACCGGACGGAAGTGCCGCCAGCGCGAACGCCGTCGCGATACCAGCGAGGATACGGCTTCTAGGCAGCATCACAAATCCCAACCATATTCCCCCGCAGCCTCTAACCGGCGGCGCAGAATAAGCAATTTCCGATTACGTTCAAGGATGGCCGTAGGAGAATACGTCCTCCGGGAACAGGCTGAAAGGCAGGATCGGCTCATCCGTGGTCTTTAGCTTAACCCGCAGGACGATCGACGTGGAGGGCGGCAGGTCGCGGTCAGTGGTATATTTCCTGCGGTATGCCACGGAAACGCCGAGACACTCATCCTCGTAGCCGATGCCGAACTCGTTATCGAGCGTCTGCTCTGCCTTCAAATCGCGACGGATGGCCGCAAAGGCCTGCCAATTCCTGTAGAAGTTAACATCCAGCTGTGCGTTGACTTCCTCGCGTGCGCATTCAGCCGGAATGGGGCAATTCGGCAAGCCCAGTGTGGGGGCCAGCCAGACATAGCTGATCCGGGTGCTGGAACGGCCGTAGACGCCGGTGATGTACACCTCATTCCGGCGAAGATTACCGGTTTGTTCATCTATGTCGATGCGGTTCGTCAGGTCCACATAAGGCGGGAACTTGATACTGAAACGGCCGACGACATCAGACTTGGCGCCGGTCAGGCCCGAACCTTCCGTAAACACGGGGTCGGCCTTGAGCCGGAAGGTCTGGCCTACCAGCGCCTCGATGTATCCCGAGGAGAACCGCGACTCCGCACGCAGGCCGAAATTGGCGCGCGGCCCGCTTTCCGCCAGATCGTAGCCTGGGACCTGATCGAAACTGAAGATGTTGTTGTCCCCGATTTCGATGTTCAGGCTGTCTTCGTTGGGAATGTTGTTCGGGTTGCCGCCATAGGGCTGCGCGATGAGCTGTACGATCGGTTCGAGAACGATCGACTTCCCGTATTTGTCGTTGGCGATGAACGGCCAGCGCCAATCGAGCGCGGCGTATGGCAGGCCGCGGGCGATGAAATGGCCGTCGGACGGCAGCGGCACCGGCGTGTCGGTGTGGTAGAGGTCGCCGCGTGCATCCAGTTGCAGTGTCCACAACTGACCATTGCCGGTCACCAGCGGGTACCTCCAGCGCGCCTCGGCGGTCATCCTCTGGTCGCTTGCACCCATATCGCGCGTCAGCGCCACGCTGTTGAAATCGAAACGGAACTGGCCGCCGGCCCATTTCCGGATCGGAATATAGGTATACTCCACCAGCGGCAGCGCGATCGGAAATGTCCTGTTGTTGTCGGTGGCGCGCAGCCCCTGGAAGAAAAATCCCGAGATCATGAAGCGGCTGCGGCCCTGTTCCCCGACGAAGAAAATGTCGTTTACCAACCGGTCGAGTTGCGAGATATCGTAGCGCTTCAGGTACGTGTCGTTCGACGTGATCTGGACGTCGTATCCGAACCGCCATCTGGACGAAACCGACACCCGGCCCGATCCGAACAGATGCGAATAGACCTGGGATTGCTCGCCACTCAGTCCGCCGTTCGGATTATATGCCGCGCTGCTCTGGACCCACATGCCGCCGTTGTTCCAACGCTCGCGGTACTCGCCGAGGACGAGGTCTCCGCCTCGTGTCGTTAAGATCGGTTCGAACGTGGCGTCCTGGGACTTGGAGATCGACAAGTAGTAGGGCAGGCGTACGAAGTAGCCGTTCGAACTCGATGAGCCGATGTCGGGTGTCAGCAGCCCGCTGGCATAATGCACCGTGGGATCGGGTTCGGAAAAATAAGGCGTGTAGATGACGGGCACTCCGAAAAATGCAATGGCCGCGTCAGTGAATTTGATCTTGTGCTGTTCCTGGTCGTGGACGACCCGGAATGCTCTGATCTGCCAGACGGGGGTGCGCTCGCCCGGCTTGTTGCAGATGCGGCAGGGAGTATAGGCGACGTGGCGCGCTTCGGTGAAGCGTCCTCCGGTGCGGCTTGCGCTCGCCGCGACCAGTCTGCCGTGCTTGCCGAGCAGGGCGCCGAAACCGGTAAGCGCGCCGTCGCGCATCTTCTCAGTCAGGGTGACATGTTCGGCAAAGGCAACGTTGCCGTTCTCTTCCATAAGGCTCACATGGCCGTCGGCCGTGACCACATCCGTGTCCTGGTTGTAGGAAACCGAGTCCGCAATGAGAATGCGGCGATCGTAGTCGATCTCGACATGACCGCTCGCCGTGATGACATGCGTGGCGGAGTCGTAGACGGCCTCGTCCGCCTGAAGCAGCATCTGCTTGTCTTTGTCCTCCGGCGCGGTAGCCGGAGCCGCCGAGGCAAAAGCGAGCGGCACCGCAAGGGCGCAGCCGAGAAGCAGTTGATTTTTTACCCTTCTCATCCGTCCTCCTGATGGAAGACGAGTGTCATGCCGATCAGTATCGCGGCTGCCGCAGGTGCGGTAGCTGCCAGCCAGGGCGGGAGTATAGCCGATTGCCCGAGGGCGCGCGTCAGATCGGTGAAGAAATAGACGCCGAAGCCGGATAGCGCGCTGATCAGCACCACGCGGCCGATCCCACCGGCGCGCGCCAACTTGAGCGAGAAACTAGCGGCCATGAACACCATCGCGGCGAGCAGCACGGGCAGGGTCAGCAGCGAGTAGAAGTACAGCCTATAACGCACGGCGGAAAAGCCCGCATTTTCCGCGGCGTTTATAAAATGCGGCAACGTCCAGAACGACAGCGTGTCGGGTGGCGCGAAACTCTCCTGGATTTGCGCCGGGGTTAACGTGGTTTTGCTTTCATATTGGTCATGGTGTTCGACCCGGCCGTCAACCCCGCTGACCCAGGCGTTGTTGAGGAGCCATGCGCCCGGAGTGAGCTGCGCGCTTTTGGCATCGATGCGACCCACGATGTGATCGTGTTGGCCGTAGAGAAACACGATCACGTCGTCCAGATGAACGCCTTGGTCCGCGACCGTCAAGGCGTGGATGACGGACTGCGCATTTTCGTCGCCCTGCCTCAACCACAAGCCGTTGGCGGAGACCGAAAGCTGCGAGGCCTGCCCCTTGATGTATTTGGCTTCCAGCGCCGAGAACTGGTTCAACATGCGCGAGGAAACGGGCGTGACGCCCAGCATCACGAACAAGCCCAGGGCAACGGCGACCGTCAGCGGCGGCAGGAGAAAGTCCCAGGCGGACACGCCGGCGGCGCGTGTCGCCACGAGTTCCTGGCTGCGCGACAGCCGTACGAAACAATAGACGCCTCCCAAAAGGACTGCGAAGGGCAATAGCTTTTGCCCGAGATCGGGTAACTGCAGCAGCGCCATGCCGACGATCACGCCGCTCGCAACCCCGCGGCCCGAGGTCCGGTCGATGATGTTTACGACGTCGATCGAGAAGGCGAGCAGTAGGAAAGCACCGTAGATCATGCCCACGCCAAGCAGGAATTGGCGCGCCAGATAGCGGTAAAGCGTCCATGACCAGCTCATGCAGCCGCCTCCGCCGAGACGTCCGCAACCGCCGGCTTGGGATGGCCGCCGGTGAGTACAAAGACGGCGGCGACGATACCGATCAGGGGGAGAAGGTAGAAGAGCACGCAATAAGCGGGATCGTTCACCGCCAATCCCTGGACACCGTAGCCCGCAATACGCAGCCCCGTGGCGGCGAAGCAGGCAAACGTCATGCGCAGCAGATGTGCGCCCCGGCCGCGGCGCCCGCGTATGACGGCGGCAAGGGCAATCAGGGCGAACGCGATGCAATAGAGCGGCTGCGAAATCCGGTTGTTGGCCTCGGCGAAGTAGGCGTTGCGGATGCGCGGCTTGAGGCGGGGGTCCGGCGAAAGCAGTTCTCCGAGATAGCGCTCGTTGGTGGCGCGCTCCGAAACGGGAGCAGGGCTGGAGAACTGGTCGAGATCGAAGACGTACCGGTCGAATTTGAGCACCGAGAGGCGCGCGCCGCCTTTGGAACTCTGCTCGATAGTGCCGTCGACCATGATAAGGCGCGCGCCGGCTGGCGTTTGAACGATCCGTCCGCTTTCGGCAAGATAGGTAATGGGAAATTTCGGAGTGCGGTTGTCGTGGACGAGGGCGCCGTGGATGCCGCCGTCGTTGTCGATTTCGCGGATGAAGACGGTAAGCCCCTTGGCGGGCGTGTTGAAAGCGCCTTCATTGAGCAGGGCGGTTCCGATATTGGCGCGGATGTCCACCACCTTCTCGTTCATGGCACGCTGGCCCGCCGGCATCAGGTAGAGACCGCAGACATAGGTCAATACCATAACAATCGCCGCCCCGATCAGCGTGGGCACCGCAAGCTGGCTGCGGCTGAACCCGGCCGAGGCCATCACAACCAGCTCGCTGTCGGTATTGAGCTTCGAGAGCGCATAAAGTGTCCCGAAGAAATAGGCGAGGGGCAAGATGATGACGAGCAGGCTGGGCAGGATCAGCATCGTCAAGTAGGCGAAGGTGACCGCAGACTGACCGCGGTTGATGATGAGGTCGAGCAGCCGCAGCGACTGGGTCAGCCAGATGACGCAGGTCATCAGGAACGCAAAAAGCGCGACGGGCCCCATCATCTGCTTGAGGAGGTAGAACGACAGCCGCGGCATCTGCATTCCCGCTACGCCCGATGGCGCCTTTGCCCCCGGGACGATTCGACCTAAACTAGCACCCCCTTCTTTAGCATTCCCAACGGGCTACCGCGCAACTTGGCTCGAAAACTGGAGAAAACCGATGCAGTTCAACTTTGCCGCAGTCACTGCGGTCAATTCCGGCGCCTGGGTCGTGGGTGCGGTCGAAGGAACGGGATTGCTGCCGGCCGCGGCCAAGGCGGACAAGCTGTCGGGCGGGGCCATCGCCCGCGCCATGCCCCTGTGCCAATTCACGGGCAAGAGCGGACAGGTCCTGGAGGTTTTGGCGCCGGCCGGGGTCAAGGCGTCGCGTATCATCGTCCTGGGCCTCGGCAAGCCCGAAAGGTTCGATACTGGTGCAGCGGAAGTCGCCGCGGCGACCGCGATCGGCCGGCTCAAGGGATCGGCCGAGAAAGAGATCACCTTCGAAATCGACACCCCCAAGGGAGGCAAGGTCAGAGGCGCGATCCTGGCGGCCCATCTTGCGGTGGGGACCAGGCTGAAGACCTATGCGTTCAACCAATACCGCACCAAGGACCTCTCCGAGCACGAGTCAAAGCTCGAGAAGATTACGTTTCTTACCGGCGATCCGGTTGCGGCGCGAAAGGCGTGGGGACGCTGCGAGCCCGTCGCGAACGGCGTGTTACTGGCGCGTGATCTGGTGAACGAACCGCCGAACGTGCTCTCGCCGGTCGAGTTCGCGAACCGCGTCAAGGCACTCGCCAAGACGGGTCTCAAGGTCGAAGTGCTGGGCGAAGCCCAGATGAAGAAGCTGGGCATGGGCGCGTTGCTCGGTGTCGGGCAGGGCAGCGAGCGCGAAAGCCACCTCGTCGTCATGCAATGGAACGGCGCCCGCAAGAAGACGGCGCCGCCCGTCGCCTTCGTGGGCAAGGGCGTGTGCTTCGACTCCGGCGGTCTGTCGCTCAAACCGGGCGCGAGCATGATGGGCATGAAGGGCGACATGGGCGGCGCCGCCGCCGTGGTCGGCACGATGCGCGCATTGGCTCTGCGCAAAGCGAAAGTGAATGCGGTTGGCGTCATCGGCCTCGTCGAGAACATGCCCGACGGCAAGGCGCAGCGGCCCGACGACGTGGTGAAATCGATGTCCGGCCAGACCGTCGAAGTGCTGAACACCGACGCCGAAGGCCGTCTCGTGCTGGCGGATGCCCTATGGTACGCGCAGACGCGCTTCAAGCCGAAGTTCGTGATCGACCTGGCCACGCTGACGGGCGCGATCCTGGTGGCGCTGGGCGCCGAGTATGCAGGCCTGTTCTCCAACGACGACAGGCTGTCGAACCGGCTGATCGAAGCGGGCAAAGCGGTGGGCGAACCGGTGTGGCGCCTGCCTCTTGGAAAGGCCTACGACAAGCTGCTGCGCTCCAAGATCGCCGACATGAAGAACATCGGCGGACAGCAGGCGGGAGCGATCACCGCGGCGCAGTTCCTCCAGCGCTTCGTGAAAGACAAGATGCCCTGGGTGCATTTGGATATCGCCGGCGTCGCCTGGCAGGACAGCGAACAGAAGCCGCTCATCCCGAGCTGGTCGACCGGCTGGGGCGTGAGGATTCTGGATCGGTTGGTGAGCGATCATTATGAGGGGTAGAGGCATCGGCGCTTTATGATGCCCAAAGATATTCCTATGGCGAAAAATTCACCACGCAAACGCTTTCGTAAATATCTGGATGCAAATCCTGATTCCAAAAGGCTGGAGAGGTGGTCGAATTGGCTCAGTTGGGGCAGCATGCCTCTTATTGCCGCGTGGATTTATTTTGACCTTGAGACATTACACCTATTTAGCATGCGGTGGATGTTTGGCATCCCGTTCGTTCTTATGGTGCCGAGTATAGTGCTTTCGACGATCGTCATTGTTAGATTCTATCGGGCTTCGCGCGCGGAGCTTGAAAAGAAGAACGCGCGATGACCGAGACTCTTTTCTATCACCTCGAACGGCGCAGTCTGGACGACGCGCTGCCGCCGTTGATCGAGAAAACCCTGGAGCGCGGCTGGCGGGCGCTGATCCACGCCGACACGGCCGAGCGTGCCGATGCCATCGATACGCGACTTTGGACCTTCAACGATGGTTTCCTGCCGCACGCCCAGCAGGGCGACGGCGATCCGGCGCGCCAGCCGGTCCTCATCACGGCGGAAGAAGGCAATCCCAACGGCGCCGACGTGCTTTTCCTCGTCGGGGGGGCTGCCGCGCCCGCCTGGAACAGCGAAGCCGCGAGGGCGTTCACGCGCATCGTCCTGATTTTCGACGGCCGCGATCCTGCCAACGTCGAAAAAGCGCGTGCCGCCTGGAAAGAGGCGAAAGCCGCAGGTCACGAGGTGACGTATTGGAAAGAAAGCCCCACCGGTAAATGGGAGAAGCAGGGTTGATTTGCCTTTGCTCCGCTGCCTATCTGAACAAGGGGAAAGGCTAGGCATATGTTCGGGTACGGATTTGGCTATCTCCTGATTTCCCTGGCCTTTGCGTATCACTGCATACGCACCGGGCGGCCTTGGTGGTGGCTGCTGGTCATCGGCATGCTTCCGGGTATCGGCTGGGCGGCTTACGTTATCTTCGCCGTACTTCCCGAGATGTTCGGCAGTTCTTCTGCGCGGCGTTTCGCAGACAATATCGCAAACGTTGCCGATCCAGGCCGGAGCTATCGCGAGAAACTGCGCGATGTCGAGCGCGTCGGTTCGGCCGACGCCAAGCGCGCCCTGGCCGAAGAATGCATCAAGCGCGGCCGCTTCCAGGATGCGGTCGAACTCTACCAGACCGCCATGAGCGGGCCGCTGGGTGAAGGCGATTCCACTCTTCTGCGCGGTATGGCACGCGCCAAGCTGCTGGCAGGCGATGGCGCGGGCTCGGTCGCCTGTTTCGAGAAGCTGAAAGTCGTAGACAAAGCCGCCTTCGATGCCGATGCCGAACTCGACTATGCACGGGCGCTGACGCTGGTCGGGCGCACGGACGACGCCTTGCGCCAGTTCGAGCAGGTGGTGCCGCGTTATCCGGGCGAGGAGGCGCGCTGCCGCTACGCTGTGCTGCTGCAATCGATCGGGCGGCAGGAGGCGGCTCAGGCGCTGTTCCGCGAGATCGTCGATTCCGTCAAGCACGCCCCCGGCTATTACCGTAGCCGCCAGCGCGAATGGTACCGCATCGCGCGCCAGCAGGTGACGGGGTGAGGTCGGGTAGAGTTATCTCATTCTGGAAATACACAATCTGTCATCCCGGGCGAACGTCCTGAGCGGAGCGAAGGACGTGAGACCCGGGACCCACCGGAGAGCGAACGCTTGTTGTGATGTGGGTCCCGGCACGCGCGTCTTTCGCCCCTCGACAAGCTCGGGGCTCAGGACGCTTGGCCGGGATGACAGTCGGGGTGATTCAGGCAGAAAGAACCTGCCCTAGTTTGTCGCCGTCCTCAGCTTCACGCCCATCCGCTTCATATCCGTCATCAGGCGCGAAGGCTCGACCAGTTGCCCCATCATCCACAGCCCAGGCTTGCAAGCGCTGCCGTCGAGATATTGCAGGAGCGCGGCGACGACGGGAATGGCGGTCAATTCATACGCGTCGGAATGCGACACGGCGGCTTCGAACTCCGTCGGCTGGCCGGCATGGCACCCGGAAGCCTGGACGAGCAATTCGGTGCGGAAGGGCGGCTTGCGGAATTTCATCATGCCCCACCAGATGAACCTGCCAATCGTCCGCTTGGCGTAGGGCATCACCTTCAGCATGACGAAGGCGATCGGCATGACGACCATATCGGTGAACCAGTGCGACTCCGATATGAAGAAGCCGACCTCCTTGAGCGAGGGGTACATCGTGGGCAAGTCGCGCAACTCTTCGAAGAACATCGAGTAGCACTGCTTGACCCCGATATCGCCGCCGAAGTCGATCTTGCGCATCAGCCATGCGCCGGGTTTCGTCCAGCGCCCATCCGTGTAGATCTGCGCCTGAAAGTTCTTAAAGAGATCGACCAACTCGTCGATTGCTTCGGAATAGGGAATTTCAGTGTTGATCCCGAGATAGCCCGCGGTGACGGCACGTTCGATGGTGTCCAGATTCGCCGCCGCGTAGCGCACCAGCGCGGAAGGCAGCCCTGGATGAAACCCCGCCTCGGTGATGAAACAGCGCCCGGCGCGTTCGATTTCTCCGGATAGCGATTTGAGGAGGGTATATTTCTTTGCGCCAAGCTGCACGTCGAGATAGTCCGTGCCGGTCTCCAGCGCCACCTGCGCCACCTTGCCGACATGCGCCGTTGTCGGCGAGGCGACCACCACCATCGCATGACCAGAGAACACCGCTCGCAAAGAGGCTTCATCCGCCGCCTCGGCGCGCACAGCGGTGGCACGTCCGGGATATTGCCGGGCGAAATCGTCGGCGAGCGCTTGCGCCTTTTCCCGGCGGCGGCTTGCAATGGTGATCTCGGCATCGGACTGCGCGAGCAGATGGCGGGCGATCAACTTACCTGCGAATCCAGTACCGCCGAGAATGAGGATTTTCTTCACGTCGTTCCCCCGTCCTGGAATCAAAGTCGAACGATAACCTTCCCTGTAGCTTTTTTATGACAAGTGGGCGCAAGTCCGTCTCAAGTGCGGTCGATCAATCCTGTTCGGCAGCTGCTTTCTCGTACTCCTCGCGAGCGTGCAGCCAGCGTTCCTCGGCCGCCGCGAGCTTGCGGACGGCTTCGGCGCGTTGTCGAGCGTCGCCAGCGCCAGCATCAGGCGCGCCCGCTCGCCGCCCGATCAAACGCGAAGGTCAGACCTCGTTCGTAGTCGCAAGGAGCGTTTCAACAGAACGATCACAAAGAGGGGCGTGTCGTGCACCCTCCACTGATGGGCGTCGTTTTCCTTGAAAATGGCTTGGTTAGAAATCCGCTTTCTTGCGGAATACTTTAAGGTACAAGATTTGCGAGGCCCTCTGTCGCGCCCATGGCACGCCCCACAATGGTGCGATTTCATTTCTTAGCTGATCGACCGGGTTTTCTCCATTAGCTTCGATGTAGTGGGGAATGGCTGACCAAGTGCCGACATATCCGAGGAACTGTTCAAGCGTCCTTGTTACTGTCAGCGGAAATTCGGGTGCTTTGATCTCCTCAAATTGCCGTTTGTATGGGGGCGGAAGATCGCCAGACGCATGAGTGCTGCCATCATGTTCCTGGGGCCAAAACGGCGCGACTTTATTTACAAATCTGTCGACGACTGCCCTGAGATCGGGATCGTCAACAGTGAGAACCGATGATGTATAAGTCCAGTGCGCTAGTACTCCCTGCAGTTTGAGCAATCGCCCTGCTTCAGCACAGAAACTCGGTATGTCCAGCCAATGGAATGCTGTGGCAACGGTAATGAGGTCGACAGTGCGCGGTTCGATCTTTGCGACTCTCCCTGCTTCTTCGGCCCTACCGGGAAAATAGGTTATGTTTGCGCGCTTTGCATCCTTAGCCTCATTGAGCTGCGCCTTGCTGATATCCACGCCTTTGACAGTGCGATAATAGGGAGCTAGACGGTCTGTCGCTTGGCCGCTGCCGCACGCACAATCTAGCGCTAAATCGTGTCCGGCTTTGCTCTCCTGAGAAAGAAAAAACAGAAGCTCATCAGGGTAGTGGGGCCGAAACCTCGCATAATCGGCAGCGAGCGAGCTATAATGATCATTTGCTGCGGCTGGTGACCTCGGGTCTGAAAAATGACCGAATTCGGACATCGGTTTCCTACGAATAATACGGCACCAACCCCGGCGCCAGAGTGGTGTGTGGCAGTCGCGGTGTGCGCATCGACCGGAGTTACCAACTAGGCGGACTTATTATCGGAACTGCATCCGATCGTACTATGCGCGCCGCCACCGACGCAGCCGCATATGATTCTCCGCCATTTTCCTTGCCTTCGCAAGGTTCTTCAAAATGCTAATATCTTCACCCCGCGGCAGGTGTTGGATTTCGCGGATGCGCCGCGACTCAAACCACGCAGACCAGAAAGGTCGCCCGGCCTAAACAACTCAGTGGAGGCGCAAGATGTTGCCTTGGCTGGGCGCCGGCGGGGTCTCCGGCATCAGTCTGCGAACTTCACTTTCCTCCAACCCGAGCCGGGAGGAAATATACTGGATCAGTTGGTCGCCTTTTAGCGAAGCGATCTCAGGGGCGGTCATTGTGGTAACAATCATCTGGCGAACATAGTCGTCATATTCCCGACTTTTTTCCCATTCATCGTCGAACCACTTTGTTAGAATACGGCCGAGAAAAATGCTTTCGACAAGAAACCCCAGCCGACCTCGCTCACTGGCCGAACCAATGGTCTGGACAACGCGCTTTCCGTCAGCGACCTGGAACCGCAGATCGGAAATACGGATAGTGTGACTGACCCGGACCTGCGCTCCGGTGCGCTTACGGGAGTAAAGACGATTCAGGTTCTCGGTGTAGTCCGGTCCGAGGAAGCGGATCTTCTCTTTTGGCACACTCGTTGTGGTGATGGCGTTAAGGAGTGGTTCCATCTCCGGTTCGTCAGAGGGCAAGTTAAATGTGAAGCTGTAATGAATGATGCTTTGTTCGGCGTCTTTTGCAGTCATGCTGAGTAGTTGCAGCAATTCCGCGCGATTAAGTTCGTTCACCTTCTCGAACACAATGCCCAGCGTGTCACGAAGCGCGGAAAACTCGCGTTGTAGCTCGCCAAGTGAGGTGCGGCTGGACGAAAACTCGTGCTGAAGAATGTGAATTGACTTCCCTGTGTGGCCCATGTGGACGAGCACAATGACCACCACAATGATCTCAAGCACTGTGCGAGGATTTGTCCATATTAGTTCTAGCATCCACGAAAATAACCCTGGCATGTTTCCCCCCCCCAAAAAAATCATCCGCCACAAAAGGGTGGCGGGAACACAGGTCAGCGCCCGATTACTTATCTTCTTTGCGCTTCCGCTGTCCGAACGTGAACACAACCTGCGGCAGTGGTCAACGCGGTCATTGGATCGGAATGCATGTTGTAGCTTTCACCTGAAATCTACTGAGCCGCCGCTAACGCTTCTCAGTAGCCTTGGACAATGTAGGTTCATTACTTGGCCGCGGCGGCCTTCTCGTATTCCTCGTGCGCCTGCAGCCAGCGTTCCTCGGCGGCGGCGAGCTTGCGGACGGCTTCGGCGCGTTTCTTGGACACGGCGCTTCCCTTGGCAGGGTCGTGAACGAAGAGCAGCGGATCTGCCAACGCGGACTCCAGCTTGGCGATTTCCGCCGTCAGGGCGGCGATCTGGTGTTCCGCGGTGTCTGCCTTGTCCTTCAGCGGCTTGAGACGACGGCGCCGCTCGGCGGCTTCGCGCCGGGTCTCTTCTTTCGTCAGTTTCGGTTCGGGCGCATCGTGCGCGACCGGCGCGGGTTCGCCGGCAAGCAACAGGCGCCTGTAGTCGTCTAGGTCGCCGTCGAACGGCGTCACGCGTCCGTCCGCCACCAGGAGCAGCCTGTCGGCAGTCGCTTCGATCAGCCGCCGGTCGTGGCTGATCAGCACGACGGCGCCGTCGAAATCGTTCAGCGCGTTCAGAAGCTCGTGGCGCGCGTCGATGTCCAGATGGTTGGTCGGCTCGTCGAGCACCAGCAGGTTGGGTTTGTCGAGCGTCGCCAGCGCCAGCATCAATCGCGCCCGTTCTCCGCCCGAAAGGTTCGCCACCTTAGTCTGTGCCTTGTCGGCCGAGAACCCGAAGCCGCCCAATTGCGTGCGCAGTTCCAGCATGGATAGCCTCGGCCGCAGACGGCCTAGCGTGTCGATGGGCGTCAGTTCTCCCTCAAGCTCTTCAAGCTGGTGCTGCGCGAAGTAGCCGGGCACCAGTTTCTTGGCCCGCACGATGTCGCCCGACATTAGCGGAAGCTTGCCGACAAGAAGCTTGGCGAGCGTCGATTTGCCGTTGCCGTTCTTGCCCAGCAGCGCGTAGCGGTCGTCGGGATCGAAGCGCAAAGACAACCGCGTGAGCACCGGCTTGCCCGGCACATAACCGACCGAGGCGTTGTCCATCGTGATCAGCGGCGGACTGGCGGGCGTGGCCTCGGGCAGACGGATGGGCGCGGTGTGCTCGTCCACGGGGATGTCGATGGTCTTCAGCCGCTCCAGCATCTTGATGCGGCTCTGCGCTTGGCTGGCCTTGGACGCCTTGAAGCGGAAGCGGTCCACAAAGGCCTGCATGTGCTTGCGCTGCGCTTCGACCTTCTTCGCCATCGCCGCGTCGAGCGCCCGCTTCTGCGCCCGCGCTTCGACGAACTTATCGTAGCCGCCGCTGTAGAGCGTCAGCTTGCCGTGTTCGAGATGCAGGATGAACTCCGCCGCCGTGTTGAGCAGGTCGCGGTCATGGCTGACGATCAGAACCGTGCCGCGATAGCGCCGCAGGAATTCCTCGAGCCACAGCACGCCTTCGAGGTCGAGGTAGTTCGTCGGTTCGTCCAGCAAGAGGAGATCTGGGGCCGCGAACAGCACGGAGGCCAGCGCCACGCGCATCCGCCAGCCGCCGGAGAATTCGGCGCAAGGGCGAAGCTGCTCCTCCGGCGAAAACCCGAGACCGGCGAGTATTCCCGCCGCGCGCGCCGGGGCGGAATAGGAATCGATCGTGTGCAGGCGTGCATGGATGTCGGCGATGGCGTGCGGATCGGCTTCGTGCTCGGCGCGAACGAGCAGCGAGGTGCGCTCCATGTCGGCGGAGAGAACCGTGTCTATGAGACTCTCCGGCCCCCAGGGCGCTTCCTGCGCCAGCGAGCCAATGCGCCAGTCCTTGGGTGTGCTCGTTTCCCCGGCATCCGCGGCAAGCTGCCCCTGGATCACCCGCAGCAAGGTCGATTTGCCCGCGCCGTTGCGCCCGACAAGCCCCACACGCCGCCCGGCCGGGACCGCAGCGCTTGCGCCCTTCAGGATGGCCCGTCCGGCGATACGGACGGTGAGGTGGTCGATCACGAGCATGACGCGGCTTTTAGCACGCCTTGCGCCACCGCAAACCCCGCGGTTATAAGGCGCGCGCTTTCCATAAGGAGTGGGTCATGGCCATCGAACGCACGCTTTCCATCATCAAGCCGGACGCGACGCGCCGGAACCTCACCGGCGAAATCGTCGCACGGTTCGAGAAGGCGGGGCTCAAGGTCGTTGCCCAGCGCCGTATCCGTCTGGCCAGGCACCAGGCCGAGGCCTTCTATGCCGTGCACGCGGCGCGGCCGTTCTACCAGAGCCTGGTGGAGTTCATGACCTCCGGCCCGGTGGTCGTGCAGGTGCTGGAAGGCGAGAACGCCATCGCCAGGAACCGCGAAGTGATGGGCGCCACCAATCCCGAGAAAGCCGCGCCGGGGACCATCCGCAAGGACTTCGCCGAGTCGATGGAAGCCAATTCCGTGCATGGCTCGGATGCGCCCGAAACGGCCGCGAACGAGATCAAGTTCTTCTTCAGCGACCTCGATATCGTGGGATAATGCCCGTACACACGGAGGAAGCGGACATGAAGGGAAAAACGGTCGTCATCACGGGAGCGACCTCCGGCATCGGAGAAGTCGCGGCCGAGGAATTGGCCCGCATGGGCGCGCGGATCGTCGTCGTGGCGCGCAGCCCGTTCCGCGCCGATGTCATCATGGGACGGCTGGCTATCGCCAACGCCGACGCCAAACATACGGTTTACATCGCCGACCTGTCGCGTATCTCCGAGATGAAGCGCGTGGCGGGCGAGATCGCCGCGGCGGAGCCGAAGATCGACGTGCTGATCAACAATGCGGGCGCGATCAATTCCGTGCGCGAGACGACGCCGGACGGCCTGGAGCTGACCTTCGCCACAAATCATCTGGCGTACTTCGTCCTCACCAACCTCTTGCTCGACAGGCTGAAGGCAACGCCGGGTGCGCGGATCGTCTCCGTGGCGTCGGACGCACACAAATCCGGCAAGCTCGATTTCGACGACCTGCAATCCGCCAAGAGCTACGCGAGCTTCCGTACCTACGGCACCAGCAAGCTGTGCAATATCCTGTTCACGCGCGAGTTGGCGCGGCGGCTGGAGGGGACGGGCGTCACCGCCAATTGCCTGCACCCGGGCTTCGTCATCACGCGCTTCGGCGACAACAATGACGGGTTCCTCGGATGGGGTTTCGGGATCGCCAAGAAGTTCGCCGCCATCTCGCCGGAAGAGGGCGCCAAGACCATCGTCTATCTGGCGTCGTCGCCGGAGGCGGCGGGCAAGAGCGGCGGCTACTACTACAAATGCGCACCGCTGGCGCCGACGGCGGCGGCGCAGAACGATGCCGATGCCAAGCGCCTGTGGGACGTCTCGGCCAAGCTTGCTGGTCTGTAGATGGATAAGGCTCGCAAGAAGGAACTCGCGGAAGCCTACAAGGAGCAGAAGCCGAGTCCGGGAATCTTCGCGGTGCGCTGCACGGCGAGCGGCGAGGCATGGGTCGGCAAAGCGCCCGATGTCGGCCGCAAGCAGAGCGGGCTGTGGTTCCAGCTCAGGCTGGGCAGCTTTCCCAACAAGGAATTGCAGGCCGCGTGGAACGCGCACGGCGAGGGCGCCTTCGCGTTCGAGGTGCTGGAAAAAATCAGCGACGAGAACCCGCTCCTCGTGCCCGTCCTGCTGAAGGACCGCGAAGCCCACTGGCTGAAGACGTTGAACGCGAACCGGCTCGTCGGCTAGCCCAGCACCAGATGGAACGACAGCGGCACCCAGCGGCCGCGCTTTAGGGTCCAGGCAATCAAGCCCACGCTGATGGCGAGCCACAGCGCAACCGACACCAATGAAGCTTCGGGGCCGAAGGCTCCGCCGGTCAGCAGGTCGGGACCGGTGAGCGGCATCGAGACGATCCCGTGGCCGCCGCCGCCGCCCGACACCGCCGCGCCGAACACGCCGCCTTCGGTAAAGTTCCAGCCCATGTGGATGCCGATGGGCAGCCACAGGCTGCGCGTCGCAGCATAGGCCGCACCCAGCATGATGCCCGCCTCCAGCGCGATCGCCGCCGAGCTGACGATAGTTGCGTGAGGGTTGAAGATGTGCAGGCCCCCGAAGAGGGCGCCGGAAACGATCAAGGCGACGAGACTGCCGAAACTGTCCTCGAACAGGCGGTAGATGCAGCCGCGGAAGATCAGCTCTTCTCCCACACCGGAGAGAATCGCCATGACGACGAACGGCATGACGTGTCCATAGCCCACGAAGGCGGGCGCGGGGGCGGCACCGACCGCCCAGAAAATCCCGTACATCGCGCAGAACACTACGAAGGCGGCGACGATGCCGGCGAGCGTCAGCGGAATGCCGCGCAGCAAGGCCAGCTCCTGGACCTTGCGGTGCTCCAGCCAGCGGACAAGGAGCCGGTACACAACCAGCATCAGAGCAGCGGCGAGCACGACACCCGCGATCAAGGCCCAGTTGCGAACGTCGGCGGGAAGCGTCTTCCGGCCGAACTGAAGGCCGACCTGGCACCCGGCATCGACTGCGGCGAGGATGACGAAGAAAAGAAGAAGCCTGACGATACCGATCCGGGCCCATAGCCTCGGCTTATTCTGCGATACCTCACTCATACAACGCCCCCCGGCGCCGTTACGGCGCGAACACGGCCTGCCCGTTCTTCAATTTCACGCGGCCTTCCGCCAGCATCTTGAGCGCGGCGGGGTAGAGCTTGTGTTCTTCGACCAGCACGCGCGCGGCCAGCGTCTCGGGCGTGTCGCCGACCTCCACCGGCACGGCCGCCTGGGCGATGATGGGGCCTGCGTCCAGCTCCGGCACCACGAAATGCACGGTGCAGCCCGAAACGCGCACGCCCGCGTGCAGCACCTGCTCGTGGACGTGGGTGCCCTTGAACAGCGGCAAGAGCGATGGATGGATGTTGACCAGCCGTCCTTCCCATTTGCGCGCGAACCAGTCCGACAGGATGCGCATGAAGCCGGCGAGGCACACGATGTCTATATCGGCTACTTCGAACGCGATATTGACGGCGCGGTCGAATTCTTCGCGCGTAGCAAACGCCTTGTGCGGGATGATCTTGGTGGCGATGCCGGCCGCTGCCGCGAATTTTAGGCCTTCCGCGTTTCCCGCATTGGAGATCACCAGCGCGATCTCCGCCGGAAAGGCCGGATCGGATGCTGCCGCGATCAGCGAACGCATGTTGCTGCCGCGGCCGGAGATGAGGATGCCGGTGCGGACTTTACTGGTCATTTGGCTTCCCCCCACCCGATCCGCTTAGCTTCGCTCGCGGATCGACCTCCCCGCGTAGGGGGAGGTAAAAGGCGTGTCATAGCTTCAGCCTCCCCCGATAGCGCACCTTGGCTTCGCCTTGGCCGGGAACCAGCGTACCGATGCGCGTGGCGTGCTCGCCGCCGTGCTGGAAGGCCTCGATGGCGGCGCCCGCATGTTTCTCCGCCACTACCGCGACAAGCCCGATGCCGCAGTTGAAAGTGCGCAGCATCTCCTGCTCTTCGATATTGGCGAGGCGTGCGAGCCAGCCGAACACGCCGGGCGGCTTCCAGGCGTCGAGGTCGATCTCGGCGTCGAGGCCCGCGGGCAGGGCGCGCGGCGTGTTCTCGGTGATGCCCCCGCCAGTGATGTGGGCGAGGCCCTTGATGCCGCCTGCGCGGATGGCGGCCAGCGCACTCTTCACGTAAAGGCGCGTGGGCGTCAGCAGCGCCTCGCCGAGCGTCTTCGGCTGATCGAATGTGGCAAAGGACTCGTAGGAGAGGCCGGTCTGCTCCACAACATGGCGCACCAGCGAGAAGCCGTTGGAATGCACGCCCGATGAGGCGACGCCGATCAGCACGTCGCCCGCGCGCATAGTGTCTGTCTTCGGCAGGATGGCGCCGCGCTCGACCGCGCCGACCGCGAAGCCCGCCAGATCGAAATCGCCCTGGGTGTAGAGGCCGGGCATCTCCGCCGTCTCGCCGCCGATCAAAGCGCAGCCCGACTCCTTGCAGGCGCGCGCGATGCCCTCGATCACCACTGCGGCGGCCTCCACGTCGAGACGGCCGGTGGCGTAGTAGTCGAGGAAGAACAGCGGCTCGGCGCCCTGCACCACGATGTCGTTGACGCACATGGCGACGAGGTCCTGGCCGAGGCCGGCGTAATGGCCCGTCTCGATGGCGATCTTGAGCTTGGTGCCGACGCCGTCGGTGGAGGCGACCAGGATGGGATCGTGGAAGCCCGCGGCCTTGAGATCGAACAGGCCGCCGAAGCCGCCGAGCTCCGCATTGGAGCCGGAGCGCTGCGTCGCCTTGGCGGCGGGCGCGATGCGCTCGACCAGCGCCTCGCCGGCGTCGATGTCGACGCCCGCATCCTTGTAGGTGACTGGATCAGTTGCCATGCCGCGCGCCCCGGAAGCGTCGTTTTCGTTTAGGCGCGGCCCGTGACGGGTGCAAGGCGCTAGCATTTTCGCCCACAACAGCGTCGGGGAAAATGGGGTAAGGGCTTGGTCTTCCACAACTGTTGGGTCGCTTCGGCAAGATAATTGTTTTGACGGTTTTCGGGGATACCCCCTCCCTTCTTTCCTCCGACAGATGCCGGGCTCGCGGTGATGAGGCTTTTGCTCATCACCGGGGTGACGTGGGAACCGGATCGTTCCGCTTCAAGAGGGGACAAGAAAATTGATCGAGCCAAACGAGATGCAATAACGCTGCTCTGGTGCCCAGCATGACGGCGGAACAGGTTTCAGGGGACACAATACTTAATTCGGTAAACGCTCTTTGGTCCGATTAAGTATCGTGCCCCCGGAACCGCTTACTTCTGGTTCAGAACGCTAGAACGTACCGTTTCATATTCTTGCTCCTCCGCCCCTCAGAATCGGCGCAACGGCGCTGGGCAGGCCTAGGTATTCCGCTTGTGCTCGGCCGCCTTCACCGTCGTCGTCCACCTGTGTCCGACGACGATCACCGTCTCGATCGGCTGATCGACGGTTCGTGCGGCGGCAAGTGGCGTAACGGGCTTCGGATGCGGGCCGGCCAGCGATTTTGCGAGCAACCCGCCGACGGTGCCGAGCAGGGTAAGGGTCAGCAGACCTGCGCTGATTTTTCTGAGGAACTCTTTCATGCGCGTACTCCTTTTTCAGGGCCGGCCGCGACGGGGATTGCCGTCGTTGTCCGGCGATGACAGTCAATAAGCACGTACCTTTTTGTGTTCTCTCCTTTGCATTTCAGCGTTTGTGCGATGCCGCCACCTTGGCGAGGAATGCCGGAAGCGTTTGTCCGCGTTTGCGCAACATATCGCGACAGGAGTCTACCCGCTCCCATCCGCGATACGCGTTACGATTTTTTATTATTGAGCGTGAATGATGACGTTCGGGAATTTCAAAGAGCGAGGCGCGCGCTGAATTCTCGACATCCGTGACACTGGTGTCGCGATTTATTATTCGTAACTCATGAGCAACAGTCTTTAATTCCGACGATCCGAGACGCATGCCGATTGCGCGCGTCGCCGCCCGATCGCCGGACGCCGATGAGAAAGCCCTTGCGGCCGCGCGAACAGTTTGAAATCGTCGCCCGGTTCGGTATCGGAAGAAGAGGCGGGCATATGGGCGAATTGCCGCGGGACATCCTGCAATACATCGGCGGCAACCTCGCCGCGCGGGGACGGTCATGCCGATAGCCGTATTGAGACTCGGGTCTCCGAGAACGCCGAAAGAGGGTATGCGCCTCGGCACGGTGCGCCGTCCGCCGCGCGGCGTTCCTAAGGAGGAGTTCGCCAAACGCGATTTCTACGATGTCTGGCTGCCGCTGCTTGCGCCGAGCGAAACGCTCCTCAAGCTCGGGCTCGGGGCCGAGGACGAGCGGTCCTGGCGTGCGTTCGAGCGCAAGTTCCGCGCCGAGATGAAGCGGCCGGATGCGGCCAAAGTCCTCGATCTCTTGGCGGCACTGTCCCATCAGACCAGCTTCTCCCTGGGCTGCTATTGCGCCGACGAGGAGCGCTGCCACCGCTCCATTCTCAGGGCGCTGCTTGCCGGTCGCGGCGCCGAATTCGCCTGACGGCGGCCTTGCGACGCCAGTCAATCCGCCGCTTTTGCGCCAGGGCGGGGGCTTGTATAGTCTCTGCGTCCAGGACGGGTTTCAGATGCTCCGCTTCATTCGCCTTCCAGCGCTTCTCGCCGCGCTCGCGCTCGCTTGCTTCCTGGCGCAGCCGGCCTTGGCCGATAACGCCTTCGAGATTTCCAGCGTCCACGTAGAGGCCTCGGGACCTTCCGGGGCGGAGGCGCGCGCCCGCGCGATTGCCGGCGGGCGTCCCATCGCCTGGCAGATCCTGTTCCGCCGCCTGACGCGCGCGCAGGACTGGGCGCGCTTCCCCACGCTCGACAACACACAGCTCCAGAAAATCATCGTCAGCTATTTACCGCTCAACGAGCGGCGCTCCACGACGCGCTATGTGGCGGAGGTCACTTACACCTTCAATCCGGAGGCCGTGGCGCGCCTGCTGCAATCGACGGGCATTCCCTATGCCGCGGCGCCCTCCAAGCGCATCCTGTTGATCCCGATGGCGCCGGGCTTCGCGCGCAGCTCGCTGTGGACGATGGCCTTCGCCAGTCCCCGTTTTGCCCTCAGCTATGTGCCGTTCGCCGTGCCCTATGGCGACGCACAGGACATGACGGCGCTCCAGGGCCTCTCGTTCGATACCGCGAAGTGGGACGACATCGCGCCCGTCGCGGCGCGTATCCGCGCCAGCGAGGCCGTACTCGTCAAGGCGGAAGTGGCCGGCAACAAGCTGGCTATCACGCTGAAGCGGCTCGGCGCCGGCGAGATGCCGGTCAAGTCGGGTTTCGAGGTGCCGCTTATTCAGGGCGCGCCCTCCACTTATCCCGCGGCGGCGGACGCAGCGGTACGTGCTATCGAGGACATGTGGAAGACCCAGAAGGCCGTCGACTACAGCCAGAAGGGCAAGCTGACCGCCGACGTCCGTATCGATTCGCTGGCGCAATTCGCCGCGCTGGAGAACACCCTCGCCGGCGTTCCCAATGTGTCAAGCGTCACCGTCGCCGCGATGGACATCGGGCAGGCGCAGATTTCTATCACTTACATGGGCTCCACGGAGCAGCTGCGCGATGCGCTGGCGCAGGCGGGCGTCACGCTCGTCAACCGCGGCGGGACGTGGCAGCTTTCGCAAGGCGCCGCGAGCCAGCCATGAGCGCTGTCGTGCGTCAGGCACCCAATATCCTGAGCGCGTTGAGACTGGTGGCGGCCGTCATCGCAGGCTGGCTGATCCTTAATGACAGGGATTTCGCGGCCCTGTGCGTATTCATCTTCGCGGGCGTCAGCGACGCGCTCGACGGCTTCCTCGCCAAGCGTTTCGGCCTGATGTCGCGGTTCGGTGCCTGGCTCGATCCGGCCGCCGACAAGCTGCTTATGTTCGTCAGTTTCGTGACCCTCACGATGGTGGGGGCGGTGCCCCTCTGGCTGACGGTGCTGGTGATCGGGCGCGACGCGGCGATCATCATCGGCATCCCCCTGGCGCGCCTGCTGGACGCGCCATTGCAGGTCAAACCGCTGGCCGTGGGCAAGGCAGGAACGGTCGTGCAGGTTCTCTACATAACGGTGGTGCTTCTGCTGCAGTCGCAGAACCTCAATCTGCCCCGGCTGGAATTCGCCGGCGAATTGACCGCGGCAGTTCTCACGGCATGGTCGCTGATCGCCTACAGCCATGTCTGGCTCCAGGCGGTCGCTGTTCGCCGCCCTTCGGGGCCCCACGCGCGTCATACTGAGGAGCGAGCGCAGCGAGCCTCGAAGCACGCGCGCGGGGCACCTCAGGATGACGGTGCGGCCTAAGCGATGCCGGCACAAATACCCTTGCCGTTGGTGACTCCCGCCAAGCTGAGGCGCGAAGACTTCATCGTGGGCCCCGGCAATGAGGCGGCGGTCGGCTTCATCGACTCCTGGCCCGCATGGCCCGCTCCGGCGGCGGCGCTGTTCGGTCCGGCGGGCTCCGGCAAATCGCATCTTACAGGCGTATGGGCCGACCGCGCGGGCGCGGAGACCGTCGAAGCGGCCGTGCTTACTGAAAGCGTGCTCGCCAAGCGCCAACCGCTTGTCATCGAGAACGCCGATCAGGCGCCGCTCGCGCCCGAAGCGGAGACGGCATTGTTCGCCTTGCTGGAGCGCGGCCAGAGCCTGCTGCTGACCGGCCGTGAGCGGCCGGCCGCCTGGCCGGTGCGCTTGCCCGATCTCGCTTCGCGTTTCGGCGCCCTCATCGCCTTCCCGCTATGGGCGCCGGACGATGCGCTGTTGGCGGGGTTGGCGCACAAGCTGTTCGCCGACCGCCAGCTCAGCGTGCCCGAAGCGGTGGTGGAGCAGATGGTGCGCTCGCTCGAACGCTCGCCCGCCGCTATCCGCGATTTCGTCGCCCGCGCCGACGCCGCCGCTCTGGCCGAGAAGCGCCCGATTAACCTGGGCCTGATAAGGGGATTGTTGGCAATAACCGGGTAGGCTGCGCATGACAGCGTAGTGTTTTTACTCTACGCTGGCAGAGTTATCTCTCGGTAACCGATTGATGTCAAAGACAAAACAGAAGATTATGGTTGTGGAAGCCCGGCTCGAAGGGCTGGACAGTCCAGGCACGCCACCCGCGGATGGCGCCGGTCCGTTCACCACCCATGAAAGCGCCGACCCGCCCGCGATCACCCAAGATTCTCCGGACCGTTTCGTCAACCGCGAGCTGTCCTGGCTGGCCTTCAACGACCGCGTCCTGCAAGAGGCCCAGAACCTGCACCATCCGCTGTTGGAGCGGCTGCGCTTCCTGTCGATTTCCTCCTCGAACCTCGACGAATTCTACATGGTCCGCGTGGCGGGCCTGTGGGGCATGGTCAAAGAGGGCGTTGCCAAGCTCAGCGACGACGGCCTCACGCCCGTCAAGCAGCTCGAAAAGATCGGACAGTGCGCCGGTCAGTTGATTGTCGATCAGCAACGGGTCTGGATGTCGCTGAAAAGCGAGCTTGCGGAAAACGGAATCTCCGTCATCAGCCCCGGCGATCTGAACGACACCGACAGGCAGTGGCTCGACACGCAGTTCCACGAGCAGATCTTTCCGGTCCTGACGCCGCTCGCCATCGATCCGGCGCATCCTTTCCCCTTCATCCCCAATCTCGGCTTCTCGCTGGCGCTCAAGCTGCTGCGTCCGCGCGACGGGCGGCTGGTCATGGCGCTGCTGCCGGTGCCGCCGCAGCTTCAGCGTTTCATCCGCCTGCCGGGCAAGAACAAGCGCGTTCGTTTCCTGCCGCTCGAAGAGGTGATCGAGCTTTATCTCGACAAACTGTTCCCCGGCTACACCGTGAAAGGCACCGGACTCTTCCGCGTGCTGCGCGACAGCGACGTGGAAATCGAGGAAGAAGCCGAAGACCTGGTGCTGATGTTCGAATCGCTGCTCAAGCAGCGGCGGCGCGGCTCGGTCATCCACATGACCTGCAACCAGTCGATGCCGGACGACCTGCGCCGTTTCATCGCGGGCCACCTGGACCTGAAGGACGAGGAGCTGGTGCTGGTCGAGCACATGCTGGGATTGGCCGATCTCAACAAGCTCATCCTCAAGGAACGCCCCGACCTGCTGTTCAAGCCTTTCGTGGCGCGCTTTCCGGAACGCATCCGCGACCACGGCGGCGATTGTTTCGCGGCGATCCGCGCCAAGGACATCGTCGTCCACCATCCTTTCGAGAGTTTCGACGTCGTCGTGCAGTTCCTGCGGCAAGCCGCCGCCGATCCCGAGGTGGTTGCGATCAAGCAGACGCTGTACCGGACGAGCCAGGATTCACCCATCGTCGCCGCGCTGATCGAAGCCGCCGATTCGGGGAAATCCGTGACGGCGCTGGTCGAACTCAAGGCGCGCTTCGACGAAGCGGCCAACATCAAATGGGCACGCGATCTGGAACGCGCGGGGGTCCAGGTGGTTTACGGCTTCATCGAATTGAAGACGCACGCCAAGGTGAGTCTGGTGGTGCGGCGCGAAAGCGGTCAGCTCCACACCTACGTGCATTACGGCACGGGCAACTATCACCCCGTGACGGCCAAGATTTACACGGATCTGTCGTTATTCAGCGCCGATCCGGCGCTGGGACGCGATGCCGCGCAGCTTTTCAACTACGTCACGGGTTATGCCGAGCCCATGAATCTCGAGAAGATCGCCGTCTCGCCGCTCAACTTGCGCGAGGTGCTCGTCCAGGGCATCGACGGAGAGATCGCCCACGCGCGCGCCGGACGCCCCGCCGCCATCTGGGTGAAGCTCAATTCGCTGGTCGACGCGGACATCATCGACAATCTCTATCGCGCCAGCCAGGCGGGCGTGCGCATCGAACTCATCGTGCGCGGCATCTGCTGCCTCAAGCCCGGCGTGCCGGGGCTTTCCGACAACATCCGCGTCAAGAGCATCGTCGGCCGCTTCCTGGAGCACGGACGCATCGTGTGCTTCGGGGGCGGCTACGGCCTGCCTTCGGCCAAGTCGAAGCTCTACATCTCGTCCGCCGACTGGATGCCGCGCAACCTCGACCGGCGCGTCGAGTCGCTGGTGCCGGTGGAGAACCCGACCGTCCACCAACAGGTGCTCGACCAGATCATGGTCGCCCAGATCAAGGATCAGGCACAGTCCTGGTCCATGAATGCCGACGGCAGCTATGACCGCGATCCGGCCTCCGACAGTTCCGACGCCTTCTCCGCGCACACTTACTTTATGACCAACCCTTCCCTGTCGGGGCGCGGCCGGGCACTTCGCATCGATCAGGCGCGTCCCGCTGCCATCGTCTCGCGCCGCGAGTGATCATGGGCGGAACCTACCCCGCAGACCTCGGCGAAGACATGCCGTACCGCATGCAGCCGGCAGCAACCGGCCGCTTCGCGATCGTCGACATCGGCTCGAATTCGGTGCGTCTTGTGGTATTCGATTCGCTGGCGCGCACTTCGCCCACGGTCCACAACGAGAAGTCGATCTGCAGCATCGGCCGCGATCTCGGCGCCACCGGCGTGCTGCACAAGCAGGGCGTCGAGATGGCGCTCGAGGCGCTGCGGCGCTTCCGCATCCTGACCGACAAGCTCGACGTCATGACGCGCGAGGCGGTGGCGACGGCGGCGGCCCGCGACGCCAAGAACGGCGCCGAATTCGTGCGTCGCGCGGAAGCGGCCTGGGGCGCACCGGTGCGCGTGCTAACCGGCGAGGAAGAGGCGCGGCTGGCAGGCGAGGGCGTGCTCGCCGCCATTCCGGACGCCGACGGCCTGACGGCCGACCTCGGCGGCGGCAGCCTCGACATGGTGGCGGTGAAAGGCGGGCAAACGGGCGAAGCGTATTCTCTGCCGTTCGGATCGCTCAGGCTGTACGACATGAGCAGGGGCGATCTCGACAAAACGCGCCGGATCATCGACGCGGAACTCTCGCGGCTGCCGATTTTCAAAGGAATGGACCGCCGCACGCTGTACGTCGTCGGCGGCATCTGGCGCAGCGTGGCGCGCGTAAACATGCTCGGGCAGGACTACCCGCTGCACATACTCCAGAACTACACCATCCCTTATGACCGCGCGCTCGACCTGAGCAACGTTCTTGCCAAGCAGGGACGCAAATCGCTCGAACGGCTGGCCGCCGTTTCCAAGCGCCGCATGGAGCTCCTGCCCTACGGCGCCGTCGTGCTGCACCGCCTGCTGACGACGGCCAAGTTCAAAGAGGTCGTGGTATCCGCCAACGGCGTGCGCGAAGGGCTGATGTTCCAGAGGCTCTCCGCCGAGGAGCGCGCCAAGGACCCGCTGATCGACTATGCGACGATCGAGAACACGCGCCGCAGCCGGTTTCCGGCGCACGCGCTCGAGCTGTTCCATTGGGCGACGCCGCTGTTTCCCGACGAGAACGCCGAGCAGCGCCGCCTCAGGCTGGCGGTTTCTCTGCTCAGCGACCTGGGCTGGCGGCTGCATCCCGATTACCGGGCGCAAGGCACCTATTACGAAGTCCTGAACATGCCCTTCGGCGGCGCCGACCACAGGGCGCGGGCCTTCATCGCCGCGGCGGTCTACCACCGCTACTCCGGCGCCGATGAAATCCCGGACGACCTTCGCATGCCGGGACTGACCGACAAGCAGGGCGAGAAGCGGGCCTTGCGCATCGGCCTGGCGGCGCGGGTGGCCTTCGACCTCTCGGCTTCGGCCGCCGGCGAGCTGGCGTACTACCGGCTGCGGCTGACCCCTACCAAGGTCATTCTCGAAGTCCCCTCGCGGCGCAGCGCCATCGCCGACGAAACCGTCAGCAAACGCATGGGGGCCTTGGGCGAAGCCCTGGACCGCAAGGCCGAAATCCTCGTCCTGGGGGGTTAACAACTACGAGTGGCGCTTGCATCGCCGTGGCGCCCGGTCTTTAAGAAGGCTAAGACCCTCCGGAACCGGCCGGACGGCAAGGAGATTTCGCTATGGGCACATTCAGCATATGGCACCTGCTGCTGATCGCCGTGGTCGTGCTGGTGTTGTTCGGCGGCAGAGGCAAGCTATCGGACATCATGGGCGACTTCGCGAAGGGCATCAAAAGCTTCAAGAAGGGGCTTTCCGACGAGGAACAACCGCCGCAACAGCCGCCGCACCCGATCGAGCACAGCGACGAGACGAAGGACAAGGACAACGTCGCGCATTAGCGGAACTTCCGCTTCGCGTCACCCCGGAGAGACAATCGGCATCGGCATGGCAGGGCCATCATGTTCCCTGACTTAAGTTGGAGCCATATGCTCCTCGTACTGATTGTCGCCCTTGTGGTCGTGGGACCCAAGGACCTGCCGAAATTGATGCGCAAGATGGGGCAATGGGCGAACAAGGCGCGCGGCATGGCCGATCAGTTCCGCCGCAGCTTCGACGACATGGCCCGCCAGAGCGAACTCGACGAACTGCGCAAGGAGCTGGACGAACTGCGCAACACCCGCCCGCTGGCCGAGACCGAACGGGCCCTGTCGCAGACGCTGCACGGACCCGCCGTGAGCTTCAATGAGGAGCCGCCCGCGCCGTCCGAAGAGCCGCCGAAAACCCCAGAACCCGCCGAACCTATCCCGGAAGGCGACCAGCACCCGCCGCCGCCATGAGCAATCCCACCGACGACGACGAAGCCGAGATCGAAGCGAGCAAGGCGCCGCTGCTCGAACACCTGCTCGAACTCAGGAAGCGGATCGTCTATTCGCTGCTTGCCTTCGTGGGCGGCTTCATCATCTGCTTCATCTTCGCCAAGCCGATCTACGGATACCTCACCGCGCCGCTCGCCCACGCGCTGGTAGGCCAGCCGAACCGCCATCTCGTCTACACCGCGCTGTACGAGACGTTCTTCACCTACGCCAAGGTCGGCATGTTCGCGGGACTGTGCCTGTCGTTCCCCGTCATCGCCTCGCAGATCTGGATGTTCGTGGCGCCCGGGCTCTACCGGCGCGAGCGCAGGGCCTTCATACCGTTCCTGCTGGCGACGCCGGTGCTGTTCCTGACCGGGGCAAGCTTCGTCTATTACGTGATGCTGCCCTTCGCCATAAAGTTCTTCCTCGGTTTCCAGACCCAGGGCGGCAAGGACGCGCTGCCCATCGAGCTGATGGCCAAGGTCAGCGATTACCTCGACTTCGTGACGACGCTGATCTTCGCCTTCGGCCTGACCTTCCAGATGCCGGTGCTGCTGACGCTGCTCGGCCGGGTGGGGATCGTCACGGCCGCGGCGCTGCGCCGCGCGCGCCGTTACGCCATCGTCGGCATCGTGGCGCTGGCCGCCGTCATCACGCCGCCCGATGCCATCAGCCCGATCATCCTCAGCGTGCCGCTGATCCTGTTGTATGAGATTTCGATCTTGTGCGTGGCCCTGATCGAGAGAAAACGGGCGAAGGAAGAGGCGGAAAAAGAAGCCGAATCCTGAGGCTTTGACCCGCCGCGGCGACCGTGCCATTACCTCCCCGCCGGGAGATTCCCATGCACGACATCAAGCAAATCCGAGAAAACCGCGACGCCTTCGTCGCCGCATTGGCGCGCCGCGCCTCCGCTTTCGACGGCCGCTCGCCGGACGAGACCGCGGCCGACATCCTCGATCTCGACGCCCGCTGGCGTGCCGCCAAGGCGAACTTCGAGCAGCACCGCGCGCGCCAGAACGAAGCCTCGCGCGCCATCGGCCAGGCCAAGGCCAAGAAGGACGAGGCCGGGGCCAAGGCATTGATGGACGAGGTCGCTCATCTCAAGCAGGCGATCCAGAAGGACGAAGCCGACGAGCGCGCCCTGGACGAGGAATTGAAGAAGAAGCTGGCCGGTCTGCCGAACCTTCCCGCGGAAGACGTGCCGGCCGGTCCCGACGAGGCATTCAACGTCGAAGTTAAAGAGCGTGCCTTCGGGGCGCCGCCCAAATTCGATTTCAAGCCGAAGGAGCATTTCGAACTTGGCGAGGCGCTGGGGCTGATGGACTTCGAACGCGCCGCGAAGGTCTCCGGCGCGAGGTTCGTCTATCTCAAAGGTGCGCTGGCAAAGTTGGAACGCTCTCTCGGCGCCTTCATGCTCGATGTGCAAACTGCCAAATTCGACGATGGAAAGCTCGGCGGGTATGTCGAAATCGTGCCGCCGCTGATGGTAACAGACGACGCGGCGTTTGGTACTGGTCAATTGCCTAAGTTTGAGGAAGATTTGTTTGCCGCTGTGAATATTCGGGAAATCGCACAAGTCGCAACGGGGCCTGGAAAAGTCTTAGAAGCATACGAGAGCGCATTACGTATTGAGGAATTTCAAACGGCACACCCGGAAGAAGTTGATTATGAGCAGCTTGGCGCTGCCTACCAGCGGACGGCAGAAGCTGCCCAAGAACGAATTCGTTCGTTTAAGCGAAAGCGCTGGCTCATCCCCACCGCAGAAGTGCCGCTGACCAATCTAGTGCGGGAGGAGATTCTCGACGAGGCGCAACTGCCGATGCGGTTGACGGCGTGGACGCCGTGCTTCCGCGCGGAAGCGGGCGCGGCGGGCAAGGACACGCGCGGTATGATCCGCCAGCATCAGTTCTCGAAAGTGGAATTGGTGTCGATCGTCGCTCCGGAGCAATCCGTTGCCGAACACGAACGCATGACCGACTGCGCGCAGGAGGTGCTGAAGCGCCTCGGGTTGGCGCATCGTGTCGTCACGCTGTGCACCGGCGACATGGGTTTCTCGGCGCAGAAGACCTACGACATCGAAGTCTGGCTGCCGGGGCAGGACCGCTTCCGCGAGATTTCCTCCTGCTCGAATTGCGGGGATTTCCAGGCCCGCCGCATGAACGCGCGTTATCGACCGAAAGACGGGAAGGGGACGCGCTTCGTCCACACGTTGAACGGTTCGGGGCTGGCGGTCGGGCGCACGCTGATCGCGGTGCTGGAGAACTACCAGGACGCCGACGGCTCCATCCGCATCCCCGACGTGCTGCAGCATTATATGGGCATGAAGAAGATCGAGAAGAGATGAGTGCGTTGCGTATCCTTGTCACCAACGACGACGGCATCCGATCCAAGGGGCTGGAGGTCGCCGAGGCCATCGCCCACTCGCTCAGCGACGACGTGTGGGTGATTGCGCCCGAGTCCGAACAATCCGGTGCCTCGCATTCGCTGACCCTCACCACGCCGTTGCGCATGCGCATGATCGACGAGCGCCGCTTCGCGATCACGGGCACGCCCACCGACTGCGTGATGATGGCCTCCACGCATCTGATGAAGGATCGTGCGCCGGACGTCGTGCTGTCGGGCGTCAACCGCGGCATCAACGCCGCCGACGACGTGACCTATTCCGGCACCATCGCGGGCGCCATGGAAGGCTGTGCGCTGGGCATCCCCTCCATCGCGCTGTCGCAGATGTACAACTTCCAGGAAAAGCACGACATCCATTGGGAATGCGCTGCGACGCACGGGCCCGATCTCGTCCGCAAGCTGGTGGAGACCGGCTGGCCCAAGGACGTGCTGATGAACGTCAACTTCCCCGACTGCCCGCCCGAAGAGGTCGCCGGCATCGAGGTGGTGGCGCAGGGCGTGCGCGAGCTTCAGGAAGCGGTGATCGACCGGCGCATGGACATGCGCGGCTATCCCTATTTCTGGATCGGCTTCCGGCGCGAGAGCTTCGTCGCCAAGCCGGGAACGGACCTCGGCGCTTTGAGCGTGAAGAAGATTTCCGTGACGCCGCTCCAGCTCAATCTGACGGACTGGAAAGTGTTGCAGGCGCTGAAACCGAACATCGATGCCGTCTTCACGGCGCCTGCCAAGGAAGGTTCGCCCTAGGAGTCTTATGCCGGAGCACGATCCTCGCCCGATCGAACTCGTGATGGCGCTGCGCAAGCAGGGGATCACCGATGCGAAGGTGCTGTCGGCCATCGAGCGGACGCCGCGCGAACTGTTCGTCGAGGCCCCCTTCACGCACGCGGCCTACAACAACACGGCCCTGCCCATCCCTTGCGGTCAGACCATCAGCCAGCCCTATATCGTCGCGTATTCGACCGAGGTGCTGGAGCTCGGCCCCAACATGCGGGTGCTGGAGATCGGCACCGGCTCGGGTTATCAGGCGGCGGTGCTCTCCAAGCTGTGCCGCAGGGTCTACACCATCGAACGGCACAAACCACTACTGCTAGAGGCCGAGGCGCGGTTCAAAACACTAAAGCTTGAGAATGTCGTCACCAAACTCGGCGACGGCTTCAAGGGTTGGCCCGAACAGGCGCCCTTCGACCGCATCCTGCTGACGGCCGCGGTCGCGGACGTGCCGGGTATCCTTATCGAACAGTTAAAGCCCGGAGGCATCCTGGTGGCGCCGCTGGGAAATCCTGCCGGGGACGAGTTGGAAAGCTTTTCTCAACTATTAACAAAGATGATCCGAACTGAGACAGGTTGGAAGCGAGAGGCGCTGATCCCCGTTGTGTTCGTCCCGATGGTGCCGGGCATGCCGCAGGATCCGCGAAAAACCCATGACGGTTCGGACAGGAAGAGGTGACAGCTCCCGCGCGTTGCTCGTCGCCCTGGCATTCGCCGCGCCGATCCTGCTTAGCGGATGCGCCACGCCGCGCACGCATTTTGCCTGGGACACGGGCAGGACCGCATCCCACCGCTCGCCCGCCAAGCCTGTTAGTCACGTAGCGCAGCAGCCGCAGCCGCGGCCGCGCTGCGCCTGCGATAACGCTCCGGTTCCCACGCCGCGCCCCACGCCCGCCTGGTATCACCCGGCCGCCACGCCTGCGCATAACGATAGCGCAGCGGTCGATCCGGCGCCCGCCGGGAGCACGAATTTTTCCTGGCCTATGCAGGGACGCATCCTCTCCAATTACGGTTCGACGGCCGGCGGCGCTCGCAACGACGGCATCAACATCGCAGCTTCCGACGGCGAGCCGATCCGCGCCGCCGCGGACGGGACCGTCAGCTACACGGGCAACGATCTGAAGAGCTACGGTAATCTCACCCTCATCAAGCACGCGGGCGATTACGTCACCGCCTACGCCCATGCCGAGCGCTTCGTCGTAAACCGCGGCGATCATGTGGCAAGAGGGCAGGTCATCGGTTACGCCGGCAGGTCGGGCGACGTCAGCTCGACGCAGCTTCATTTCGAAATCCGCAGGGGCGTGACGCCGGTCAATCCGCGCCCGCTGCTCGGCCCGCTGCAGGTGGCGTCGCGATAGGGCGTCGTTCTATCGCCCTTACGGGACTGCCAAGCGGCCTACAATCCCAGCGAGACATTCATCTCGACACGCTCATATGGAACGCGCGGGACCATTCGTCCGGCCTTGGTATCGAGTCGGACAAGCCGGTAGCGTTCCATCGTATGCAGGGTGCGTGACAGGTTACTCTCCGCACGCCCTGACAAAGCAGCAAGATCCTTCAAGGAAGTTGGTTCGGCACGCCGGATCAGTTCCAGAAGCAGACGATTTTTCGTCGACAAGACCTGCGCAAGCGATTCCATCGACGTGAACCAGACTTTCGGTTCGTCCGGCTTGGCTTTGTGTGTTCCTCTGGCGATGGCCAGTGTGCGTGTTTTCATCTCTTCGCGCGAGGCGATCCCGATCTTCAGAATTTTCAGTTCTTTGCTCACATCACACCTTTTGCCTTGAGGACTTTGTCTACTTCTGTCCAGAAATCGGTCAGCAAAGTTTCGGCATCGACGTACTCGTAGGGTTTGGTCTTGCCCTCGACATGGTAGTGATCGTTGGTCTTTGCTGTTTTCCTCGACGGCTTGCGGCCAGATGAAACGGCGTGCGCGTTATCGAAGCAAAGCAACCGTTGGTCCCGGGGCGAAAAAAGGCAAAGGCTGTAGTCGATCCCGTGAGGTCTTTGCGTGCCGGCAGGAACCTCTCTGGCGGAAATCTCAACCCAAAACCCTTCCCCCATATCCATGATCTCGCCGTCGAGATCGAGCAGCCGCTCCAGCGTCCGATCATTCCGTAGACGGTACTTATCATCTGGTGATAACTTTGTCAATGACTTCCCCCCGCTTGATTATCCCCCGATCTTCTTCCCCAATTCCCCCGCCAGATCCTGGATAAACTGCCAGGCGACACGGCCCGAGCGGGCGCCGCGCCCGGCGGACCAGGCAAGCGCCTTGCGGTGCAAATTCTCGGCGGCGATCTGAAGCCCGAAATGGGCGGCATAGGATTCGACCATCGCCAGATATTCGTCCTGAGCGCAGTTGTGGAAGCCGAGCCACAGCCCGAAGCGGTCCGAGAGCGAAATCTTCTCCTCGACGGCCTCGTAGGGATTGATCGCCGTGGAGCGCTCGTTCTCCATCATCTCGCGCGGCATGAGGTGCCGCCGGTTGGAGGTGGCGTAGAACAGTACATTGGCCGGACGGCCCTCGATGCCGCCTTCCAGCGCCGCCTTGAGCGATTTGTAGCTGGTGTCGTCCTTGTCGAAGGAGAGATCGTCGCAGAACAAGAGGAAGCGGCGCGGCTCGCCCCGTAGCCGGCGCAGCAGCAGCGGCAGGCTGGAAACCTCCTCGCGGTGGACCTCAATCAGCACGAGGCGCGAGGCGCCGCGGCGCCCGCGGTTGACCTGCGTGTGCAGCGCCTTGACCAGAGAGCTCTTGCCCATGCCGCGAGCTCCCCACAACAGGGCGTTGTTGGCCGGCAGGCCGTCGGCGAATCGCCGCGTGTTCTCGATCAGCGTGTCGCGCGCAGAATCGATGCCCTTCAAGAGGTGCAGCGGCAGGCTAGCGACTTTGCGAACGGGTAGCAGCCGACTCGCGCCTGCCTCCCAAATGAACGCATCGGGTGTGTCCGCGGCTTTCCGTCGCTTGCCGATTTTCGGTGAAGTCATTGCTAATCCTTTGATTTTGCAGAGTTGCAAAGGTGCGACACCCGGCTATAGTCCGCGCCGCGCGGGGCTAGCCCGCCAGAAATGGACACCTCCATGCAAGATTTACTGACCTCTCCGCTTCCCATGCTGATCGCCGTTGCCGCGATCTTTTACTTCCTGGTCTGGCGCCCGCAACAGCAACAGGCAAAAAAACTCCGGCAGGCCGTCGAGGCCGTGCGGCGCGGCGATACCGTCGTGCTGTCGTCGGGCATCATCGGAAAGGTGGCGAAAGTCCCTCAGAAGGAAGACCCGGAAGTCGTGGTCGAAATCGCCGACGGCGTGCAAGTGCGCGTGTTGCGCGGCGCCCTCTCCGAAGTGCGCACCAAGGCGCAGCCCGTCGAGGCGAAGGCAGAGAAGTAGCACATGCTGCAGGTATCCCGCTGGATACAGATCGTCGTCGCCCTGATCCTCTTCGCGGGGATCGTGATCTCGCTGCCCAATGCGCTTCCCGAGAGGGTGCGCAACCAGCTGCCGGGCTGGGTTCCGAGTAACACGGTGAGCCTCGGCCTCGACCTTCAGGGCGGCTCCTACGTGCTGCTCGAAGTCGAGCTCGACCAGGTCATCAAGAACCAGCTCGATACGCTGGTCGGCGACATCCGGCGCACGCTGCGCAAGGCCCATATCGGTTATACGGACCTCAGCTCGGGCGACAACTCCGTCACGGTGCGGATCATCGACCGCGCGCAATTCGACGACGCGCTCGAGGCCATCAAGGATCTCAACCCGGCTCTGTCGGGCTCGGCGCTGATCGGCACCCATCAATACGATATCACCCAGCCGGGCAACGGCCGCATCGTTCTTACGGCGACCGAAGCCTACAAGAAGCAGCAACAGAGCGACGTCGTCAGCCGCTCGATCGAAGTGGTGCGCAAGCGCATCGACGAATTGGGCACCAAGGAGCCGTCGATCGAGCAGCAGGGAATCGATCGCATCGTCGTCCAGGTGCCGGGCCTCTCCAACCCCGACCACCTGCTTAAAATCCTGCAAACTACCGCCAAGATGACGTTCCAGATGGTGGACGAGACAGGCGACCTCGCGGCAGCGATCACGCAGCACCGCGTCCCGCCGAACGACGAGCTTCTGCCGATGGAGAGCGAGCGCAACGGCATCCAGCAGCCTCCGCTGCTGGTGCAGAAGCGTGTGCTGATCGCAGGCGACAGGCTGAAGAGCGCAGGCTGGACTACCAGTTCGCAGACCGGTCAGGTCGTCGTCACCTTCCGTTTCGACAATGTCGGGGCGAAGGAGTTCGCCGAGACCACGAAAGAAAACGTCAATCACCGCTTCGCCATCGTGCTCGACAAGAAGATCCTGACGGCGCCGGTGATCCGCGAGCCGATCCTGGGCGGATCGGGCCAGATCGAGGGTAATTTCACGGTGCAGAGCGCCGGCGATCTGTCGGCACTTCTCAGAGCCGGCGCGCTGCCCGCGCCGCTCAAGCCGCTCGACCGGCGCACGGTCGGCCCCGACCTCGGCGCGGACTCGATCAGGGCAGGAAGCATCGCCACGGTGGCGGGACTGATCCTGGTCGCGATATTCATGATCCTGCGCTACGGCCTGTTCGGGGTGTTCGCGGACATCGCGATGGGCCTGAACATCATCCTTCTCCTGGCAGTGCTGACGCTGTTCGGCGCCACACTGACGCTACCCGGCATCGCCGGCATCGTGCTGACGATGGGCATGGCGGTGGACGCCAACGTGCTGATCTTCGAGCGAATGCGAGAGGAGCACCGCAACGGGCGAAGTATGCTCGGCGCCATCGACACGGGCGAGCGACGAGCCATCACCACCATTGTCGACGCCAACGCCACGCATTTGATCGCCTCGCTGATCCTGTTCGAGTTGGGCTCGGGACCGGTGCGCGGCTTTGCGGTGACGTTGGGCGTCGGCATCATCACCTCGTTCTTCACGGCGGTGATGGTGACGCGGCTGATCATTATCGCCTGGCTGCGGATGGCCAAGCCGAAGAAGCTCATCATCTAGGTGGCGATGCACGCCGCCTTCGCAGCCTGCGAGGCGCTGGTCCGGCGGCACGATCCGGACCGCTTTTTCGCGGCGCTGTTCGCGCCCGAGGGCAAGCGTCCTTTCCTGTTTGCGCTTTACGCTCTCTATTACGAGCTGGCGCACGCGGCCGCGGCGGCGCGCGAGCCGATGCTGGCCGACATCCGCTTGGCATGGTGGCGCGAGACGGTGGAAGGGGCGAGGGCGGGACATCCTCGCGATCACGACGTCGCCAGGGCGCTGGCGGAGACCTTCCGGGCCGCCGACCTGCCGGCGGAATTGTTCGAACGCATGATCGCGGCGCGGTCGTTCGATGCAGGAGCCGAGCCGTTCGCCGATCTCAAGGCGCTCGAAGACCACGCCGATGCGACTTCGGGGATACTGATGCGCCTTGCCGCGCGCGTGCTGGACACGGAAGCAGACGACTTGGCACGCCAAGCGGGGATCGCCTACGCGCTGGCAGGACGGAGCGGCGATAAGTTCCGCCTCGTTCAAAGCGAAATTGCGCCGCTGGCGAAGGCCCATTACCTCGCGGCGCGTGCAATGGCCGCCCCGCGCGAGGCGCTTGCGGCTTTCCTGCCCGCCGCGTTGGTGCCGCTTTATCTCAAGCACCGCGATCCGCCCTTGTGGCGGAAACAGATTGCGCTGTTGAGTTCAGCGGTACGGGGGCAGATATAACCTGTCATCCCGGCCGAGCGATCAGTCCGAGAGCGACAGCGAACGGACTTGATCGCGAAGGGCCGGGACCCACCGGATAGTATACGCTCGTTGTGAAGTAGGTCCCGGGCCTCGCGCCCTTCGCTGCGCTCAGGGCGTTCGCCCGGGATGACAATTATTTTTCGCTCAGCCACTTTTCCAAATCCGCCAGGGCGCGATGGGACATCGCCTTCTTGCGATCGCGGCCGCGGGCACCGGCGAGTTCGGGAAACAGTCCGAAATTCACGTTCATCGGCTGGAAGGTATCGGCCTCGGCGCCCCCGGTGATGTGGGCGAGGAGTGCGCCAAGCGCGGTGGTGGGCGGCGGCGGCTCGATCATTCCGGCGGCGAAGCGGCCTGCGATGAGGCCAATGGCGGCGCTCTCGACATAACCTTCCACGCCGGTGATCTGTCCCGCGAAGCGCAGGGAAGGCCGCGCCTTCAGCCGAAGCTGCGCATCGAGCAGGTGCGGCGAGTTGATGAAGGTGTTGCGGTGCAGTCCGCCCAGCCGCGCAAAGCTGGCGTTCTCGAGGCCGGGGATCATGCGGAAGATGCGTATCTGCTCGGCGTGCTTGAGCTTGGTCTGGAAGCCCACCATGTTCCACAGCGTGCCGAGAGCGTTGTCCTGACGAAGCTGCACCACGGCAAAGGGCCGCACATCCCGGCGAGGGTCGCGCAAGCCGACGGGTTTCATCGGTCCGTAGCGCAGCGTGTCGAAGCCGCGCGATGCCATCACTTCCACCGGCAAACAGCCCTCGAAATAGGGTGTGGATTTTTCCCAGTCCTTGAATTCAGTCTTCTCGCCGTTGAGCAGCGCCTCCACGAAGGCGCGGTACTGCGCTTCGTCGAGCGGGCAGTTGACGTAGTCGGCGCCGTCGCCCTTGTCGTAGCGCGACTGCATCCAGGCCGTGCCCATGTCGATGCTCTCGCGGTGCACGATGGGCGCGATGGCGTCGAAGAAGGAGAGGGCCTCCGTATCCGTCAGCGTGCGAATGAACTCCGCGAGGGCGGGCGAGGTGAGAGGGCCGGTGGCGACGATGACCGATTGCCAATCCGGCGGCAGTTCCGAGATTTCCTCGCGGCGGATTTCGATGTTGGGATGCCCGGCCAACGCAGCCGTGATCTCCGCGGAGAAGCCGTGGCGGTCCACCGCCAGCGCGCCGCCCGCGGGCAGCCTGTGTGCATCGGCGGCGCGCAGCACCAGCGAGCCGGCGCGGCGCATCTCCTCGTGCAACAGGCCGACGGCGTTGTTCTCCCGATCGTCGGAACGCAGCGAGTTGGAGCAGACCAGTTCCGCCAGACCGTCGGTCCGGTGGGCATCTGTGCCGCGAACGGGGCGCATCTCGTGCAGCACGACGCGCGCGTGCGCCGCCGCCTGCCAGGCCGCCTCGCTGCCCGCCAGCCCCCCGCCGACGATGTGAACTGTTTCGGCCAAAACCGTTCCTCTGCCCATGATGACGTTCGCGAGGGCTTTGAGCGCGAATTCCTACATTAACAGAAGATCCCGCAACCGGACCATATCAGCTTGACATCAAAGCATCAATATGTTGATGTCTTGATGCTATGAACACGATGCGAACGACTGTTACCTTCGACCCCGACGTCGCCGTGCGCCTCGCGCGGCTGCGCAGAAAGCGCGACATGGGTCTGAAAGAAATCATCAACGAAGCGGTTCGTCGAGGGCTCGACGATATGGAGACACCGCGCAAGCCGCGCAAGCCGTTCGTGACGCGTGCCGTCGATCTGGGCGAGCCGCTGATCAAGAACATGGACAACATCGGCGAAGTGCTCGCGATGATCGAAGGCGAAGACTACAAGTGATCCTTGTAGACGCGAACATCCTCATTTACGCGAACTCGGTTCGCTCCGTTCACCACGAGTGCGCGAGCAAGTGGCTTGATGCCCAACTGAACGGCGAGGCGCCTGTCGGACTGCCGTGGCCGGTGCTCCTCGCCTTCGTCAGGATAACCACGAACAACAAAGCTTTTCCCGGAGCCAAAACCGCCGCCGAACAATGGGAACAAGCGCGCGAATGGTTGTCCTGTCCCGTGGCATGGATACCGCAGCCGACCGAGCGGCACGCCGAGGTGCTCGGAGAATTGCTGTCGCTGCCCGGCATGGGAGGCAATCTCGTCATGGACGCCCATCTCGCCGCGCTCGCCATCGAACATGGGCTGACGCTTTGCAGCGCCGACACGGACTTCGCGCGCTTTAAGAAGCTCCGATGGATCAATCCGCTGGAGTGACACTCACAACACAACCTTAGCATACCTTCCGGCCCACGGTTCGGCGCGTTCGAGCTGCGTGGCGAGGCGCAGGAGCGTGAGTTCGTCTCCGAACGGAGCCACGAACTGCACGCCGATGGGCAGGCCCGCTTCGTTCCAGGAGAGCGGCAGGTTGACGGCGGGCTGGCCGGTGATGTTCTGGATAGGCGTGTACGGCACGTAGTCCGAAAGCATGGCCATCGCTTTTTCCGCGTCCGGCTCGTCGATGTCGATGGTGCCGAGTTTCCAGGGCGGGGCGCCGAGCGTCGCCGTCAGCCACAGATCGCAGCTCTTATGGAACTTCGCCGCCATGCGGGTGACCTGATTGAGCATCATCTTCGCCTGGACGTACTGGCTGGCGCTGACGCGCTTGCCCGCTTCGTAATAGCCGAGGGTGAGACCTTCGAGATTGTCGAGGCCGGGGGTCTGGCCGGTCAGGCGCGCGATGAAATCTATGACGGCCGCAAGATTGCTGCACCATACCGCGCTGAATGCAGGCATCAGCACCTCGAGATCGATGCCGGGCGAGGCTTCCGTCACCTCATGCCCCAGCCCCTCGCAGAGCTTGGCCGCGTGTTCCACCGCCGCGATGCAGTCCGGATGCACCGGCACGCCGTCTAGCCGCTTGGTGGTGAAGCCGATGCGCAGGCGCTTCGGTTCCTCCTGCGACGCCAACAGATAGGACGCGGGCGCGGGCGGCGGGGCATAGGGATCGCCCGGCTCGGCACCGCCTGCCGCGTCGAGTGCGGCTGCGGTATCGCGCACGCTTCGGGAAACGACGAGATCGATGGCAAGGCCGTCCACCGCTTCTCCGAGGTCGGGGCCGACCGAGACGCGCCCGCGCGACGGCTTCAAGCCGACGAGGCCGCAGCACGAGGCAGGAATGCGGATCGAGCCGCCGCCGTCATTGGCATGCGCTAGCGGCACGATGCCCGCGGCCACCGCCGCGGACGATCCGCCGGACGATCCGCCGGTGGAATGCGCCAGGTTCCAGGGATTGTGCGCCGCGCCGTAGAGCCTGCCTTCCGTCGTCGGCAGCAGTCCGAATTCCGGCACGTTGGTCTTGCCGAAGGCGACAAGTCCCGCCTTGCGGAAACGCGCCATGAGATGGGAATCGTGATCGGAGGGGAACGGCGGAAAGAACTTCGAGCCCTGCCGCGTCGGCGTGCCCTGGAACTGGAGGGAGATGTCCTTGAGAAGAAACGGTACGCCCGTGAACGCGCCTTGCGGCAATGTGCCCTTCACGGTTGTACGGGCGCGCTCGTAATCCTTGAGGATGATGGCGTTGAGGGCGGGGTTGAGCCGTTCGGCGAGGGCAATCGCCTCTTCCAGCAGTTCGGCAGGCGTCACCTGCTTCTTCGCCACACACTCGGCCAAGCTAAGTCCGTCCAGGCGGCTATATTCGCTGAAAGCCATTGTTCCTCCGCTTGTTAACCTCAATGTAGCCGCCGTTCCGCCCCCTGTCATCGGCTTCCCGGCAAGCAAATTGGAATTGTTCGTGTTGTGAAGCGGACAACTTAGAGCGTCTTCAATATTGTGTGTTGACGCAGTGACGGCAAATAATTTGTCGCAATTATGAAGCAGCGTTAATCTGCCGTCAGGGTCGTGGAAGCGGGGTTGGTGATGAAGAAGATTCCTTTGGAGTCGACAATCGTCGGCTCGTACAGATTCCTGTTTTCGAACATCGTTTCGATCATGGGGACCATTTGGTTCCCGATCGCGCTGCTCCTCGCTCTGGTGGGAGCGCTCGTCTGTTCGATCATACCGCACGACTGGTGCCAAGGGGGTTTCAAGCCGGATGAGGTGAAGGACGTTGTACTCTCTCACCTGCCCATGATCGTGTTCGGTTTGTTCGCCATTTTCATCGTGGCGCTGCTTGTTAGGGCAATGATCACCGTAGGCATTCTGCGCCATGCCATTGGCGAAAAGACCTCGACGACCTTCGTCTATTTCTCGCTGGGCGCCCGCGTCTGGCGGATGGTGGGCGTCGTTCTGCTCACCGCCATCGTGTACTGCATGCTGGAGATCGGAGCCATTTTGCTGTTCGCGATCAGCAACGGGATTATGGCCATCGTTCCGAATGTCCCGACCGCGGTCGTAGCCCTGGTCAACTTCGCGCTGGCCGTCGCGGCGGTGGTGTTCGTCGTCTATGTGATGCTCAGGCTGTTCTTCTTCCTGCCGGCCGTGGTGGTGGCGGAGAACAAGCTCGGCGTCGCCCGTGCCTGGGAACTGGGCAAGGGAAACGTCTGGCGCATGATCGCCGTGATGATCGTGGTTGTGCTTCCCGTATGCGTCGTTGCCGCAGGTGCGATGTATTTGATGCTCGTGCCCACGGTGATCGTCGAGGTGATCCGCCATCAGCCGCAGGGACCGGAAGTGGCGGTGGCGGTCATCAATTCCCTCTGGCCGCTGCTGCCGGTTATTGCGGCGGTTGAGCTTATCCTCGTCATCGCCGTCACGGGCCTGACGCTGGGCGCCATCGGACACGCCTATAAAGCCATTACCGCTCCCGAGGAGACAAGCGTATGAACAAGATCCCGCTGGAATCGACCCTGGCCGGTGCGTACCGGTTCCTGTTCACCAGGATTCTGTCGATCATAGGCACGTTGTGGCTGCCGTTCCTGGCGACGGCCGCCCTTCTGGCCGGCATCGTCTGGCTCGCGATTCCGCACGACTGGCTGGCGGGAAATTTCCCGCAACTCAGCGAGAATGCATCGCCGCAGGAAGTGCTGGCGATCTGCCTGCCGTTCGTCAAGGCCGTTCCGCTCATCCTCATCGTTTCGCTGATCATGGGTTCGATGATGTATGTGGGCCTGATGCGCCTGTCGCTCGGCCAGACAAAGCACAGCTTTGCCTTCTTCTCGCTGGGCGGCGACGTCTGGCGGATGGCGCTCGCCTTCGTCCTAATGGGACTGCTCATTGTGCTGCTTGAGGCGGTTCTAATCGGACTTTTCTTCGCAGCGCTGGCAGCCGCCAAGGCCTTCATGCCTCAGACGGCGATGATCCTGTTCCTGGTCGTCCTCGGCATCGCCGAGGTGTGCTTCCTGATCTATGCGGTGGTCCGCTGGCAGTTCTTCCTGCCGGCCGTGGTGGTGGCGGAGCACAAAATCGGGCTCGGGCGTTCCTGGGAGCTGGGCGGCGGCAATTTCTGGCGGATCGTGGTGATCGTTCTCTTGATCGTCATTCCGGTCGGCTTCGTAGCCGGTCTCGTCTGGCAGATGACTTTGATGCCCGTCCTCGTCAGCGAAGCCATGAGAATGCCGGACAACCCCGGCCCCGCCGAGATGAGCGCCTTCTTCCGGGCGCTGCTGCCGCTGGCGCCGGTGTTCCTGATCGTCATCCTGGTGCAGAAGGTGGCCACGATGGGACTCATGGCGGGCGCCATCGGAACCGCCTATAAAGCCGTCACCCCGGCCCCCGAGGAGGAACAGGCATCAGCATGAAAAAGATACCGGTGAGGCAGACCATCGCGGAAGCGTATCGGTTCACTTTCGTTGGTCTGGAGAAGGTCATCGGGCTGATCTGGCTGCCGACTGTCATCCTGACGGTCGGCAGCTATTTCGTTATGAGCCCCTATCTGGCCGGCATGACGCAAGCCATCGAGACCAACGATTTCGCCCAGCAGGGTCCGCATCTGGCGCTCATGTTCGGCTTCGAGATCGCCTGCCTCGTGCTCATGGCGATGATCGGGGTGGCGATCACCCGCGAGATCCTGAACCCGCTGAAGCGGCCGCTGTTCCTGCGCTTCGGGCTCGGCGGCACCGAGTTCCGGCTGGTGGGAGCACTCGTCGGTCTCTATGTGCTGCTGCTGCTGTTCGTCATCCTCTGCGTGATCGCTGCCCTGGCGCTGGGCTTCGTCCTGAATGCCGTGCTGCCGGGGACCGCTTCCCTTGCCGGCGCCCCGGGTACCACGCGCGGCCTGGGTATGGCCGTCCTCATCGGACTGTGCCTCAGCCCGGTGCTGTTCTACCTCATGGCGCGGCTTGCCTTCCTGGTGGTGCCCTGCGTCGTCATGGAGGGCAAGTTCGGCATCGAGCGGAGCTGGCAACTCACCAAGGGCAACGTCTGGCGCATCATCGGGATTTGCTTTGCGATCATGCTGCCGATCCTGATCGTCTCCTTGATCGGACAGGTCGTCATCCTCGGCCCCGAGTACTTCAACCCGCATCTCGAGCTGGCGAACGATCAGGCGGCTATGGCGAAGCACAACGCGGAAAACCTCCGTCTTTTGGCTTCCAAGCTGCCGCTGCTGGTCGGGTTCAGCTTCTTGCTGGCGCCGTTTACCAGCGGCCTTGGCTTCTCCGCCCCGGCCTTCGCCTATCGCGCCCTGATGGCGCAGGAGAAGCGGCCGGAATAGGCAAAGGCCTGCGATTGGGCTATTCAGCCGCGCGGAACCTGATCGGGATTCGCCATGACCGTGCTCGTGACCGGCGCCGCCGGGTTCATCGGCTCTCACGTCGCCGAAGCGCTGCTTAAGCGCGGCGAAACCGTGATCGGCGTCGACAACCTCAACGATTACTACGACGTGCGGCTCAAGGAAGCGCGGCTGGAGCGGCTGAAGGCGCGGCCCGGCTTCACTTTCAAGCGGCTCGACTTCGCCGACCGCGAGGCGATGCTGTCGCTGGCCGGGATCGACATTCTGTGCATCGTGCATCTGGGGGCGCAGCCGGGCGTGCGCTATTCGCTGGTCAATCCCTACGCCTATGTGACCTCGAACCTGATGGGGCAGGTGGTGGTGCTGGAGTTGGCGCGCGCCCTGAAGAACCTGCGCAGCGTGGTCTATGCCAGCTCGTCGTCGGTCTACGGCGGCAACACCAAGCTGCCATTTGCCGTAGGCGATGCGGTCGAGACGCCGCAGTCGCTCTATGCCGCCACCAAGCGCGCCGACGAGCTGATCGCGCACACCTATGCGCATCTCTACGGTCTGCACCTGACGGGCCTGCGCTTCTTCACCGTCTACGGGCCGTGGGGCCGCCCCGACATGGCGCCGATGCTGTTCACCCGCGCCATGCTCAAGGGGGAGCCGATCCGCGTCTTCAACAAGGGCGAGATGTGGCGCGACTTCACCTATGTGGACGACATCGTGGCGGGCGTGCTGGCGGCGATGGATAAGCCGCCGACAGTCAAGCCGCCACACAAGGTCTACAACCTCGGCAACCACAAAAGCGAGAAGCTGACGGATTTCATCGGCGCCCTGGAAAGCGCGCTGGGCGTCAAGGCCGAGATGCGCTTCGAACCCATGCAGCCCGGCGACGTGATTTCGACCTATGCCGACATCGAGGAAACGCGGCACGACCTCGACTTCGAGCCCTCGACGCCGATCTCCGTGGGCGTGCCGAAATTCGTCGCGTGGTATCGCGATTTCTATGGCATGTAGACCGCGGTGCTAGACTGCGCCCTGCCGAATCAAACGCAACCGGGTTCATACGGGTGTCAGCCATGAAGAGAGCAATCCTCAAAGGAAGCCTGCTTGCCATTACCGCCGCAGGGATGGCCGCGGGCGCGGGCGCCGCGCAGCCGGGCCAGATCGTCTGGCATTTCGACAATCTGGAGAGGATCGGCGGCAACCCGGCGCACGCGGAGGGACATCCTGGGATCGTTTCCACACCCGCGGGAAAGGCCGTGACCTTCAACGGCGTGGACGACGCCGTGCTGATCGACAACCACCCGTTGGCTGGCGCTCCCGCCTTCACCATCGAAGCCGTGTTCCGGCCCGACGGCGGCGCCTTCGAGCAGCGCTGGCTGCATCTGGCGGAAGCCGATGCGGTGAACGGCGAGGCGAAAAGCCCCCGCACCTTGTTCGAAATCCGCGTGGTGGGCGAGGCATGGTATCTCGACGCCTTCACCACGGGGCCGGGCTACAATCTGACGCTGGTCGTTCCCGAGAAGACCTTTCCCGTCGGGCGGTGGTACCGCGTCGAGCAGGTCTGCGACGGCAAGACGTTCCGCAGCTATGTGGACGGCGTGCTCCAGGCCGAGGGCGTGATCGACTACAAACCGCAGGGGCTGGGACGCACCTCCGCCGGAATGCGGATCAACCGCGTCAGCTATTTCAAGGGCGCGATACTGGAGACGCGCTTTACGCCGCGTGCGCTTTCCGTGGCCGAGTTCGCGCCGCTGCCCGCGGGGCTGAACGGGAAATGAAGCGCAAGGTCGTCGTAGAGCGGCGCGCCTTGATCCTGGACGACTATTTCAAGGTCGAGGAGGCGCGCGTTTCCTACCAGAAGTTCGACGGCACGATGAGCGCGCCGGTGCGGCGGCTGGACCTCGTGCGCGGCGATGCGGTGGCGGCGGTTGTTTTCAACCGGGCGCGGGGGCGCGTGATCCTGGTGAACCAGTTCCGCTATGCGACGCTGGCACGGGGCGAGGGCTGGCTGACGGAGATCGTCGCCGGCCTGATCGACGCAGGCGAAACGGCGGAAGAAGCGGTGCGCCGCGAAATCCTGGAAGAGACGGGATACGAGGTGGGGACGCTGGAACGCATTTCCTGCTTCTATCCTACGCCGGGGATTACCTCCGAACGGATCGTTTTGTTCTACGCCGAGACCCGCGGCGACGCGCCGGTGTCCTCAGGCGGCGGAGTGGCCGACGAGCACGAGGATATCCAGGTTCTCGAACTGCCGCTCTCCGAAGCGTATGAGATGGTGGAACGCGGCGAGATCGCAGACGCCAAAACCATTATCGGATTGATGTGGTTGAAAAGCCAGGCGACTGCGAAATAGCCATCCTTGTCATCCCCGGCGAGTGCGGATCGCACAGCGATCCGCGCGAGGGAAGGGGACCCAGGTGGTCGCACACGCGCAGCTTTCAAAAGAAAACTCAGTCTATTTTTCAAAATCGTCCCGGTATCTTCACCTGGGTCCCCTTCCCTCGCGCTCGCTTTGCTCGCGCTCGCCGGGGATGACAGATTGGATTTGTTCGGCGCCCCCTTGATGGCTGGATCTATTCCGGCCATCCAGAGTGCCTGTACACTTGACAATTCGCGCTACTTAGCTAATATATTAGCTAAGGAGAACCACAGTGGCCGTTGTCAAGATACACGACGCCAAGACGAACCTGTCGAAGCTTATCGCGCGCGTCGAAGCGGGCGAGGAGATCATCATCGCGCGCGACGACAAGCCGGTGGCGAAGCTGACGGCCGTCGAAGCGGCACGCGGCTCGTATGGCTTCGAAGAGGAAGCGGCGCCCTACGATGCGGGGCTGGCGGCGCGCATCACGACTGACGCGGAAGTGTGCGGCGGGCGGCCGTGCATCCGCGGCATGCGCATCCGCGTCAGCGACGTGCTGGGCCTCCTGGCGGGCGGCATGACGCGCGCCGCGGTGCTGAAGGATTATCCCTATCTGGAAGCGGCGGACATCGACGCGGCGCTGGCCTACGCCGCCGGATCGGCGAGCCACCGCGTCATCCGGACGTGAAGTTCCTGCTCGACGCGCAACTGCCGCCGCACCTGGCGAAGGCGCTGACGCGCGCGGGGCACGGGGCGAAGCATGTCTACGACTGCGGGCTTCTTACTGCGAAGGATCGCGACATCTGGCAGTTCGCGACGAAGGAAGGCGCGGCAGTAGTCACTAAAGACTCCGACTTCGCCGCCATGCGGATGCACGCCCCCTCCGGCCCGGCGGTTATCTGGCTACGGCTGGGGAATGTGTCGAACGACGCGGTGATAAAGGTACTCCTCTCCTCGCTGCCGGAAATCGCTGCGGCGATTGAGGCGGGGGAGGGTGTGGTGGAGGTGAGATAACTCCTGACATTCCCGGTTGTTCCCTCGGCTGTCATCCCGGCCAAGCGCTCCGAAGCACGAAGTGCGAAGGAGGGCGCAGAGCCGGGACCCATATCTGGACGGCC
>PMKE01000033.1 GCA_003158585.1 Alphaproteobacteria bacterium
TTCAAGGCGCTGCTGTTCCTCGCCGCGGGTTCGGTTATCACCGCCCTGCATCACGAGCAGGACATGAGGAAGATGGGCGGATTGGCGAAGGCGCTGCCCTTCACCTGGGCGATGATGCTGATCGGTAATCTGGCACTGACGGGCGTCGGCATTCCAGGTTTGGGTATCGGCACCGCCGGCTTCTATTCCAAGGACGCGATCATCAACGCGACGTTCCTTTCCGGCGCGCCGATGGCGAGCTATGCCTTCGTGTTGACGGTGCTGGCCGCGCTGATGACGGCCTTCTATTCCTGGCGCCAGTTCCTGATGACCTTCCACGGCAAATATCGCGGCGGCGAGGGTCATCACGCCGTGAAGCTGCAGGACGTGCACGAATCTCCGCTGACGATGCTCATGCCGCTCGGCGTGCTGGCCGTGGGGGCACTGATCGCGGGCGGATTGTTCGCGCACTATTACATCGGCATTGACGCTGTGGACTTCTGGCGCGGCGCGGTGGCTGTTGCCTTCCCCGGCCGTGGTGAGTTGCCGCTATGGGTGGAGTTGGCGCCGCTCGCGGTGACGATCCTCGGCTTCGCCGTTGCCTTCTACTATTACATACTCAGACCTGAGCTTCCGGCGAAGTTGGCCGCGAAGAAGGGCCTCGTCTACACCTTCCTCTTCAACAAGTGGTATTTCGACGAGGTCTACGCCTTCCTCTTCGTGCGGCCCGCCATGCGGCTCGGGCGCTTCCTGTGGAAGGTGGGCGACGGCCGCATCATCGACGGTTTCGGCCCCGACGGAGTAGCCGCGCGCGTGCTCGACGCCACACGCGGGGCCGTGAAGCTGCAATCGGGCTACGTCTACCATTATGCCTTCGCCATGCTGATCGGCGTGGTCGCGCTGGCAAGCTGGTTCGTGTACGTGGGGTGGACGCCATGAGCTTCATCCTCCACCACATCCTCAGCATCGTCACCTTTTTCCCGCTGCTGGGCGCGGCGTTCATCCTCCTGACCCGCGGTTCGGACTCCACGGTGGCTTCCACCGCGCGCTGGGTGGCGATGATCGTGACCCTGGTCGACTTCGCGCTGTCGCTGCTGCTGTGGGCGAATTTCGACGGCTCCACCTCCGCCTTCCAGTTCGTCGAGCGCGCCGACTGGATGGGGCAGGGGATCAGCTACCACATGGGCGTGGACGGCATTTCGATGCTGTTTATCGTGCTCACCGGCGGGCTGATGCCGTTCTGCATCCTGGCGAGCTGGGAATCCATCAAGACGCGCGTCGCCGAATACATGATCGCCTTCCTGGTGCTCGAAACCCTGATGATGGGCGTGTTCGCGGCGCTCGATCTGTTCCTCTTCTACATCTTCTTCGAGGGTGGGCTGATCCCGATGTTCCTCATCNNATCATCGGGGTGTGGGGCGGCAAGAACCGGGTCTATGCCAGCTTCAAGTTCTTCCTCTACACCCTGCTCGGCTCGCTCCTGATGCTGCTGGCGGTGCTGTGGATGTACTACGCCGCCCAAACCGCGGACATCGAAACGCTCATCAACACCGCGCATTTCCCGGTTGAGGCGCAATACTTCCTGTGGTTTGCCTTCCTCGCCAGTTTCGCGGTGAAGCTGCCGATGTGGCCGGTCCACACCTGGCTGCCCGACGCGCATGTGGAGGCGCCGACAGCGGGCTCGGTGATCCTCGCCGCGATCCTCCTGAAGATGGGCGGGTACGGATTCCTGCGTTTCTCGCTGCCGATGTTCGCCAGTGCCTCGGCCGCCCTTGCGCCGCTGATATTCGGCCTCTCCATCATGGCGATTATCTACACCTCGTTCGTCGCCCTGGCGCAGCAGGACGTGAAGAAGCTGATCGCCTATTCCAGCGTGGCGCATATGGGCTTCGTGACGATGGGCCTGTTCACCCTGACGCAGCAGGGCCTCGACGGCGGCATCTTCCAGATGCTGTCGCACGGCATCGTCTCGGCCGCACTGTTCCTCTCGGTCGGGGTGATCTACGACCGTATGCACACGCGCGAGATTTCCGATTACGGCGGCCTGGTCAACCGCATGCCGTTCTATGCCGCCTGCCTGATGGTGTTCGCCCTCGCCAATGTCGGGCTGCCGGGCACAGGCGGCTTCGTCGGCGAGTTCCTAACGATGCTTGGCGCCTTCCACATCAACACCTGGGTCGCCATCTTCGCGGCGACGGGCGCGATCCTCTCGGCGTGCTACATGCTCTATCTCTATTGGCGCGTGATCTTCGGCGATCTGGTGAAGCCCAGCCTGCAGGCGATCAAGGACCTTTCGCTGCGCGAGGCCGCGTTGCTCGTCCCGCTGGTGGTAGCGACCATCGTCATGGGTGTCTATCCCAAATTCGTCTTCGACATCACCTCGACCTCGGTGGCGCACCTGATCCATCAGCACCAAACGGCGCTGGCCTATGACCGGGCGCCAAAGGTGTTGGTCATGAGGAGCGCGCCATGAGCATCGGCCATGACCTCCTCGTCGTCCTGCCCGAGCTGATCCTCGCCGTCGGCGCGATGGCGGCATTGATGATCGGCGCGGTACGCGGCGACAAGGCGACGGGCTTTCTCTCCGCACTGACGGCCTTTCTGATGCTCGCCGCCGCCGCCTTGGTGCTGGCCGCGCCGGACGCCACGGCCTTCCGCGGCAGCTTCGTGGTGGACGACTTCTCGAGCTTCGCCAAGGTGCTGATCCTGCTTTCGGCAGCCGCTTGCATCCTGATGGCGCAGAACTTCTTCAAGGCGGAAGGGCAGGCGCGCTTCGAGATGCCGGTGCTGATCGCCCTGGCGACGCTCGGCATGATGCTGATGGTTTCGGCCTCGAGTTTCATCGCGCTCTATCTCGGCATCGAGCTTCAGAGCCTGGCGCTTTACGTGCTCGCCGCCTTCAGCCGCGACAATCTGCGGTCCACCGAGGCGGGCCTGAAGTATTTCGTCCTCGGCGCGCTGTCCTCGGGCATGATGCTCTACGGCATCTCGCTGATCTACGGCTTCACCGGAACCATCGGATTCGCCGAAGTCGCCGCGGTGGTGAAAACGTCCGGCGTCGGCATCGGATTGATCTTCGGTCTCGTCTTCCTGCTGGCCGGGCTGGCCTTCAAGCTCTCCGCCGTGCCGTTCCACATGTGGGCGCCGGATGTCTACGAAGGCGCGCCGACGCCCATCACCGCCTTCTTCACCACCGCCGCCAAGGTCGCCGCCTTCGCGCTGACCATTCGCGCCGTGATGCTGCCGTTCCCCGACGCACTGGAGCAATGGCGGCAGATCATCGTCGTGGTCTCGGTGCTGTCGATGTGGCTCGGAGCCGTCGCTGCCATCGGCCAGGACAACATCAAGCGCCTGATGGCCTACAGCTCCATCGGCCACATGGGCTATGCGCTTCTGGGCCTCGCGGCGGGAACCAGGCTCGGCGTGCAGGCGATGCTGATCTATCTCGCCTTCTACGCCATCACCAATATCGGCACCTTCATCTGCATCCAGGCGATGCGGCGCGACGGCAAGGCGGTGGAGTCGATCTCGCAGCTCGCGGGGTTGGCGCGCACCCAGCCCAAACTCGCTTTCGCGCTGGCCGCGCTGATGCTGAGCTTGGCAGGCCTGCCGCCGCTGGCGGGCATCTTCGCCAAGATCTACGTGTTCCTCGCGGCCATCGAGGCGCACAGCCCAATGCTCACCGTCGCCGCCGTCCTCGGCGTGCTGGCAAGCTGCGTGGCGGCCTACTACTACCTCCGTATCGCCAAGGTCATGTATTTCGACGAACCCGCCAAGCCCTTCGATGCGGGGTTCGGCGGACGCGGCATGGCGGCAGTCCTGGCGGTGTCCACGGCGTTCACGCTGTTCCTCGTGTTCCTTCCGGCGCCGCTGGTGAATCTCGCAGGCACGGCCGCCCAGGCGCTGTTCCGGTGAGCATCTGGCTCGACGAGGTCGATTCGACCAACGAGGAAGCCAAGCGGCGCGCCGCGGCGGGCGAGGCAGGGCCGCTATGGATCGCCGCCCGGCGCCAGACGCAAGGCCGCGGGCGGCGCGGCAACGAATGGCAGTCGCTCAGGGGAAATCTCTTTACGTCTCTCTTATGCCGTCCCGAGGGATCGGCGAGCCGCTGCGCCCAGCTTTCTTTCGCCGCGGCGCTCGCCGTGTCCGACATGCTGGCGCAAGTCGCGCCCTCGGCAGGGATCCGCCTCAAATGGCCCAACGACGTGCTGGCAGACGGCCGCAAGATCGCGGGCATTCTTTTGGAATCGGAAAGCGGGGCCGACGGCGGGTTGAAATGGCTGGTCCTCGGCATCGGGGTTAATCTTGCCGCCAGTCCCCAACGCACCGAGATTCCGGCGATTTCTCTGGCCGAACTGGGCGTGGCGCCGCCGGACCCGGCGGATGCATTGGACCGCCTCGTGACCGCCTTCGCGAAATGGTATGAGGTCTGGCTGAAGGACGGCTTTGCGCCGCTGCGCGAGGCGTGGCTGTCACGATCCGTGGGATTGGGCTCTCGCATCCGCGTGCGCCTGCCGAAAGAGGAGATTCAGGGCGTGTTCCGCGACATCGACGACAACGGATCGCTGGTTCTCGGCCTGCCGGGCTCCGTGCGCACCATTGCGGCGGGAGAGGTGTTCTTGTGAGGCTGCCATGCTGCTCGCGATAGACGCCGGAAACACCAACATCGTCTTCGCCGTTCACGACGGCGAGAAGATCCGCTGCGAGTGGCGCGCGGTGACGAAGACCACGCGCACCGCCGACGAATATGCGGTGCTGCTGAAGCCCCTTTTGGAACTGAACGGCCTTACCTTCGGCGACGTCCACTCGGCGATCATCGCCACCGTGGTGCCCGCGGCGCTGTTCGATCTGCGCCAGCTTTGCCGGCGCTACCTCAATTGCGATCCGCTGGTGATCGGCGACCCGGCAGTCGATCTCGGCCTCAAGGTCCACACCGACCGGCCCGAGACGGTCGGCGCCGACCGTCTGGTCAACGCCGTGGCGGCGCATGCGGCCCATCCCGGTGCGCTGATCGTGGTCGATTTTGGCACCGCCACCACCTTCGACATCGTCGCAGAGAACGGCGACTACGAAGGCGGCGTGATCTCGCCCGGCATCAACCTCTCGGCGGAAGCGCTGCACAAGGCGGCGGCGATGCTGCCGCGCGTGGCGGTGTCGCGCACCCATACGGTGATCGGCAAGGATACGGTGCCTGCGATGCAATCGGGACTCTATTGGGGCTATATGAGTCTCGTGGAAGGTCTCGTGAAGCGCATCAAGGCGGAGTACGGCAAGCCCATGACCGTCGTCGCCACGGGCGGACTGGGGCGGGTCTTCTTCAACCATACGCCGGCGATCGACCATTACGACCCGGAACTCACCATCCGCGGACTGGTTCAGATCCACGCGAGGAACGCGAAGCGCCCTTCGACAAGCTCAGGGTGAAGGATTATCCAACCCCTCATGCTGAGCCTGTCGAAGCATGAGGGCGCAACGGAATGCTATGCATAAAGACGAGTTAGTCCTCCTCCCGCTGGGCGGCGCGGGCGAGATCGGCATGAACTTCAACGCCTACGGCTTCGGTCCGCCCGACGACAAGAAGTGGATCGTGGTCGATTGCGGCGTGCTGTTCGGGCGCGAGGCTTCTAATCCCGGCGTCGACCTCATCGTGCCGGACATCGGCTTTTTGGCGGAACGGCGCGAGGACGTGCTCGCCATCGTCGCCACACATGCCCACGAGGACCACATCGGCGCCATCCCGCTGCTCTGGCCGATGCTGAAATGTCCCGTCTACGCCACGCCGTTCACCGCCCGCCTGATCGCAGGCAAGCTGGAGGAGGCGGGGCTGGAACGTGTGCGTCTCAACGTCGTGCCGCTTGGCGGCAAGCTTCAGCTCGGCCCCTTCGGCGTCGAATTCGTCTCGCTCACGCACTCGATCCCCGAACCCAATGCGCTTGCGATATCGACGCCGCTCGGCACCGTGGTCCACACCGGCGACTGGAAGATCGATCGCGAACCTCTGCTTGGCAAGGCGATGGACGCGAACCGGCTGCGCGCCTTGGGCGACGAGGGCGTGCTGGCGCTGGTCTGCGATTCCACCAACGCGCTGATCGAAGGCGAATCCGGCTCCGAGGCCAAGGTGCGCGAGGCGCTGACGGTCTTGATCGGCACCCTGAAAGGCCGCGTGGCGGTCACCGCTTTCGCCTCGAACATCACGCGGCTCGATACCGTCGCCAAGGCGGCGCGCGCCCACAAGCGCGAGATCGTGCTGGCAGGGCGCGCCATGCACAAGCTGGTCGAGGCGGCGCGCGACACGGGCTATCTCATGGATTTCCCGCGCACCATCGACGAGGAAGGAGCCGAGGCCCTGCCGCCCCATCGCGTACTCTATCTCTGTACCGGAAGCCAAGGCGAGCCGCGCGCGGCGCTGCCGCGCATCGCGGCCGGCGAGCATCCCGTCAAGCTGGGGCCGGGCGACACGGTGATCTTCTCCTCGCGCATCATTCCGGGCAACGAGCTTGCGATCTTCGAGCTGCACAACAAGCTGGCGGGACTGGGCGTCGAGGTGCTGTCGGCCGAAGACCATTTCGTCCACGTCTCCGGTCATCCGGCGCGCGGCGAACTGGCCGAGATGTACCGCTGGATCAGGCCCAAGATCGCCGTGCCGGTGCATGGCGAGCTGCGCCACCTGCACGCCCATGCGCGGCTGGCGAAATCTCTCCAGGTGCCGCAGACCGTGGTGGTGGAGAACGGCCACATGCTGCGCCTGGCGCCGGGCAAGGCGCAGATCATCGACGAAACGCCGTCGGGGCGCATTCATCTGGACGGGGACGTGCTGGTGGCGGAAGGACTGGGACTTGCCCGGATGCGCCGTTCGCTGAGCTATGCCGGGATGATCGTGGTGACCATCGTGCTTGATGACAAGGGGCGCGTGGTGGCCGATCCGGCCATCATCATGGAAGGCATCCCCGAACCCGTCCACACCGCGGTGCAGGAAGCGGTGGAAGGCGTGCTCCGCCACTACAATCCCAAACGCGACGACGAGGCGGGCCTGCGCGAAACCGTGCGCCGCGCCGCCCGCGGCGCCGCCGAAGACGCCTGGGGCAAGAAACCGGTGACGAGAGTGGAAGTGGTGCTGGTATAGTTTTCCCTCGCCCCCATTGGGGGCCGGTAGCGTCAGCGTACAGGCGGGCAGGGTGAGGGGGAGCAGGAGCAAACTATGATCGGCCGGTTGAACCACGTCGCCATTGCCACATCAGACCTGGAGAAGTCGGCGGCGGTGTATCGCGACCTGCTCGGCGCCAAGGTGTCAGCGCCGCACGCATTGCCGGAGCACGGCGTGATGGTGGTATTCGTCGAGCTTGCCAACACCAAGATCGAGCTGCTTCAGCCGCTCGGCGACAAGTCGCCTATCGCCGCGTTCCTGGAAAAGAATCCGAGCGGCGGCATGCATCATCTCTGCTACGAGGTGGACGACATCGCTGCGGCGGCCGCCAAGCTGAAAGCGCAGGGCGCGCGCGTGCTCGGCGAGCCCAAAATCGGCGCGCATGGCAAGCCGGTGCTGTTCCTGCATCCCAAGGATTTCGTCGGCACGCTGGTCGAGCTGGAGCAGGCATGACCCGCGCGGCTGTTCTCGTCGGCGCTTTCGCCATCCTCTGGTTCCTGGCGTTCTTCATGCTGCTGCCGGTGGGCATCGGAGGCGCCGATCCCGAGACCGGAGCACCGCACAGCCCGAAGCTCCTGTTGAAAGCAGGCATTGCCACCGCCGTCGCCTTTGTGTTGTGGGCAATCTTCTATGCGTTAATCGCATTCGGCGTGGTCGAACTATAATAGAAAGTGCGATGCACGCGGAGATGCGGAGACGCGGAAATTGCCATTCTCCGCGCCCTCCGCGTCTCCGCGTGCGTTCAAGATAATTCTACCTCACCACATCCGTCGCGATCTTCACCGCGAAGGCCACGGCGATGATGAACACAGCGAAATTCAGGTCGCGCCAGCGCCACGCCACGATCTTGAGCACCACATAGGCGATGAAGCCGATGCCGATGCCCGAGGCGATGGAATAGGTGAACGGAATCGCCAGTGCCGTCAGCAGAGCGGGTGCGGCTTCGGTCAGGTCGTCCCAGTCGATCTCCTTCAGGCCCTTCACCATCAGCACCGCCACGAAGATCAGCGCCGGCGCGGTGGCATAGCCCGGCACCATCTGTGCCAAGGGGCTGAAGAACAGGCCGAGGAAGAAGAGAATGGCCACCACCACGGCCGTCAGGCCCGTCCGCCCGCCTGCCTGGATGCCGGCCGAGCTCTCGATATAGGCGGTCACCGGCGAGGTGCCGAGCGCGGCGCCGATCATGGTGCCGAGAGCGTCGGTGGTGAGCGCGCGGCGCGCATTGGGCAGGCGGCCATTCTCGTCCAGTAGATTGCCCTGATAGGCGACCGCGGTCAGCGTGCCGGAGGTGTCCAGCATGTCGATCAGGAGGAACACCAGCACGCTCGACAGGATGGCACCCGCAGCGGGATCGTCGAATTGCATTGCCAGAAAAGTCGGCGCCAGCGAGGGCGGCATGCTGACGGCGGACTGCGTCAACTCGTAGCCCAGCGCGATGGAGGCGATGGTCACCGCCATGATGCCGATCATCACCGCGCCGATCACCCGGCGATAAGCCAGCGCGAAGATGATCACCAGCCCTCCTGCCGCCAGAAGGACCCGCGGGTCTGCGAGATTGCCTGCGGTGAGCAGGCTCAGCGAACCGTTCGTCGTCACGACTCCGGCATTCACCAGCCCGATCAGCGCCAGGAAAAATCCGATACCCGCAGCGATCGCCAACTTCAGGCTCTTGGGGATGGCGTTGATGAGCCACTCGCGCGCCGGGGTAATCGAGATCAGCACGAACAGGATGCCCGACAGGAACACGCAGCCCAGCGCCAGCTGCCAGTTGTAGTTCAACTGCGGCACTACGGTGTAGGCGAAGAAGGCGTTGAGCCCCATGCCGGGCGCCAGCGCTACCGGCAGCTTGGCATAGAGTCCCATCATCAGCGTGGTCAGGCCGGCGGCGAGGCACGTCGCCACGAACACCGCGCCTTCTTCCAGGCCACCCGCCCGCAGGATCTGCGGGTTGAGGAACATGATGTAGGCCATCGTCAGGAAGGTGGTGAGACCGGCGACGACCTCGCGGCGCACGGAAGTGCCGTGAGCCTCAAGCTGGAAGAATCTCTCGAACATGGCTGCCCCCCGGCGTCGATTCCGAGGGCAGAAACTAGACTATGGTGAAAAGGGAATCACCCGCCGCAACGGTGTACTAATGCGAAAGGCCGGGCTTTTGGCCCGGCCTTTCTTCCGTAGGTTATCCCCACGGATACCTCTCCCCGAACTTGGCCGTTCTAGCTTTGCGATGGCCTGTTCTTTGGTTTTATGGGCGGCTTGATAGCCTGAATTGGCGGAATTGTCACGAAACATCCAATTAGGAAAGCGCTTCCCTGAGAAACAATCTGCGAGTGTTGCCAAGATGTTGCCTTGATCCGGCCATGTTTACGCTACCATCGCAAACGGCCAATCCGGCCAGACGTTTGGACTTAGTATAGTTTTCATCTTATGCGGGTGCGGTATACGGCAGTCGGGGTTCCCGGCTTGACTCCTGCCCGGCCGGCCCGGAGCCTGTGGCAATGCGTGTTTGGGCATGTGTGGGGCTAATTCTGTGTTTGTGCGTGCCGGCGGCGCATGCCGAAGGCTCCTGGCGGATTCTCAAGGATCATTGGTCGGCGGAGGACGAGCAGGGCTTCGGCAAGTTCGTGGAGGCCATCGGCGCGAGCAACTGCAGCTCCTCCGAAAGCTGTCTGCGCGATCCCGCCAATCCCTATCGCGCCACGGATCAGAAGTTCCTGGACATCTCCGTCGATTGCGCCAAGTGGCCGTATCTGTTGCGCGCCTATTACGCCTGGAAGAATGGACTGCCGTTCTCGTTCGTGGATTCCATTGCCTCGACGGGAGACTCGCGCCATTCCAGTACTCCCAACCGGCCGGCCGGAAGGCGCGACTTCATCGACCGCGGCAAGGGCATCGACGGTCCGCGCGCCGTGCGCGAGGTGATCGACACGGTGTTCTCCGGCACCTACCGCACCGACGCCGCGCAGAAAGGCGGCGTGCTCCCCGATTTCTATTCGCCCGCGCTACAGCCCGGCTCCATCCGTCCGGGTACGGTGATCTACGACATCAACGGCCATACCGGCATCGTCTACCGGGTCGACGAGGATGGGCGCATCTACTACATGGACGCCCATCCCGATTTCACCATCACGCGCAGCGTCTACGGCGCCCAGTTCGGCCAGAGCCCGGCGCGGCTCGGCGGCGGCCTAAAGAACTGGCGGCCGTTGCAGCTCATGGACGCCCATGCCGACGCCGACGGCAATTTGATCGGCGGCAAGATCGTCTTCGCGCACGACGACCAGATCGCCGATTTCTCGCTGGTCCAGTATGCCGGCACCGAGGCCAATCCCAAGCTGGACGTGAAGAAGGCGCGCTTTTTCTACGACGGCGAGGAACTAGGCTTCTACGAATACGTCCGCGCGGCGGTCTCGGGCGGCAAGTCGCGCTACAACCCGATCTACGAGCTGAAGGTCACGATGCGCACCTTGTGCAACGACCTGAGGGACCGCGCCAAGACCGTGGATTTGGCGATCTCGGAGAACATCCAGAACGAGCCGCACCCCTCGCGCCTGCCCGACAACATCTACGACGCCGGCGGCAACTGGGAGAGCTATGCCACGCCCGCCCGCGATTCGCGCACCCGCGCCGCCTTCGCGCAGTTCTACCGGAACATGGCGGAGATGATCGACCTCTGGGTCCACCGCGATCCGCGCATCGTCTACGACGGCTACAACCTCAAGCGCGACCTGTTGAAGGCCTACGACGCACAGTCCGAAGCCTGCACCATCGCCTATCTCAATTCCGCCAAGCGCCCCGTACCGATGACGTTCGACGACATGCTGCACCGTGTCTACGCCATGTCGTTCGACCCCTACGACTGCATCGAGCTGCGCTGGGGGGCGAGCGGCGAGGAGCGCGAGAGCTGTCCGCAGTCCGAGATGAAGCTGCGCTGGTACGAGGCCGAGCAGCGCCTGCGCAACGATCCCAGGCGCGTCACCAGCGTGGCCTACGACATCGACGATCTCGAGCACGCCGCCGCCAAGCACCTCGGCGACGACCCGCCGCCGGTCGACGTCCGCGGGCTGATCGCGAACATGCCCTGGCAGGTGCCGCTCGAACCGATGCACCCGGTGGGAAGGTGATGTATATACATGTATTTACATTACGGCTAAGTTATGATACGGTCTGGTAGAATTTTGTGAGAATTCACCATGGACAAGAAGTCCACTACCTCGACTGCTACCACGCGCGTCTTCAAATCGGGCAACAGCCAAGCCGTACGCATCCCGGCCGAGATGGCCTATGACAGCACAGATACGGAGCTAACCATCACTCGCAATGGTGATGTGATCACGATTTCTCCAAAGCGTGCGAGCGTGAGGGAGATGATCGCTGCACTGCGCGCCTTGCCGCCTGAATCCAAGTTCGAGCCCATCAAGCGCACCCAAACCCGCGAAACGGATTGGGATCGCTAAATGGGCTATTTCCTCGACACAAACATCGCGATTGAAATCGGCAATCTCAATGATCGCGTGATGGCGCGCTTTGTTCCGAACGCCGACGAATCGTACCTGTCGGTTCTCAATCTGATCGAATTGGAGCGTGGGATCGCAATGACGCCAATGCTGGCCCGGGCGCGGCGCACCAGGCTTTGCTCGCTCTTGATGACCATACCCGTCCTTTCGTTCGACGAACGAGCGGCCGAAGCTTACGGCCGCATAATCTCGCAGCTCGGGTGGGTACGAAGTCGCGACTACGACCGCATGATCGCGGCCCATGCCATCAGCCACCAGTCGGTACTGGTGACGAACAACGAAGCAGATTTCCGCGACATCCCGGGCCTGAAAGTCGAGAACTGGGTAGCAGGCTGAGGCGGCAACGCCCCGCATTTGCCCCGGCGCCCCGGGCCGCTTATGAAGTGGCATCCAACTGCTTTGCTCCGGAACCCCCATGCGCCTTTCCCGCTATTTCGTGCCGCTTCTCAAGGAAACCCCCGCCGAGGCGNNGTTGTGGCAGGAGAGCGGCCGCTATGACGCCTATGGCAAGGAAATGCTACGCATCGAGGACCGCCACGAGCGCAAACTGCTCTACGGCCCCACCAACGAAGAGATGGTGACGGAAATCTTCCGCTCTTATGTGCGGTCGTACAAGGCGCTGCCGCTCAATCTTTATCACATCCAGTGGAAATTCCGCGACGAAGTCCGCCCGCGCTTCGGCGTGATGCGAGGCCGCGAGTTCCTGATGAAGGACNNTATTCCTTCGACCTCGACAAGGAGGCCGCGAAGAAATCCTATAACCGGATGTATGTGGCCTATCTCAGGACCTTCTCGCGCATGGGGCTGACCGCCATCCCGATGCGCGCCGAGACCGGCNNCGGCCCCATCGGCGGCGATCTCTCTCACGAGTTCCACGTCCTGGCGGAGACCGGCGAGAGCCAGGTCTATCTGCACAAGGACCTGCTCGATCTCCCGATCCCGCCCGCGGACGTGGATTTCGATGGTGATCTCGAACCCATCGTGCAGCGGCGCTCCAATCTCTATGCCGCCACCGAAGACGTGCATGAGCCCGAACGCTTCGAGAGCGAAGTGCCGCCGGACAAGCGACTCTCCGCGCGCGGCATCGAGGTCGGCCAGATTTTCTATTTCGGTACGAAGTACTCCGCCCCGATGAAGGCGGTGGTGGCGGGTCCCGACGGCAAGGAAGTGCCGGTGGAAATGGGCTCCTACGGGGTCGGCGTGTCGCGGCTTGTCGGCGCCATCATCGAGGCCTCGCACGACGAGGCGGGCATCGTCTGGCCAGAGCCGGTGGCGCCCTTCGACATCGGGCTCGTCAATCTGAAGTCGGGCGACAAGAACACCGACGCGGCCTGCGAAGACCTTTACGCGCGACTGACATCGGCGGGCAAGGACGTGCTCTACGACGACACGGCCGAGCGTCCCGGCGCCAAATTCGCCGGCATGGACCTGATCGGCCTGCCTTGGCAGGTGGTGGTCGGTCCGCGCGGCCTGGAGAAGGGGATGGTCGAAATCAAGAACCGCAAGACCGGCGCCAAGGAAGAGATGTCCGCAGATGAGGTCGTCAACCGATTCACTCGCGCCTGACGGATGGTTGGCAGGTCTGTTCAGCCGTTGCGGATTGGTGGAGAATGGCTGTCATGAAGCGTTCCGATATCATCTACCGCCTGCATCAGCACCGCGCCCGTCTGGAGGCGCTGGGTGTGGTGCANNCTTTTCAGCGCCTTCGACGTCGGAGGCATTCAGTACGAGTTGACCCGGATCATGGGGCGACGGGTCGATCTCGTCGTGCGGCGTGACGCGCTGCAACGGGGAAAAAAGCTGCGGTCCGCGGCAGAAAGCCAGCTTGTCGATGTCTTCTGACGCCGAAGGCAAAATCGCACTCGCCGTCATCGCGGCACGCGAGAACATCCGTCTTATTCAGCTCTGGACGAGTGGCCGCGATCTGGAGGCCCTCAAGAGCGATACGCTTGTACGATACGCGATCGAGCGCGCTTTCATCGCCATCGATTCCTCGATCAAGGACATTCCTGCCGATTTGCTCGGAGCGTGCGGCATTCCCGCGGCGATGATCGCCGGGTTCCGCAACGCGCTCGCTCACACCTACGAGGACATTCTCGACGAGCGGGTGGTCCTCACCATTCGCGAGGACCTGCCGGCGCTTGATGCCTCGCTCGCAAGCATGCTGGATGCGATCACCAAATGAACAAGGTGCTCCAGGACTCTCCCCGGCCGACCAATCGACCCTTTGCGCCGTTCGAATGGATGCTGGCGCTGCGCTATCTGCGCGCCAAGCGGGCCGAGAGCTTCATCTCGGTGATCAGCGTGATCTCGCTGGTCGGCATCGCGCTCGGCGTGGCGACGCTCATCATCGTCATGGCGGTGATGAACGGCTTCCGCCACGATCTGCTCTCGCGCATCCTGGGTTTCGACGGACATTTTGCAGTCTACGGCGTCGGCGGCGGACTTGAGGGATACGACGCGGTCGCGGCGCGCGTGCGCCAAGTGCCGGGCGTGCTGCATGTCACCCCGCTGGTGCGCGGCATGGTGGTGGTAAATACGAACGGCATTACGACAGGCGTGGAAGTCCGCGGCATGCGCAAAGCCGACCTCGAAGCGCTTACCGTCGTCTCGAAATCGCTGTCCAGGGGCGCGCTCGGCGCTTACGAAAGCGACTCGATCGTCATCGGCGTCCGTCTGGCGGAGAAGCTGGGCGTCGTTCCCGGCATGAGCATTACGCTGATTGCTCCCAAGGGCGATATAACGCCGTTCGGCACCACTCCAAGGATCAAGCGCTACATGATCGCCGGCTTATTCAACGTCGGCATGAGCATTTACGACTCCTCCTACGTCTTCATGCCGCTCGACGAAGCGCAGCTCTATTTCAACATGGGCGACAGCGTCACCAACCTCGAGGTGATGACCGCCAACCCGGACCAGGTCGACGATATGCTGGGTCCCATCTCCCGCGCCGCCGGTCCTGCCGCGCGGGTGCTGAGCTGGCACGACACGCAGTCGACCTTCTTCGGGGCCGTCGAAGTCGAACGGAACGTCATGGCGCTGATCCTGATGCTGATCATCGTGGTGGCGGCGTTGAACATTGTCTCCGGCCTCTACATGCTGGTGAAGGACAAATCGGCCGACATTGCCATCCTGCGCACCATGGGCGCCACGCGCGGTGCCATCATGCGCATTTTTCTGATCGCGGGCCTTTCGATCGGCGTGACCGGCACGTTCATCGGCTTTCTGCTGGGCGTGCTGTTCTGCGAGAACATCGAAGCGGTCCGGCAGGCCTTGATCTGGCTGACCGGCGCCAACCTGTTCCCCGCCGAAATCTACTTCCTCAGCCACATGCCCGCCGAGATGGATCCCGGCGAGGTGATCGGGGTGGTCGTCATGTCGCTGACGTTGACCTTCCTCGCCACGCTCTATCCGTCCTGGCGCGCTGCAAGGCTCGATCCGGTGGAGGCGCTGCGCTATGAGTGACGCATTCCCTCCTGCCGCCCTGCGGTTCGATGCAGTCGCCCGCGTCTACCGCGAAGGCGAGGGCAGGCTCGAGATCTTCCGCGATGCGAGCGCCAGCTTGATGCCGGGCGAGATCGTGGCGCTGGTGGGACCGTCGGGCGCCGGAAAGTCCTCGCTGCTGCATATGGCGGGCCTGCTCGAAGCGCCCACGACGGGCGACATCGTCATCGACGGAACGGCCGCATCCTCGCTCTCCGACGCCGAACGCACGCGCATCCGCCGCGAGACTATCGGCTTCGTCTATCAGGCGCACCATTTGTTGCCCGAGTTCACGGCGCTGGAGAATGTCGTCATCCCGCAGATGATCGCGGGCGTCAGCCGTAAGGAGGCCAAGGTCGAAGCCGCCCGGCTGCTGACCTTGATGGGCCTGCAGGATCGAATGGAGCATCGCCCGGCGCAGCTTTCCGGCGGCGAGCAGCAGCGCGTGGCTATCGCCCGCGGCCTCGCCAACAAGCCGCGCATCCTGTTGGCCGACGAGCCGACCGGCAATCTCGATCCCAAGACCGCCGCGGGCGTGTTCGAGGCGCTGGTCAATATCGTGCGCAAGGAAGGCGTTGCGGTATTGGTCGCGACCCACAACCTCCAGCTCGCCGCCAAGATGGACCGCGCCCTGGTGCTGCACGAAGGCAAGCTGCTGGACGCGGGGAAGCTCGGAACGGCCGTCTAAGGCAGGGTGATCGACGGCAAGTACACCGACAGCATGTTCCACGGCTAAGGCTATGACGGGTTCTGCATCACCGTGGTGACGGGGGAATGGCCGACGGCGGAGCTGTGATGCCCTTATTCATCGGGTCTGCTTTTATTCAAGTGCTTGGCTATGCCGGTTGCGATGGCCCATCTGTCATTTGGTGAAAGGGTTTTGGCGTCCTCCAAATGATCCAGGAGGTTGCGCAAGAAATCATCCGTTACCGCACAAGCAATGCGATGCTTCCGTGGGATTGTCGTTCGCCTAATCACGCGAGAGAGCGAGATATAGCTCACCGGCTCAGAAAGCCCAGGACATCGAGATTGTGGGAGCGGAAAATCAAATGCATATCCCTTGCTGCATACAAACAGGTGCAACCCAGCTTCGTCATCAACGCAGAGGTGGTACTTGTAGCTTCCGCCGTTTTCCGATGGATTCAGTACATCCTCGGTCCAGAAACCGATGACCTGTCCGACTTCCGCTCTCATGCGGCGTGATTCGAGATGTAGACTAGATCATTAATCAGTTTATCGTCGGCCCCTAACAAACCAAGTTTCATCTGGGCGCGCGCTGCATCTCCGCGTCGGCCCCACGCCTCTTTGTAGGCCGGGTCTTCATGGGTGAGGCGATATATCTGATCGAAATCGAGTAGCTGAATCGTGCTTGCAGCTTCTTTCAAAACCTCTTTGTCGGTTTCAGAGAGATACTCCGTGTTCGGCCTGCGTCGTACTCCCACGAACTTGTTTACGTTGGGTTTCTTTGCGTCAGGCACGGATATAAAGGGGCGATCCTCTCCCATTTCCTTTTGAAAATCGAAATCCGGTTTCAACATGTTGTACGTAAACGATGGAACGGGCCCGTTTTCCATCGCGAAGTAGTTGTCGAAAGTGATCGGCCGTCCGTATCGCTTTAGATGAGCCTTATCGGCAAGAAATATCGTTTTCACGATGTCGTACTGGGAGTACCCGAGGAAGTTCTCCAAGATATACAAGACTGCCTCGACAACCTTTCGCTTGTCGACTTTGAGGGTGGGGAACTGGGAAGGCGCAGATTTCACGATTTTCACCTTGCTGCCATTTGAGCCAGACTGCAGGTCTCGTCGAGAAAAATCGGCCCAAAAAACGCTGATAGAGGATCACATGATTCCGCCGGCTCTCCAAGGAGCAGCTAAGCGTCTCTGCTGGCTGCAAAAAATGTCGAGGCCGCATGACGAGCCGATGATCCTGTTTTGTTCTTGACAGAACATAAGAGGAACACATAGGCTGCCCGCCCAATGATGGAGCGAGCGATGGCGTGGTTGAAGGATGCGGCGGCGGGTATCGGTTTGATTGTCTTCATGGCTTCTTCGTTCGTGTTGGCGGGCGCCTTGCAGGCGGCTTTGGCGGCCGGGTGAGGTTGCTGTGGATGGATGGTCCTTCAGCCTCGCCTGGGGCCTGCGGCGGCCGATAAACCTTCCTCGGAAGCGGACAGGACAGGGTTCGCTGATCGCGTGGAGGGGCTCGTGCAGGCAAAGACAGCGAAGAAGGCCAAGAGTGCGAAGCAGGCTAAAGCCGGGCCTGCAAGCAAGGCTGTAACCCCGCCGGACGACGCGGCGCTCTCTGCCGAACTGGGTAAGGCGTGGTCCGTCTGGACCAAGCTCGTCAAGGCCGTCGAAACGGAATTCGCGCCTTTGGAGCGGCTGTGGTTTCCCTCCAAGACGCTCGCCTTCGGCAAGTACTGCCGTCTGATGCGCAAGGACCGCACCTTCGTTTATCTGCTGCCGGAGAAGGGCAAGCTGATGGTGACCGTGGGGCTGGGCGAGCGGTCATATGGGCTGGCGATGAAGTCCACGCTTCCGGCGCCCGTCAAGAAGATGCTGCAAGAAAGCAAGGTCTATCCCGAAGGGCGGTTCGTCCGCTTCCCGGTGACGGCCGTCGACATACCGGCAGTCGTGCAGCTGGTGGAACTGAAAACAACGCCCAAATGAGGAGTGAGCGTGGCTGAGGCGAGAAAACCGGCGGGGTTCGTCCATCTTCGGGTGAAGAGCGCCTATTCGCTGCTCGAAGGGGCGGTGCGCCCGAAGGAGCTGGCCAAGCTCGCCCGCGAGGGCGCCATGCCGGCGGTGGCCGTCACCGACACCAACAACCTGTTCGGTGTTTTCGAGATCAGCGAGACCCTGGCCAAGGCGGGCGTGCAGCCCATCGTCGGATGCCTGTTGGCGGTCGAGCTTGTTGCCGGCAAGTCTTCCATCGGCTCGCGCGCCAAGCCGCCATACCTGCCGCTGCTGGCGCAGAACGAAACCGGCTACCGCAATCTGACCAAGCTTCTCAGCGCCTCCTATCTCGACGCCGAAGCGGGCGACTGGCCGCACGTCACGGCCGCCAAGCTGGCGGAGCACACCGACGGCCTCATCGCGTTGACGGGCGGGCCCGGCGGGCCGCTGAACAAGCTGATCGTGGACGGCCAGCCCGACGCCGCGGCGGCGCTGCTCGACAAGCTCGCGGCGATGTTCCCGGACCGGCTCTACGTCGAGCTTCAGCGCCACGGCCTCCCCGAAGAGCGCGCCGCCGAGGACGAGCTGATCGAACTCGCCTATGCCAGGCGCCTGCCGCTGGTGGCTACCAACGACGTGCATTTCGGCCCCGAGGAGATGTACGAGGCGCACGACGCGCTGCTCTGCATCGCCGACGGCGCCTTCGTTTCCCAGGACGACCGCCGCCGCCTCACCCGCGAGCACCGCTTCAAGAGCGCCGCCGAGATGACGGCTCAGTTTGCCGACCTGCCCGAAGCCATCGCCAACACCGTCGAGATCGCGCGCCGCTGCGCCTTCCGCCCAAAGCCGCGCAAACCGATCCTGCCGCATTTTGAGCCGGCTTCCGGGCGCAGCGCGGAAGAGGAAATCCGTATCCAGGCGGAAGAGGGCCTAAAGCGCCGCCTTGAACGCCACGGCATGCATTCCGAGATGAGCACCTATCGCGCGCGACTCGAATTCGAGCTTGGCGTCATCATCAAGATGGAGTTCGCGAGCTATTTCCTGATCGTCTCCGACTTCATGAAATGGACGCGCGGCCACGGCATTCCGGTCGGCGTGCGCGGTTCGGGCGCCACTTCGCTGGTAGCCTGGGCGCTCGACATCACCAACCTCGATCCCATCCGCTTCGGCTTGTTGTTCGAGCGCTTCCTCAATCCCGAGCGCATCTCGATGCCGGACTTCGACATCGATTTCTGTCAGGAGCGGCGCGACGAAGTGGTGCGCTACGTGCGCGACAAGTACGGCCACGAAAAGGTGGCGCACATCATCGCGCTCGGCTCGCTGCAGGCGCGCGCCGCGGTGCGCGACGTTGGCCGCGTGCTCCAGATGCCGCTGGGGCTGGTGGACCGCATCGCCAAGCTGATCCCCAATCCCGCGGGCAAGCATATCGAGTTGGACGAGGCCATCGAGGCCGAGCCGCGCCTGACGCAGATCGCCGAGCAGGAACCGCTGGCCGAGCGCCTCTTCTCCATCGTGCGCAAGGTGGAAGGGCTCTACCGCCACGCCTCCACCCATCCCGCGGGTGTGGTGATCGGCGACCGCCCGCTCGACGAGCTGTTGCCGCTCTACCGCGATCCGCGTTCGGAAATGCCGGTGACGCAGTTCGATTACGAGGACGCGGAAAAGGCCGGCCTCGTCAAGTTCGACTTCCTCGGCCTCAAGACGCTGACTGTCATCGCCAAGGCGGAAGAACTTCTCAAGCACCGCGGCATAGATCTCGACACCCAGAATATCGACTTCGGCGACCGTCCCACCTTCGAGATGCTGTCGCGCGGCGACAGCGTCGGCGTGTTCCAGCTCGAAGGCGCGGGCATGCGCGATCTGATGCGCAAGATGCGGCCCGACCACATCAACGACCTCGTCGCCCTGGTGGCGCTCTATCGCCCCGGCCCGATGGACTCGATCCCGAAATACATCGCCTGCAAGAGCGGCAAGGAAGCGCCCGAATATCTGCACCCCACCCTGGAGCCAATCCTTAAGGAAACCTACGGGGTGATGACCTATCAGGAAGACGTCATGCGCATCGCGCGCGAGCTGGCGGGCTACACGATGGGCCAGGCCGACATCCTGCGCCGCGCGATGGGCAAGAAGATCGCCTCCGAAATGGCCAAGCAGCGAGAGCTGTTCATCCAGGGCGCGGGCGGGAAGGGCATCCTGCCCTCCGTCGCCGAACAGATTTTCGAGCAGGCGGCCAAGTTCGCGGGCTACGGCTTCAACAAGGGTCACGCCGCCGCCTATGCCCAGGTCGCCTATCAGACGGCCTATCTCAAGGCGAACTATCCGGTGGAGTTCCTGGCCGCTTCGATGACCCTCGACATCGGCAACACCGACCGGCTCAACATCTTCCGCCAAGAAGCCACGCGGCTCGGCGTCAAGGTGCTGCCGCCCGACATCAATCGCTCCGAAGCGCATTTTGCCTGCGATGCGGAGAAGCGCGCCGTCTATTACGCGCTCGCCGCCGTGAAGGGCGTGGGGCGGCAGGCGATGGAACACGTCACGGCCTTGCGGCGCGAGGGCGGGCCGTTCAAAAGCGTGGCCGATTTCGCCGCGCGCATCGATCCCAGGCAGGTCAACAAGCGGGCCTTCGAATGCCTGGCGCGAGCGGGCGCCTTCGATGCGCTCAACCCCAACCGCCGGCAGATGGTGGAGTCCGCCGATCTCATCCTCGGCAGCGCCGCGCGCAGTATCGACGAACGCGAGAGCGGACAGTCGAGCCTGTTCGGCGGCCCCGCGGCGAAAGCCGAATTGCGCCTGCCCGCCGTCGCCGACTGGCCGCCGCACGAGCGCTTGAGCGAGGAATTCGGCGCGATGGGTTTTTATCTCTCCGGCCATCCCCTCGACAATTACCGTGTGGCGCTGACGCGCTTGCAGGCCGTCAGTTATGCCGATCTGGTAGAGGACCGCCGCTCCACCTCGCAGCCAACGCTGGCGGGCACGATGATCCGCAAATCCGAACGCCGCAGCCGCAACGACCAGAGCTACGCCTTCGTGTCGTTCTCCGACGCCACCGGCATGTACGAAGTGATGTTCTTCCCGGAGGTGCTGACGGCCTCGCGCCCGCTCTTGGAGGCGGGCAGGTCCGTGCTGCTCAAGGCGAGCGCCGCGTGGGAAGGCGAGGAACTGAAACTCCGCGCCGTCTGGGTGAAGGACCTCGACGCGGAAGCGGCGCAGGCGGGCGAGGGGCTGCGCGTGCATCTTTCGGACGCCGCTGCGCTCGGCGGGTTGGCAAACCATCTGCGCCAGCCGGGCAAGGGCATCGTCACCCTGGTGGTGCCCGGCGGGCCGGGTGAAGAGGTCGAGATCGCCTTGCCCAAGCGCCAGCAAGTGACGGTGGCGCTCAAGGACTCCCTGCGCATGTTGCCGGGCGTGACGGAAGTGGAGTCGGTGTAAGATCGGCTCCCTCGCCCCCCACTTGGGGGAGAGGGCTGGGGTGAGGGGGTGTTGACGCAAGCGCGCTATTACAGCCTGAACGTCTTCCCCAGCCGTATCGAGAAATTGGTGACGTGCGACTGGTAATAGGTGCCGCTCAACGTGGCATCGTCGCCGAGTACGACCAGCAGCTCCGATCCGGGCTCGAATTCCCAGCGGTAGCGGAACGACAGCGCCATAGCCTTGCTGATGTTGTCGTACTGCACCTGGCCGCGCATTTCCATGTCCGGCGTGAAGTTGACCGACAAGTCCAGCGCGGCGATATGGATCGCGACATTGCCCCCGGGCATCGAGATCTGCTGCATGACGTGGCGGCCGCTGACCGAGAAGGTGTCGTCCGGCCTGACGGTGAGCGTGGTATCCGTCTGAAGCAGCTTGCCGCCGTAGAAACCTCCGTACTGAACGTCTTCGACGCCGGAGAGGAAGCGGCCGGGCGCCGTTTCGGTGCGGAAGTGCAGGACGGGGAAGGTGTATTCGCCCGCGGGAACGACGATGCCGTGCGGCAGCGAGAACGACGGCACGTTCTCGTAATCTTCCCACGCTTCGAGCATGAAGAAGTCGCCGGCTTCGGTCAGGACTCCCGTCCAGACGTCGTAGTGAAACAGCGTCTGGATGTTGTTGCTCAGGTCCGTCGCCATGTCGGACCAGGCGCCCACCTCCCACCAGCGGATGAATGAATCCGTCGGTCGGTCGCGACGGACGACATAGCCCTGGTATTCGCGGATGCCCGGGCGTGACACGAATCCCAAGGCGGGGTCGAAGCGCTCTCCCACTTGCTTGAAGCGGAAAGAGGCCTTCCAGGGTTCGTTCGGGTAGTCGAGCTGCATGCCGAAGGAATCGTCCTGGCCGGAGACGTTCGAGAAGCTGCGTTCGTAATAGAAGTCGCCTTGCAGGATTTTTCCCGGAACGATGTTGGAATCGTGGAACTGGAAATCCGCGCCGGTCACCGTGTTCTCGGAAAGGCCCGTGGGATCGCCGTTGGTGACGATGAGGCCGAGTTTCGATTCCGACAGCACCGGCATGGTGATGCGGGCGGCCGAGAGCAGCTGTTCCCCCGCGCCGGCGCCGCCCGCCGTCAGCACGCTGAGGGCGCCGATGCCGAAATCGTCGTAAGTGCCGGACAGCTTGGCGCCGCCCAGGATGTTGACCGGCTGGTCGTTGACGATGCCGATCCGCCGCGAGAAGAACGGCGCCGCATTGGGATCGTTGTTGACGCTGAGCGGCGCGCCGCCGAATTCGAAGGCCGACGCGTCCTGAAGGAAGAAGTCTCGCCGCTCGGGATAGAACAAGCTGAAGCGCGAGATGTTCACTTTCCGCGTGTCCAGCGGCGCATCCGAGAAGTCGGTGTTGTAGGTGAGCGTTCCCGTCAGCGAGGGCGTGATCTTGTAGAAGAGGTTGCCGCTGGGCCGGATGCTGACGCCGGTATCCTTGCCGGTGTCCCAGTTCTTCCGGTAGCGCGTCAGCGCGAAGGCCTGCACGTCAAGCCCGATGCCGGGGCGGATGCCCTCGATGCCGGTCAGCGTGCCCGAATGCGTGATGTCCTGGGAGCCGATCACCTTGTTGACCGAAGACCAGCGGATGCGCTCGTTCTTGCCGCGCACCAGACGGAAGAAATCGAATCCCCAGTCGGCGCGGCTGCCGTAGGAGATGCTGCGGAAGGGAATGGCGACTTCGGCCTGCCAGCCGCCCGGCACGATCTTCGCCTTGGCGCTCCACAGCGTGTTCCACTGATAGATCACGTCCGTGTTGTTCTGGATCAGGCCCTCGCGGCGCGCGCCCAGCGGATTGATCTCGAAGATGTAGCCGTTGCGGCGCGTCATGTCGGGATCGAGATAGATGCGCACCAGGTCGTCGCTGTCGATCGAGCCGTCGCGCTGCTTCACGCGTGCGGTCACCGGCGCGGTATCCTGCGCCATGATGGAGAAATAGATGTTGTCCTCGTCGTAGAGCACACGGACGATCGTGTGCTCCTGCGGAGGCTGCCCCTCCTGCGGTTCCAGCTGGTAGAACTCGTCGATCGGCTTGGCCCGCTGCCAGACCGCGTCGGCGATGTCGCCGTCGATGACGGGCGCCTGGGAGGTCTCGATGCGCGTGGCCTGCGCCGTCGGGCGATAAGTCGCGAAGTCGCGGGCCGGCGCCTGGGCAAAACCCGCGCTCGTACACGCAAGCGCACCGCCGGCAAGCGCTAAAAGGCGTCCGAAGGAAATCAGTGTCCGCACGCAACCCGCTCCATCTGCGTGACGCTCAAAGAAAGGACGACGAATGCGGCTTACACAAGGTTGCCGCCGCTCACATTCGCGTGCGAAGGGTTGATGCGCGTTTAATGCATATTTGCGAACCGGCCGCAGCGCGGATTCCGCCGGGATTCAGCGTCGTGCGGTCGCAGCCGTCAGGCGCTCCAGTCCCAGCCTTAACCGTGCCGGGTCCTGGGCGAAACAGATGCGGACATAGCTGTCGTTCGCCGCCTCCGGGCCGAAGGCGGAGCCGGGCGCCACGCCGACGCGTCCCTCGCGCACCAAGCCGAGCGCGAAGCCGAGGCTGTCCGTGAGTCCCTCGATGTGCAGGAAGCCGTAGAAGGCGCCATCCGGCTTGATCCAGCGGATGCGGTTCTGGGTGGCGAGGAATTCCTGCACCACCTCGCGCCCGGTGCGGCAGCGCTCCAGCATCACGGCGCGGAACGCGTCGCCCTCCGGCGTCAAGGCGGCCAGCGCGCCGTACTGCGCGAACACAGCGGGCCCCGTGTTGTTGGCGACGCATATGACCTTCATCGGCTCCGAGAGCGACGGGGGATGTACCATCCAGCCGATGCGCCAGCCGGTCATGGCCCAGGGCTTCGAGAAGCTGTTGATGACGAAGATCTCGTCGTCTTTGTCGGCGATCTGAAGCAGCGAGGGCGCATGCAAGCGGCCGTCATAGACCATTGTGCCGTAGACCTCGTCGCTGATGAAGGCGATGCCGCGGCGGCGCGAGAAGTCGAGGATGGCCTGCTGCTCGGATCGCGAGGCGATCCAGCCGGTCGGATTGCCGGGCGAGTTTACGAAGATCGCATTGGTGCGCCCGTCGCACAGCGAAAACAGCTTGTCGAGGTCGAGCCGCCAGCGCCCGTCCGCCCAATCCTCGTCGAGGCGGCAGAAGCGCAGCTCCGCGCCGACCACCTCGGCGGCCTGGAAGATGCTCGGCCAGATCGGCGAGACGATCACCACGTTGTCGCCCGTCTCGACGAGGCATTGCAGGGCGGTGACCACGGATAGCACGGCCGCACCCGGCATAGAGATGCGGTCGACGTCTATGTCGGCGCCGACGATCCGGCGGTGATAGCCGCAGATCGCCCGGCGCAGCTCATGCAAGCCGCGCGCGTAGTTATAGAAGGTCTTGCCCTCGTCGAGCGCGCGCTTGGCCGCCTCGCGGATGAAGGGCGGGGTGACGAGGTCGCTTTCCCCGAACCACAGGGCGATGACGTCCGGCTCGCCCAGGGCCTCCATCGCCACCTTGCCGATGCCGTTGGGTACGAGGTCGAGGATGTCTTTGCGGATGGCGGACATAGGGCGACAGATTAGCCGGTTCGTTCCGAAACGCCATCCGTTGCTTCGCGTTCTGTTTGGCGGTTGTCAGCTTGGGCGGAATGGGCGGGGCGTCGGCCACGCAGCGGAATTGTGCGCCCAAATGGGCGCATGACGTGGTTGACAACCGGCTGGCATGCGCCTATATAGGCGTACGGAGTGAGCGGTGCCGCCGATCGAAATCAACCGGGTCAAGGTTCTGAAAAGGCTGACGGGCGAAGGTTGGGAACTCGCGCGGCACGGCGCAAACCATGACGTATACCGCCATGCTGCGAAGTCCGCGGTCGTCGTGCTGCCGCGGCATCGCACGCTCTCGCCGGGTGTGGCCCGCAGCATCGCCAAAGCCGCGGACTGGGTATGAGTTTATCGTGTTCACGAGAACCGGAGAACCGCTATGCGTTATATTGCGCTGATCGACGGCAAGGCTGGAGCCTATGGCGTATCGTTTCCCGATCTTCTGGGCTGTGTTGCTATGGGAAAGACGATTGACGAAGCGATGCGGAATGCCGCCGAGGCTGTGCGCGATTGGGCGGACTTGACCGAGGAAGCGGGCGGCAAGGTTCCGGCGCCGCGTACGGCGGAAGCGCTCCGGCGCGATGGCGAGGTGAAGGAAGCGCTGGCTTCCGGCGCGCAGCTCGCGTCCGTTCCGCTCGTGCGCGAGACGGGCAAACCCATCAAGGCGAACCTCTCCATCGATGCGGGTGTGCTCGCCGCGCTCGATGAAGAAGCCGGACGGCGCAAGCTCACACGCTCGGCAATGGTCGAACTCCTGGCCCGCGAGATGCTCGTGAAGGTCGCATAGCTTCTTGTTAATCGCGCGCCCCTGCTGGTCGGCGCCTTGGAATTGCGACGGGGGTCGGAAAATGGCGCATTCTATTCAAAGGGATAGGTATTTTGGCAGCTGTCCGGCCCCGTCAAATCGCACCTTGCGCGGGTAGGGGGGACCCCCTATAACCCGCCGCATTCCGCGCGCGAGGGTGGGTTATGGAGGGTGTTCCTCCGTCCCCGTCCGGTGCCCCTCAAGGGTTACTCCTCGCGCTAGGTCAACCGGAAAAGGAGAAGTTTTCCAATGGCATTGCCAGAATACACCATGCGCCAGCTCCTCGAGTCGGGCGCCCATTTCGGCCACCGCCAGCAGCGTTGGAATCCGAAGATGGCCCCTTTCCTCTATGGCTCGCGCAACGACATCCACATCATCGACCTGACCCAGACCGTGCCGCTTCTGCATGCAGCCCTTGTCGCGCTGCGCGAAGTGGCCGCGGGCGGCGGGCGCATCCTGTTCGTCGGCACCAAGCGGCAGGCNNGCTGACCAACTGGCAGACCATCTCGAATTCCATCAAGCGGCTGCGCGGCATCGAAGAGACGCTGGACTCCGGCCAGGGCTCGGGCCTGACCAAGAAGGAGCTGCTCGGCCTCTTCCGCGAGCGCGACAAGCTGGAACGCTCCCTCGGCGGCATCAAGGAAATGGGCNNCAAGGAAGCCATCGCCATTTCGGAAGCCAAGAAACTCGGCATCCCGGTGACGGCCATCCTCGATTCCAACTGCGATCCGGACGGCATCGCCCATCCGATCCCGGGCAACGACGACGCCGCGCGCGCCATTGCGCTTTATTGCGATCTGGTCGCACGCGCCATCATCGACGGCCTTTCTGAGAGCCAGTTGCAGGCCGGCGTAGATACCGGCGAGGCTGCGGTGCTGCCCGATACGGCGCCCGCCCCCGAAGTGGCCGCGGAAGCACCCCCCGCCACACCCACGGCCTGATCGGATTCAACGGAGAACGACAATGGTGGAGATCACCGCATCCCTGGTGAAGGAACTGCGCGACAAGACCGGCGCAGGCATGATGGACTGCAAGAAGGCGCTGGCCGAAACCGGCGGCGACATGGAAGCGGCCGGCGACTGGCTGCGCAAGAGCGGCCTGCTCAAGGCTGCGAAGAGGGCTGCCCGTATCGCGGCCGAAGGCCTGATCGGCCTCGCCGTCGGCGAGCATTCCGGCGTCCTGGTGGAGGTCAATTCGGAGACGGATTTCGTCGCCCGCAATGACCAGTTCAAGGATTTTGTGAAGAGCGCGGCCAAGATCGCGCTGGTCGAAGGCTGCGACGTCGAAGCCCTGCTGGACAAGCCGATGGGCGCCGCCAGCGTGCGCCAGGCCCTTACCGATATGATCGCCAAGATCGGCGAAAACATGAGCGTGCGCCGCGTCGCCGCCCTGTCGGTCGAGCCGGGCATCGTGGCGTCCTACGTCCACAACGCCTCCGGGGCGGAATTGGGCAAGATCGGTGTGCTGGTGGCCCTCAAGTCCGCCGCCGACCGGGACAAGCTCGCCGCCCTCGGCAAGCAGCTTGCCATGCACATCGCGGCCGCCTCGCCGCTGGCGCTGACGGCCGAGCACCTGTCCAAAGACGTCATCGCCCGCGAGCGCGACATCCAGACCGAACTGGTACGCCAGTCGGGCAAGCCGGAGAACGTGCACGAGAAGATGCTCGAAGGGCGCATGCGCAAGTACTTCGAGGACGTCGTCCTGCTGCAGCAGGTCTTCGTCATCGACCAGGAGACCAAGATCGCCAAAGTGATCGAGAATGCCTCCAAGGAATTCGGTGCACCGGTCGAAATCGACGGCTTCGTCCGCTTCCAGGTTGGCGAAGGTATCGATAAAGTAACGGGCGACTTCGCGGACGAAGTGTCCAAGATGGCAGGGCACTGAAGAGGGGCTCCCCCATGACTCCGACGCCGAAATACCGCCGTGTGCTTCTGAAAGTCTCCGGCGAGGCGTTGATGGGGGGCCAGTCCTACGGCATCGACATCGCGACCGTGGACCGCATCGCCGCCGACGTGAAAGAGGCGAAGGAGAGCGGCACCCAGGTCTGCATGGTGATCGGCGGCGGCAACATCTTCCGCGGNNATGGGCATGCTGGCGACGGTGATGAACGCGCTGGCCATGCAGGCGGCGCTGGAGCGGACGGGGCTCGAGAGCCGTGTACAGTCCGCCATCCCGATGTCGACGGTATGCGAGTCGTACATCCGCCGCCGCGCTATCCGCCACTTGGAGAAGGGTCGCGTAGTAATCTTCGCCGCCGGCACGGGCAATCCGTTCTTCACCACCGATACCGCGGCGGCGCTCAGGGCGGCCGAGATGAACTGCAACGCGCTGCTCAAGGGCACCAAGGTCGACGGCGTATACAGCGCCGACCCGGTGAAGGTGCCGGACGCCATCCGTTACGACTGGCTTAGCTATCATGACGTGCTCGCGCGCGAACTGAAGGTGATGGATGCATCCGCCGTCAGTCTGTCGCGCGAGAACAAGATTCCGATTGTGGTGTTTTCGATTAACGACCGGGGCGCGCTCGCCGCGGTGTTGAAGGGCGAGGGGCGGGCGACGGTCATCAAGGAACGCGCATAGGAGGCGCACATGGCCGAGACCTACAGCAAAGACGAAATGATTCGCCGCATGAATGGTTGCGTGGCGGCGGTGAAAACCGAATTCGGCGGCCTGAGGACCGGCCGCGCCTCTCCTCATCTGCTCGATCCAATCTCTATCGAGGCCTACGGCCAGCAGATGCATGTCAGCCAGCTCGGCACCATCTCGACGCCCGAGCCCAGGCTGCTCACCGTGCAGGTGTGGGACCGCAGCATGGTTAAGCAGGTGGACAAAGCCATCCGCGACGCCGGCCTCGGCCTCAACCCGCAAGTGGACGGCCAGCTCTTGCGCATCCCCATTCCCGAGCTGAACGAAGAGCGCCGCAAGGAACTGGCGAAACTCGCCCACAAATACGCCGAAGGTGCCCGGGTGTCGGTACGGAACGTGCGGCGCGACGGCATGGAAATCCTGAAAAAGCTCGAAAAAGACCACAAAATCGGGCAGGACGAGCACCACAAGCAGGGCGAGGAATTGCAGAAGCTGACCGACGCTCACATCAAGGAAGTCGATCTGGCGCTCCAGGCCAAAGAACAGGAAATCATGCAGGTGTGACGCGCCATAGGCGTTGCTCTCCCGGCCGGAGAGGGTCAGCATGGGGCGTACGTTAACTCCCGCACCTCAGGGTGGTGCGTGATCGTGGGATTTTCGGGAATGGCCGGTGCGCAATCCACTTCGAGCCTTCCGCGCCATGTCGCGATCATCATGGACGGCAACGGCCGCTGGGCGCGCAAGCGTCACCTGCCGCGCCAGGCGGGCCATGTGGCGGGCGTCAACGCGGTGCGCGAGATCGTGCGCGCCGCCACCGACATCGGCCTCGAAAACCTGACCCTCTTCGCCTTCTCCTCGGAGAACTGGAAGCGCCCAGCGATGGAGGTGGGGGCGCTGATGGGCCTGTTCCGCCTCTACTTCCGCAACGACATGGACGAGATCGTCGAGCGCGGCGCGCGCGTGCGGATCATCGGCAACCGCAGCCGGGTAGAACAGGACATCCGGCAGATGATCGAAGAGGCCGAACGGCGCACCCTGGGCAATAACGGCCTCAATCTCACCTTCGCCTTCGACTACGGCGGGCAGGAGGAGATCGCCGCCGCCGCGCGCGAGCTGGCGCGTGCCGCTGCGGAAGGCAGGCTCGATCCCGAGACCATCACGCCGGAACTCGTTTCTTCCCGGTTGTTCACCAGCGGATTGCCGGAGCCGGATCTCGTCATCCGCACCAGCGGCGAACGGCGCCTCTCGAACTTTCTCCTTTGGCAATCGGCTTACGCCGAGCTCTTGTTCGTGGATACGTTGTGGCCCGATTTCGACCGCAAGGAATTCATGGACGCGCTCGAACAGTTCTCGCAACGCGAGCGCCGCTTCGGCGCCCTGCCGGAAGCCGTGGCGTGAGCAAGGCGGGCAACACGATGGCGCTGCCGCCGCGCGCGATGAAATTCTCCCGCGATTGGATCACCAGGCCGGTCTTCGCCTTCTTGCTCGCGGGCATCGTGATCGCCGCGGTCTATTTCGACAAACCCTATCTCGAAATCATGGTTGCCGTGTCGGTGATGCTGGCGGCGCGCGAATGGCACAGGATGGTGGGAGAGGGCCGCTTCGCCGTCGAACTCCTCGCCACGACGTCCGTCATCTGGCTTTCGCTTGCCGCGTTCCTTTATGGGCCGGTGGCGATCGCGCCGCCGCTGGTACTGGCCGCCGGTACGCTTCTCGTGCTGGGCATCGGTTATGCCCGCCGCAGCAATCCGCTGTGGCACGCGGGCGGCGTGGTCTATCTCGGCATTCCCGCGCTCGCGATCCTCGCCTTGCGCGATTTCACGCCGCACGGCACCTGGGTGCTGATCGGCCTGTTCCTCATCGTCTGGGCGACCGACACCGGAGCGTTCCTGGTAGGCAACCTGATCGGCGGACCGAAACTCGCCCCGGTGCTGTCTCCGAACAAGACCTGGTCGGGGTTTCTCGGCGGGATCGTTTCGGCGGCGGCGGTACTGGCGATCTTCATTGCGGTGCTCGGCGGGGCAGTGCTTCCCGCGGCGCTGTTCGCAGTATCCATCGCCGTCGCCGCGCATCTGGGCGACCTGTTCGAGTCGATGGTCAAGCGCCGTTTTCACATCAAGGACAGCGGTTCGAGCATCCCCGGCCACGGCGGCGTGCTGGACCGCATCGATTCCACGCTGTTCGCGGCGGTCGCCTTCGGGATCGCGGTGTTCGTATTCCGCCTCGATCCGCTGTTCGGAGCATTCCGGTGAAGGCGATAGCGGCACATCGGCGGCATTTCGAGATGCCCGACCTGACGCCGGTCTTGGCCCGGCGCATCACGGTGCTGGGTTCCACCGGCTCCATCGGCGTCTCCACGCTCGACGTGATCGGTTATGCACGGAAGTTCTACGGTGCGGAGGTGCTGCCCGTCGAAGCCCTGACCGCGCATTCCAACGTCAAAGAACTCGCCGCCCAGGCACGCAAGATCAAGCCCAGGTTCGCCGTGATCGGCGATAGCGACCGCTATGCCGAGCTGAAGGCCGCGTTGGCGGGTACGGGCATCGAAGCGGCGGCGGGGCGCAAGGCGGTGATCGAGGCCGCGGCCCATCCTTCCGACACGGTGATGGTGGCGATCATGGGCGCCGCCGCGCTGGAGCCGGCGCTTGCCGCGGTGGCGCGCGGCACGACGGTGGCGCTGGCCAACAAGGAATGCGTGGTGGCGGCGGGCTCGGTGTTTTGCCGCGCGCTGGCGCTTTCCAAGTCCGATGTCATTCCGGTCGATTCGGAGCACAACGCGATCTTCCAGGTGTTCCGCGCCGCCGACCACGACGAGGTCGAGAAGGTCACGCTCACCGCTTCGGGCGGACCGTTCCGCGACTGGACGCTGGAGCGGATGCGCAGCGCCACGCCGGCCGAGGCCGTGGCACATCCCAACTGGTCGATGGGCGCCAAGATTTCGGTCGACAGCGCCACGTTGATGAACAAGGGTCTGGAGCTGATCGAGGCCCATTTCCTCTTCGCCCTGCCGGCGGAGAAGCTCGACGTGGTGGTGCATCCTCAATCCATCGTCCATTGCCTGGTGTCCTACGCCGACGGCTCGACCTTGGCGCATCTTTCCGCGCCGGACATGCGCACGCCGATCGCGCACGCGCTCGCCTGGCCGAGGCGCATCTCCTCGCCGTCGCGCAAGCTCGATCTGCCGCAGGTGGCGCAGCTTACCTTCCAGGCGCCCGATCACGAGCGCTTCCGCTGCCTGAAGCTGGCGCTGGAATGTCTGAGGCGGGGCGGCGTGTCCCCGACCGTACTCAACGCGGCCAACGAGATCGCCGTCGAGGCGTTCCTGCAAGGCCGCATCGGCTTCCTGGACATCCCGCGCGTGGTCGAGACCACGCTCGACGAATGCCCGGACGCCAATGTGGAAGCCGAATCCCTGGAGGGCGTGCTCGCGGCGGATGAGCGGGCGCGCGTACTTGCGCGGGCCGTCTGCCGGCGCATGATGGTGTAAGAGCGTATTGGAGAACCGATGCTGACGTTTCTGCAAGGCCTGTCCGATTGGGCGCTGGTGGGTATTCCGGCGATCCTTTTCGTGCTCACCTTCGTGGTGTTCTTCCACGAACTCGGACATTTCCTGGTCGCCAGGGCCTGCGGCGTCGCCATCGAGACGTTCTCGATCGGCTTCGGCGGAGAAATCTACGGCTGGACCGACAAGAAGGGTACGCGTTGGAAGATCTCCTGGCTGCCGTTCGGCGGTTACGTGAAGTTCCTGGGCGACGAGAACGCGGCGAGCATGCCGGACCGCGAGCGCGTCGAAAAAATGAACGCAACGGAAAAGACCCACGCATACCTGCTGAAACCCCTCTGGCAGAGAGCGGCCGTGAGCGTCGCGGGACCGTTCGCCAATTTCATCCTGGCCTTCGTCGTGTTCACGCTGCTTTTCTCAATCTATGGGGCGAAGGTGCTTTCGACCTATGTCGGCGATGTGGTGAAGGGCACACCGGCGGCCGTCGCCGGGATCCGGGCGGGCGACAAGATCGCCGCCATCGACGGCGTGCCGATCACGATGTTCGGCGAGTTGCAGGCCACCGTTCAGGCCAGCAAGGGCAAGACCCTCGCCCTCGACATCGAAAGGGGCGGCGAGCGGTTCGTCTTGCACATCACACCGGGCCAGATCGACAACACCGATATCTACGGCGCACACCTCAAGACGCTCGGCCTCGGGGTGAAGCCCGGCGAGCCGACGCGCGAGAATACCGTTTACATCCCCCTGCCCCTGGAAAGGGCGCCGATCCTGGCCGCAACCCAGTGTTGGGACATAGTCACGACGACACTGACCTATGTGTGGCGTATGGTCTCGCACCGTGCCGACACCAGCCAGTTGAGCGGCCCGATAGGCATAGCGGCACAGGCCAAATCCGCCGCCTCGCATGGCTTTTACGACCTCCTCAATCTGATGGCTTTCATTTCTGTAAGCATCGGGCTAATCAACCTTTTTCCCATTCCGCTCCTCGACGGGGGCCATCTTCTGTACTATGCATGTGAAGGTGTTCTGGGCAGGCCACTGAACGAGCGTACCCAGGACGTCGGATTTAGACTCGGACTGGTGCTGGTGATCTGTCTAATGATCTTCGCCACATGGAACGATCTGGTCCGGTAGCTTTTGGATTAACTCGGCGCACCGCACATGGCGCCTGTCGTGTGTTGTGCAGTGTGAGACGGGCAGAGACGAGTGAATGAGCGCTAACGCACTGTTCGCCCGATTGAAACGTGCGGCGCCGGTTACGCTTGTCCTGGCGTCCGTCGTCATCGGCGCCCCGGCCGACGCGCAACTTGCGGCCCCGGCTCCGGCCACGACTCCGGCCCAAGCCCCAGCCCAACCTCCGGCTCCGGCCCCAGCACCGGCACGGGCACCGGCTCAGACCCCGGCTCCGGCTGCCGCTCCCGTAGAAGCGGCGCCTGCCGAAGAAGCACCCCCTGCGGCCGTCCAGCGGATCGTGGTCCGCGGCACGCAGCGCATCGAAGCCGCGACGGTTCTGACCTACATCACGATCCACGAAGGCGACAATTACGACGAGCAGGCTGCGGACAGGGCTCTCAAGGCGTTGTTCGCAACGGGTCTGTTCTCGGACGTCAAGATCAACTGGGACGGCACGACGCTCACCGTCAACGTCGTCGAGAATCCGATCATCAATCGCGTCGACTTCGAGGGCAACTCGAAGGTCACGACCAAGGATCTCGAGAAGGAAGTGCAGCTCAAGCCGCGCCTGGTATTCACGCGTGCCAAGGTGCAGTCCGACGTCCAGCGCATCATCGAGTTGTACCGGCGTAACGGAAAGTTCGCGGCATCCGTCGATCCTCAGATCGTCCAGCGTCCGCAGAACCGCGTCGACCTCATCTACTCGATCAACGAAGGGCCGACGACCGGCGTCTCGCGCGTCATCTTCATCGGCAACAAGGCGTTCGACGACTCGACGCTGCACGGACAGATTGCGACCGAGGAAAGCGCCTGGTGGCGCATCATGGCGTCCAACGACAACTACGATCCGGATCGCCTGCTGTTCGACCGCGAACAGCTCCGCCGCTTCTACGTCAACCACGGTTATGCCGATTTCCGTGTCGTCTCCGCGGTCGCCGAGCTGACGCCGGATCATGGTTCCTTCTACATCACCTTCACCGTGGAAGAGGGCCAACCGTACGATTTCGGCAAGATCGAGGTCGAATCCAAGATCAAGGAGCTGCCCGCCCAATCGCTGCGGCCGCTGATCAGCATCAAGCCGGGCGACCCCTACGACGAGTCGCTTGTCGAAAAGGCGAAGGACACGCTGGTCAATGCCGTCGGTACGAAGGGTTACGCTTCGGCCGATGTGGGCGTGCGTCTGCGGCGCAACCCGGAAGCGCACGCGATGGACATTATCCTGCGGATCGAGCCGGGGCCGCGCGTCTACGTCGACAAAATCAACATCACCGGCAACAACCGCACGCTGGACCGCGTCATCCGCCGCGAGTTGCGCTTCACCGAGGGCGACGCCTTCAACCGCGACCTGATCGACCGCTCACGCACACGTATCCGCGCCCTCGGTTTCTTCAAGGACGTGACGATCAAGAACTCCGCCGGGGTGCGGCCCGACAAGACGGACGTCACCGTTGCGGTCACCGAACAATCGACCGGCGAAGTGTCGCTCGGTGCAGGCTACTCCTCGACCAGCTCGTTCGTCGGCGAATTCTCCTACACGGAACGCAACCTGTTCGGCCGCGGCCAGTTCTTGCGGGCCAGCCTCGCCATGTCGACGATCAGCAAGCAGCTCCAGCTCAGTTTCACGGAGCCCTGGTTCCTGGGCAGGCCGCTGGCCGCGGGCGTCGACCTTTACAAGTGGATCACGAACTACAATCAGGCCAATTACCAGGGCGACGTGACCGCCGGGAGCGTCCGGATCGGTTTCCCGACCTCGGAATACGGCAGCGTCGGCGTCCGCTATACTTACAGGATCAACAAGGTGACGGCCTACAGCGGTGCGCCGACGGCCCTGCTGCAGGAACTCGATCTGTACGGCGCCACAACCACGACGTCGAGCATCGGGTTCACCTTCGGCTACAACACGCTGGACGACAACATCAAGCCGACCAAGGGCGTCCTGTTTTCTCTGAACCAGGATTTCGCCGGCCTCGGAGGCAGCGTCAAATACCTGAAGACGGAAGGCAGCTTCTCAACATTCCGCAAGCTGCCCTGGGATATGGTCGGCGAATTCACGATGACGTCGGGTTACATCCAGGGCTATGGCGGCCAGTCTGTCCCGATCGAAGAACGCTTCTTCAAGGGCGGCGACTCGTTCCGCGGGTTCAAGCTGGCTGGCGTCGGCCCGCGCGATATCTCCTACACCGGCGATTACGGAGCCATGGGCGGGGACTTCTACGCCATCGGCACGGTCCAGGCGCGGCTGCCGGATATGCTGCCCGCCGATTACGGTATGAACTTTGCGTTGTTCTCGGATTTCGGCACTCTAGGGCATCTTGATTCGCCTTTCCGATGCTCCAAGAACACTGTGGGCTGCAACCTCAGGGACAACCTTGCGCTGCGTGCTTCGGCGGGCATAAGTATCAAATGGAAGTCGCCTTTCGGTCCGGTTCAGATCGATTTAGGTATTCCGATCGCCAAGGCGTCCTATGACAAGACCGAATTCATCCACTTCAGTGCCGGCACGGGGATGTAATCCATGACCAAGAAATCGCTATTAACCCGCACCATTCTGGTGGCAGGGATATTCCTGCTCGTCGCTTCGGGTTTTGATGCTGCACTGGCGGCAGCGCCGGTCTCCGGTGCCGCTCCCGTCGCCAGGGTACTGATGGTCGATCTGCGCCGCGTCATGGCGCTATCGAAAGTCGGTCAAGACATCCAGAAACAGGTCGCCGACCTGAAACATCAGGCGCAGGCCGAGTTGTCGGGAGAGGGCCAGGCATTGCAGCGCGACAGGGCCGCGCTGGAACAGCAGGCGGCCATTCTGGCGCCCGACGTAAAGGCAAGGAAAGCAAGGGACTTCGACGCGAGAGTAGCGGCCTTCCAGAAGAAGCTTCAGCAGCGCGGCGGGTTGATCCAGGGCGGCGTGCTCAAGGCGCAACAGCAGGTCGAGCAGGCACTGGGTCCGGTCCTCCAAGGCATCATGCAGGAGCGCCGGGCAACCGTTCTGCTGGACCGCTCCGCCGTATTGCTGGCCCCGAATGCCATCGATGTCACGGGGGATGTCATCCGGCGCCTTGACATGAAGATGCCGACGGCCAAGGTCGTGCTGACTCCGCTGCCGCAAGGCGTTGCACAACAACAGGCCGCCGAGGAACAGTAGCGTAGTTCTCCGGTCCTCCGGACCAGACCGTCATGGCCGATCCTCGTTTCTACGATAATCGTGGTCCCTTCACGCTGGCCGAGGTCTGCGCGAAGGCGGAGGTTGCCGTACCCGAGGGTGCTGACGGAGCGGCGAAAATCCTGGACGTGGCGAGTCTGACGGGCGCCGTCGCCGAACATCTGTCGTTCTTTGCGGGCGAACGTGCCAAGGAAGAATTCGCCCAGACGGCAGCCGGGTTCTGCTTCGTCCCGTTGAAGGGACTTAAATCGGCGAGCCCGCCGGCCCACACCGTGACGATTCCTTGCGCCTCGGCTCAGCACGCCTTCGCGGCCGCGGCGTTACTGTTCTATCCCGACGCCCATCGATATACGCCTCTTTCGGCGGGCGTCGACCCGACAGCCAAGATCGGCGAGCGCGTCGTGCTGGGACCCGGCGTCGTGGTCGGTCCGGGCGCCGAGATCGGCGACGGAACGCATCTCGGCCCCAACACCGTCGTCGGCCGCGGCGTGACCGTCGGGCGCGACTGCGAAATCTCGGGCAACAGCATGCTCGCCTTTGCGCTTTTGGGCGATCAGGTGCTTATTCTGCCGGGTGCCCAGATCGGCCAGCCCGGCTTCGGTTTCGCCAGCACCGCGCAGGGACACGTCAAGATCCCGCAGCTCGGGCGCGTCGTCATCCAGGACAAGGTGGAAATTGGCGCTTGCGTCACGGTGGATCGCGGCGCGCTAGGCGATACGGTAATCGGCGAAGGCACCAAGATTGATAATCTGGTGCAGATTGGGCACAACGCGCACATCGGCCGGCATTGCGTGCTAGTGGGCCAGGTCGGCTTGGCCGGCAGTTCGACCCTGGGCGATTTCGTAGTGCTCGGCGGACAGACCGCCATCGCGGACCACTCCCGGGTCGGCAGCGGCGCAAGGATGGCGGGACGCTCTGGGACCATCACCGGCCAGGTGGTGGAGGGCGGAAAAGACTACGGTGGGGTTCCGGCCAAGCCGGTCAAGGATTGGATACGCGAGTTGCATGCCGTCGCCTCTTTGATCAAGAAACCCAAACGGAGCAGCAATGACTGAGAAGCAACGCCCCAACGTCGATCTGGATGTCAGGGACATCGAAAAACTGCTTCCGCATCGCGAGCCTCTTCTGTTCGTCGAACGCCTGACCAACATCGTCCCCAACGAGAGCGCCACGGGCTACAAGACCGTCAGCTACAACGAGCCTTATTTCCGGGGCCATTTCCCGGATTATCCGGTGATGCCGGGCGTGCTCATCATCGAAGCGATGGCCCAGACGGCGGGTGCGCTGGTCATCCACTCCCTCGGTCTCACCAGCGGCAACCGTCGCGTTTACTTCATGACCATCGAGAAGGCGCGTTTCAGGAAGCCTGTCCGTCCCGGCGACATGCTGCGGATGGATGTCAAGGTGCTCAGGCACCGCAGCGCGGTGTGGCGATTTGCAGGCCAGGCCTTTATCGGCGACGTGATATGTGCGGAAGCCGAATTCAGCGCGATGATCCAGGAAGGCGACGATGGCGATTCACCCAAAGGCAATCGTTGAGGACGGAGCGGTACTGGGAGCCGATGTCGAAGTAGGCCCGTACTGCACTGTCGGCCGCGATGTGCGCCTGGGGGACGGCGTCCGCCTGATGTCCCATGTCATCGTGATGGGCAAGACCGAGATCGGCGCGCGCACCGCCGTCTATCCCCATTCCGTGCTGGGCGGCGAATCCCAGATCCGCGGCAACGACGCGACCGGAACCCGCCTCGTCATCGGCGAGGATAACGTCATCCGCGAATTTGTGACCTTCAACCTCGGCAGCATAAAGGGCCACGGCGTCACCGAGATCGGTTGCCGCGGTTTTTTCATGGCCTATAGCCATGTCGGCCATGACTGCCGGATCGGCAACGACGTGACATTTGCAAATTGCGTGCAGATCGCCGGCCACGTGGACATCGCCGACGGCGTTATCATGGGGGGGTTGGCCGCCGTCCAGCAGTTCGGCCGCATCGGCCGCGGCGCCATGCTCGGCGGTGTTTCCGGCTGCAACGAGGACATCATACCCTTCGGCATCGCCCACGGACCACATGCCCAGTTGGCAGGGCTTAACATCGTCGGCCTGAAGCGGCGCGGCGTGCCGCGGCCTTCGATCCATGCGCTGCGGCACGCTTATCGCGCGATATTCCTGGAGACGGAGGGCTCTCTCGCGGATCGCGCGGCCAAGGCGCGCGATACTTGGGGCGAGGTCCCCGAGGTGCGCGAAGTGATCGATTTCATCCTGGCGCCCGCCAAGCGGCCGGTCTGCACCGCGCGTATCCGCGGTCAGGCCGAGGCAGAGGACTGACGATGGCCGCGCCCCTCGGCATCATCGCCGGTGGCGGAGAGCTTCCCTTCGCGATTGCGGAGAGTGCGCGCGACGCCGGACGCGGCGTCTTCGTGGTGGCGCTGTCGGCGGACAAATGGGTCGGTGCCTATCCCCACGAACGGATTTCGCTGGGCGAGATCGGCAAGCTGCTGAAGGCGCTGCATACCGCGGGCTGCGAAGAGGTGGTGATGGCGGGCAAGCTGGCGCGACCGAAGTTCCGCGATGTCAAGCTCGACGCCAAGGCCTTGCTGGTCGCGCCGCGTATCATCGCCGCCGCGCGCAAGGGTGACGACGCCATACTGCGCGCCGTCTCCGAAGCCTTCGAGCGCGAGGGCTTCCGCATCGTCGGCGCCCACGAGGCGGCGCCGGGATTGCTGGCACAGGCCGGCGTGATGGGCCGCATCAAGCCTTCGTCCGACGCCGAGGAAGACATCGCGCTTGCCTTCAAGATCGTGCGGGCGATGGGCGCGTTCGATATCGGCCAGGCGGCCGTCGTCTGCGAGGGACTAGCGCTGGCGATCGAAGCGGCCGAGGGCACGGATGCGATGATCGCGCGCGTTGCCACGCTGCCCGAGCACTTCTGCGGCACGGTGGAGAAGCGCCGCGGTGTTCTGGTCAAGGCGCCCAAGCTGATCCAGGACCGCAGGACCGATTTGCCCGTCATCGGCGTCCAGACAGTGCGCAATGCGGCGGCGGTGGGACTGGCCGGTATCGCCGTGGAAGCGGGCGGGGCGCTGATCCTGGGTAAGAACGCGGTGATAGCCGAGGCGGACAAGCTCGGTCTGTTCCTCGCCGGCGTGGCGGGCTGAGGTCGAAGATGGGTGCGGACAATCTTGCCGCCCGTTGCTTATCCCAGCTTGTCATCCCGGGCGAGCGTTCCGAGCGTAGCGACGGGACGCGAAGACCCGGGACCCACTTCGGCACCCGCGTCTACTTGGCGGTGGGTCCCGGCTCCGCGCGATCGGGCTCCTTCGCAACCGCTCAGGAACCCGATCGCTTGGCCGGGATGACACGAAGGGTGGGGAAATGAAACCAGTCACTCTGATGCTCGTCTGCGGCGAGCCGTCCGGCGACCTGCTCGGCGCGCAGCTCATGGCCGCGCTCAAGACTCTCTGCGGCGATGCCGTGAAATTCACCGGTGTCGGCGGCGAGGCGATGGAGGCGCAGGGCCTTGCCAGCCTCTTCCCGCTCGACGCCACCGCCGTCATGGGCCTGCACGAGATCGTTCCGAAGATTCCGGAGATCTTGAGGCGCGTGCGCCGTGCCGCCGACTTCGCCGCCGAGACCGGACCGGACGCGGTCGTGCTGATCGACAGTCCCGACTTCACCCACCGCGTCGCCAAGCGTATCAAACGCATTGCACCGCGCATCGCCACCATCGACTATGTGGCACCGCAGGTGTGGGCCAGCCGATCCTATCGCGCCCGCGCAATGGCGGATTATTTCGACCTGGTGCTGGCGCTCTTGCCGTTCGAGGCGCCGTTCTTCGCGGGCTACGGCGTCAACGCCGTGTTCGTTGGCCATCCGGCGATCGAGCGCGCGCGGCGTATGACCGGCGGCGTGGCGTTCCGCGCCCGCCACGGCATCGCGCCGGAGGCGAAGCTGCTCGCCGTGCTGCCCGGCAGCCGCAGGAGCGAAATCCGCTTCATCCTGCCCGCGTTCAAAGAGACCGTGCGGTTGCTGGCAGCGCGTGTGCCGGGGCTCGTCACCGTGCTGCCGACGGTTCCCCACGTCGCGGCCCTGGTGCGCGCGGGAGCGGCGGATTGGCCCGCGCCGCTCGTCATCGTCGAGGGCGAAGACGAGAAATTCGCCGCCTTCGATGCCGCCGATGCGGCGCTCGCCGCCTCCGGCACCGTCACCACCGAACTGGCGCTGTCGAGGACGCCTATGGTCGTGGGTTACATAGTGGGGGCGGTGACCTACACGCTCCTGAAGCCGTTCATGCACGCGAAATTCGTCACCATCACCAATTTGTTGCTGGATCGCGAGGCGGTGCCGGAATATCTCCAGACTCGCTGCCGCGCCGATCTGCTGGCGGACGCCGTGGCGCCGCTGCTGACGGACAAGAACGCCGCCGCGCGCCAAGTCGCCGACCTCGGCGAAGCGATGCGCGGCTTGGGGCAGGGCGGCGAACAGCCCTCGCTGCGCGCCGCGAAGGCGATCCTGGAATTCCTGGGCCGTCCGGCCGGTCCATGACTGATTTTGGGGTAGGATGAACCATGCCCGCCATCATCGACCCTTTCTATGCTATGGACATCAACCGTCTCGCACTCCGCTTGAAGGCGGAGGGCCGCTCGGTCATTCATATGGAATACGGCCAGCCATCGACCGGCGCGCCCGCCAAGGCCATCGAGGTCGCCCACCGCATTCTCGATACTGACAGCATGGGTTATTGGGAGAGCCCGGAGCTGAAGGAAGGCTTGGCGCGCCACTACCGGCGGACTTACGGCCTCGACATCGATCCCGAACGCTTCGTGCTCACCTGCGGCGCGTCTCCGGCATTGGTCCTGGCGCTGGCGGCGAATTTCGATGCCGGCGACCGCGTTGCGCTGGCGCGCCCGGGTTACGTCGCCTATCGCAACGTACTGAAGGCGCTCCACCTCGTACCGGTCGAAATCCCCTGCGGGGCCGAGACGCGGTACCAGCTAGCGGCCGCCCATCTGGAGGCGCTCGATCCCGCGCCGAAAGGGGTGATCGTCGCGAGCCCGGCCAATCCCACGGGCACGATCATCAAGGCGCAGGAACTGGAAGCGATTGCGGAGGTCTGCCGCGCCCGGCATATCATCGCGATCTCCGACGAGATCTATCACGGGCTCAGCTATGTCGAGCCCGCGCAAACCATGCTTGCCTTTGATCCCGGAGCCTTCGTGGTCGGCAGCTTCTCGAAATACTTCAGCATGGTCGGCTGGCGGCTCGGCTGGCTCTTGGCGCCGGGGGAGCATGTGGGACGCGCCCGCGCCTTCGCCGGTAACATGTTTCTCACCGCGCCGTCGCTTAGTCAGCACGCAGGCCTTGCAGCGCTCGAGGCAGGCGACGAGCTGGAAGGCCATGTTCGCGTCTACCGGAAGAACCGCGATCTCTTGCTGCTGGCGCTGCCGAGGCTCGGCCTCGACAGGATCGCGCCGCCCGACGGCGCCTTCTATGTCTATGTGGACGTGCGCCATCTCACGGACGACAGCCTGTCGTTCTGCAAAATGCTTCTCCAGGAAACGGGCGTCGCTACGGCACCGGGCATCGATTTCGATCCCGTGGACGGCCGCCATCACATTCGCCTAAGCTTCGCGGTCTCCACCCCTGAGACCGAGGACGCCATCAAGCGTCTCGAACAGTGGTTTTCCTCCCGGGCGCGATGACGGCTCACAATTGGACGGCACAACATCATGATCAAACCAAAGCAGCCGGATTCTCACAAGACGCCGATACCACCGGCAGCGAACAGACGTGAGCCGTTGCCGTGGCAAATCCCTAAGCATCCCGCCGAAGACCCGGAGGCTCCTGCGCGCATCAAGGCGATACAGGACAACCCCTCCAGTCGCCGGGCCGACCTGGATCTCGATTTCATGGCGGAGTACCCCGTAAGAGGGGTACGGCTGCAAATCGATTATTTGAAACCCGAGCTGCTGCTCGAAGAGCACGGCATCCGCAACACGATTGTGGTCTTCGGCTCGACGCGGATTTGCGAGCCCGCCGCAGCACGCCGGACGGCGGCTACGTTGAAGGCGGCGTTGGCGGCCGATCCTGGAGACAAAGAACTGGCGCACCGCTTGGCGGTCGCCGAACGTATTCTCGCGAAAAGCCACTATTACGATGTGGCTCGCGAATTCGGCCGTCTCGTAAGTACGGCAAATCAGACCGACAAGGGGCCGCACTGTACGGTCGTGACGGGCGGCGGACCGGGAATCATGGAGGCTGCCAATCGCGGGGCCTTCGATGTCGGGGCCGAGACCGTCGGGTTCAACATCAGCCTGCCGCACGAGCAATTTCCCAATCCCTACATCACGCCCGGGCTCTGCTTCAATTTTCGTTACTTCGCGATGCGCAAGCTTCACTTTCTTTTGCGAGCCAAGGCGCTGGTCGCCTGTCCCGGAGGGTTCGGCACCTTCGACGAGTTGTTCGAAGCCATTACGCTCGTCCAGACGCGCACGGTGAAACCGATTCCGATCGTCCTGGTCGGCGAATCCTATTGGCGCCGCGCCGTGGATATGGACTTCCTGGTCGACGAAGGCGTCGTTGCCCAGGAAGATCGCGAACTATTCTGGTATGCCGATACGGCCCAGGAGATTTGGGACGGCATCCTGCACTGGTACGATAAGAGCGGAACGCCATTAAGCGCCCTGTAGGGGCGGATCATCAGTCAGAAGGAGTTCACCTTGAAACTGTCGTTTCACGGCGCCGACCGCGGCGTCACCGGCTCGTGTCACATGGTCGAGTGTGCGGGCAAGCGCATCCTGATCGATTGCGGTATATTTCAAGGCGGCCGCGAGATGGAGGAGGAGAACGAACGCCCCTTCGGCTTCGATGCGGCCGGCATCGATTACGTCCTTTTGACTCACGCCCATCTCGATCATTGCGGCCGGCTGCCGTTGCTCGCCAAGCGGGGCTTTCGCGGCGAGATCGTTTCGACCGCGGCGAGCGCGGAATTGGCCAGACTGGTGATGGTGGACTCCGCCCATCTGCAGGAAGAAGACGCCCGCTACCGGGCGCTCAAGGCCAAGAAGTACCAACGCAAGGAGCAGCCGATAGCACCTCTTTACACGGTCATCGACGCATTGAACTCCATCAGCCGGTTCGGAAGGACGGCGGCTTACGATCAGCCGATCGAGCTCGCCAAGGGCCTCAGCGCAACCTTCATCAACGCCGGCCACATCCTGGGTTCGGCCAGCGTCTTCCTGGAGCTGACCGAAGGCGAGCATAAGGCGAGCGTGCTGTTCTCGGGCGATCTCGGCAAATCGGACGATCCGCTGCTGATCGGCCCCGAAAAGCCGCCGCACGCAGACAACGTGGTGATGGAGACGACCTACGGCGACCGCAACCACAAACCGTTGGATACTTCGATCGAGGAATTCTACAAGGCCGTGACGGAGACATTCGTGCGCGGCGGCAATGTCGTCGTTCCGACTTTCGCGGTGGAGCGGGCGCAGGAACTGCTCTACATAATCCATAACGGTATCGACGCGAACCGGCTGCCGCCGCAGACGCAGGTCTATGTCGATTCGCCGATGGCGATTTCCGTCACCGAAATCATGGAGCGCAATCTGGACGCGCTGGGGCCGGCAATCGCCGAGCGCGTCCGCCAGGGGCATGATCCGTTCCAATTCGACGGATTGCACCGCACGCGCGACCAGGCCGCGTCCGTGGCGATCAACGAGATCCCGAGCGGCGCCATCATCATGGCCGGTTCCGGCATGTGCACCGGCGGGCGCGTGCGCCACCATCTCAAGCAGAACCTGCCGCGCGCGGAATCGAGCGTCGTGTTCGTCGGGTTTGCCGCGGTCGGCACACTGGCGCGCAACATCATCGACGGCGCCAAGGAAGTGGGGATCTTCGGCAGGGACGTCCCGGTGCGCGCTCGCATTTACACGATCAACGGCTTCTCCGCCCATGCGGACCAGCAGCAATTGCTGGCCTGGCAGCAACAGACAGGTGCCGCCCGCACATTTCTCGTGCATGGGGAAGAGACGGCAATGCGCAGTTTCGCAGCCTGTCTGGGAAAAACCCAAGTGGAAATGCCCGAGCCGCACCAGGTATACGAACTCTAGCCGATCTTCGCCGAATGGCGGCGGCCCGAGCCGCCCCTCGGTTACGAGGGGAACACGCAGTCCTCCGGGTGCTGAGTACCGCGGAGCTTTCGGCGCAGGCTTTACCTGGCCGAATCACCCCTGCGACTTTTTGTCATTCTAACCTGTTCGTTTGGGGATCGTGTATGAGCGGTCATGGGCGACGAGGACCCCATTCAAACCTGTGCAACGCTGAACGTCATGGCCGAAGCGAAGAGCTGGCCGATGCGGTGCGACGGCAAGCTGGCGTTCGAGCGTCCCGAACTGCGCGCTCTCCTCGAATTGTGGCAATCGAAAGCGGCCGGCGGCATCCCGGCGCGCACCGTCTTCGATATGCGTGTCCTGAAGCCGTTCGCACCCCAGATCGTCATCTTGGAGCGCGAAGGAAAAGGCGAGGAGAGTCGCTACAAGTTCCGGCTGTTGGGCAGTGCGCTGTCGCAGCTGTTCGGCGAGCATACCGGCCGTTATCTCGACGAAATGGTGTCTCCCAAAATGCTGCCCAGCTGGCTCGCCGTCTACGACGCCGTGCTGAAGACGCGCCGTCCGTTACGCATCGTGACGCACTTCCGGCTTCCTTCCGAGAATTTCCTGAAGGGCGAAATCATGGCTGCGCCCATGACCGACGCTTCCGGCGAAGAACGGATGATCCTGGCGGCGACCTATGTCGGCCCGCGCGACGTCGTACCTCCGCCGTTCGCCTGAAGCCTGCCGAAAGCCTCAGCGTTTGCCGATCGGCACGTAGGAGCGCGTCTTGGCGCCGGTATAGAGCTGGCGCGGCCTGCCGATGCGCTGATGCGGGTCCTCCAGCATCTCCTTCCATTGGGCGATCCAGCCGACGGTGCGCGCCAGGGCGAACAGCGCGGTGAACATCGCCACCGGGAAGCCGAGCGCGCGTAGCGTGATGCCCGAATAGAAGTCGATATTGGGATAGAGCTTCTTCTCGATGAAGTACTCGTCCTGCAGCGCGATGCGTTCCAGTTCGAGCGCCACCCTCAGCAACGGCTCGTCGTGCAGGCCGAGTTCGTCGAGCACCGCGTGGCACTGCACCTGCATCGCCTTGGCGCGCGGGTCGTAGTTCTTGTAGACGCGATGGCCGAATCCCATCAGGCGGAACGGATCGTTCTTGTCCTTGGCACGGCGGATATATTCGGGGATGCGGTCGACCGTGCCGATCTCTTCCAGCATCTTCAGCGCCGCCTCATTGGCGCCGCCATGCGCCGGTCCCCACAGGCAGGCGATGCCCGCGGCGATGCAGGCAAAGGGATTGGCGCCGGAGGAACCCGCCAAACGCACCGTCGAGGTGGAGGCGTTCTGCTCGTGATCGGCGTGCAGGATGAAGACGGTGTCCAGCGCCTTCGCCAGCACCGGATTGACCTCGTATTCCTCGGCAGGCACCGAGAAGCACATGCGCAGGAAATTCTCGGTGTAGCCCAGCTTGTTCATCGGATAGACGAAGGGATGGCCCGTCGAATAGCGGTAGGCCATCGCCGCGATGGTCGGCATCTTGGCGACCAGACGGTGGCTGGCGATCTGGCGCTGCGCCGGATCGGCGATGTCCAGGGAGTCGTGATAGAAGGCCGACAGCGCCCCGACCACGCCGCACATCACCGCCATCGGGTGGGCGTCGCGGCGGAAGCCGCGGAAGAACGAGGCAAGCTGTTCGTGCACCATCGTGTGATGGGTGATGGTGAAGGTGAACTCGTCCATCTGCTGCTTCGACGGCAGATCGCCGTAGAGCAGCAGGTAGCAGACCTCCAGGAAGTGGGAGTTCGCCGCCAGATCGTCGATCGAATAACCGCGATAGAGCAGGATACCCTTGTCGCCGTCGATATAGGTGATGTCGCTTTCGCAGCTTGCCGTGGAGGTGAAGCCCGGATCGTAGGTGAAGACATCCGCGTCGCCGTAGAGCCTGCGGATGTCGATGACGTCCGGCCCCACGCTGCCCGCGAAAACGGGAAGCTCGTAGGTCTTGCCCTTGTAAGTGAGCGTCGATTTGCCGGCCGGTACGGCCTTGCTGTCTCTCATCGGTATCTCCCGGCCGCGCGGCCCATCAGTCTTTCATGCAATGCAGCAACAACATGCACCCGTGTCAATCTCGCGCCACTCAGGCGCTGAAGGACTTGATGCGGGCGACAGATTCTTCCCGTCCCAGAACTTCCAGCATGGCGAAGATCGGCGGCGAAGTCGTGCGTCCGGTCGCCGCCGCACGCAGCGGCTGGGCGACCTGTCCCAGCTTCAAACCTTTGGCATTCGCCAATTCGCGGGCTTTTTCCTCGAGCACCGGTGCGCTCCAGGGCGCCCCTTCCGTTGCCGCAAGGAATTCGCCGTTGAGGCGCTTCGCCTCGTCGGTCAGGACCTTTGCTGCCGCCTCGTCAGGTTGGCGCACGCCGTCGGTGAACAAAAAATCGGCACCCGCAATAAATTCGAGGATGGTCTTAGCGCGGTCTTTGAGGCTCCCCATCGCGGCGATCAGTCGCGAGCGCGCTTTGTCCGTCAGTCTGCGCGGCGGGGTTTCGCGCGCCAGGAATGCCGCGATCTCGTCAGCCAACACCTTGTCGTCCATGCTGCGGATGTAATGGGCGTTGAGATTGTCGAGCTTCTTGAAATCCAGACGCGCCGGGCTTTTGCCGATGTTATCGAGGTTGAACCACTCGATGGCCTGCGTCGTCGGGATGATCTCTTCGTTGCCGTGGCTCCAGCCGAGCCGCAGCAGATAATTGCGCATGGTCTCGGGCAGGTAACCCATGTCGCGATAGGCCTCCACCGCCAGCGCCCCGTGCCGCTTCGACAGCTTGGCGCCGTCGGGGCCGTGGATCAGCGGCAGGTGGCCATAGACCGGCTCCGGCCAACCCAAAGCACGGATGAGCTGCAACTGCCGCGCCGCGTTGTTCAGATGATCGTCGCCGCGGATGATATGGGTGATGGCCATGTCGAAATCGTCCACCACCACCGCCAGCATGTAGGTTGGGTTCCCATCGCTCCTCAGCAGCACCATGTCGTCGAGTTGCTCGTTGGCGAAGCGCACCTCGCCCTGTACGACGTCGTGGATGATGGTCTCGCCCGTCTGGGGTGCCTTGAGGCGGATGGCAAAGGGCGCGCCCGGCGGCGCTTCGGCCGGATCGCGGTCGCGCCAGCGCCCGTCATAGCGGATGGGCTTGCCTGCGGCGCGCTGGGCGGCGCGCATCTCTTCCAGCTCCGCCGGAGTGGCGTAACAGCGATAGGCCTTGCCCTCGGCCAGCAGCTTCTCGGCAATCTCCCGGTGACGGCCGGCGCGCGAGAATTGATAGACGATCTCATTGTCCCAGGTGAGGTCGAGCCAGGAGAGGCCGTTGATGATGGCCGACACCGCCTCGGGCGTGGAACGCTCGCGGTCGGTGTCCTCGATGCGCAAAAGGAAGCGGCCCCCGCTGTGGCGGGCATAGAGCCAGTTGAACAGCGCGGTCCGCGCCCCCCCGATATGCAGCATTCCGGTGGGCGAAGGCGCAAAGCGCAGGACTGGTTTTCCGATTTCGGTCATAGTGGCCACGGGGCTGGTGTTGGTCGGCTTTAAGTGAATCCGGGGCGTCTGGCAAACGGGTGGGGGCGGGTCCGATTCCATCGACGGGCGGCGGGGCGGAGGCGGCAGCGCTTCCGGGGTTTGCCGCGCGCATTCTCGCCGGGCTGCGCAGGCAGGCGCAGGCGGACCGGCTGCGCTGGCCGCTGTGGCTGCCGGTGGCGCTGGGGGCGGGCGTTGGCCTCTATTTTTCCTTGCCGTTCGAGCCCGCCTGGCCCTGGGCGATGGCCGCGGCAGGGCTGGCGCTGGCATCCGCAGCAGGCGCGGCCTCGCTCCAAAACGCTATTTTCCGCATGGGACTGGCGCTCGTTGCAGCCGCTTCGCTCGGCTTCGGCGTCGCCAAGCTGAGGACGGAGATCGTCCGGGCGCCGGTGCTGGCGCGCCAGATCGGCCCCGTGCGGTTCGATGCGCGGGTGGTGGAGGCCGAGCCGCGCGGCAACGGCAGCCGCATGGTGCTCGAACCCATGCCCATCAAGCGGCTGGGGGCGGAGACGCCCGCCCGGATACGCTTGACGGTGCGGGCGAGGAGCGCTGTGCCCGAGCCGGGAAGCTGGGTTCAAGTCCTCGCCGTGCTGAGGCCGCCGCCGGGGCCCTCCATGCCGGGCGACTACGATTTCGGGCGCTGGGCCTGGTACCAGCGGATCGGCGCCGTCGGCTATCTCTATGGCCGGCCGAAGCCCATCGCCCCCCTCCGGGCCGAACGCTGGAATGAGAGGCTCACCGGAAGCCTCGAACGCCTGCGCAACACCATGACGGCGCGGGTGCGCAGCATCGTGCCGGGCAACGAAGGCATCATCTCGGCTGCGCTGATCACCGGCGAGCGCGCCGACGTCAGTCAGGACGATCAGACGGCGTTCCGCGATTCCGGGCTGATGCACGTGCTGTCGATCTCGGGCCTGCATCTGGCGCTGGCAGGCGGGTTCTTCTTCTGGACCATCCGGGCATTTTTCGCGCTGTTTCCCGCCATCGTGCTGCGATACCCGGTCAAGAAATGGGCAGCGGCGGGCGCGCTGACGGGCGCCACCTTCTACCTCCTGATCAGCGGCTGCGAGGCGCCGGCCGTGCGTTCCTGGATCATGCTGTCGATGATGTTCGCTGCGGTGCTTGTCGACCGCCCGGCATTGTCGATGCGCTCCGTGGCGCTGGCGGCCGCGATTATCCTTCTGGCCGAACCCGAGAGCCTCACCGAGCCGGGCTGCGAGATGTCGTTCGCCGCGGTGATCGGACTGATCGCTTTGGCGGAATGGCAGCAGGCCTGGCGTGCGGCACATCCCGGGGAGGGCGAAAACACCGTCTTGCGGCGGCTGTGGCGCTACGCTGCCGGCATCGCCGTGACCAGCATTGTGGCGGGTTTGGCGACGGCGCCCATTGCCATCTTCCATTTCGACCGGGCCTCGCCCTTCGGGATCATCGCCAATCTCGCGGCGCTGCCGGTGGTCGGCGCGATCATCATGCCGGCGGCGGTGGCCGCGATGGTGCTGATGCCCTTCGGTCTCGACTATTGGCCGCTGGTGGCGATGGGCAAAGGCGTGGTTGTGATGATGGACATCGCTTATTGGGTGGCCGGTCTTCCGGGCGCCGGTTCGGTCGTGCCGGTCTGGCCGCAATGGTGCCTCGTCGCCGTGATGGGCGGAGGGCTGTGGATCGCGCTGTGGCGGCATGGCTGGCGCTGGCTGGGATTGGCGCCCATCGGCATCGGACTCGTCTTCGCCTTGACGGTGACGCCGCCCGATCTGCTGGTGGCGCGCGATGCGGAAACGGTCGCCGTGCGGCTCGAAGACGGCAAGCTGGCGCTGGTGCGCGAGGCCAAGGACGACTTCGCCGCGGAGAACTGGCTGCGGCGCTCGGGCGACAGCCGCAGTCCCGAAGAGGCGGTCGGCGGCAAGGGCCTCAAATGCGATAGCTACGGCTGTATCGCGCACGCCCGCGGCGGGATGTTGGTCGCCGTCGATGCGCGCGCCGATGCCCTGGCAGAAGACTGCGCCAATGCCGCAATCGTGGTGAGCATGGTGCCCGCGCGTCGGAACTGCACGGGACCCAAGCTCGTCATCGACCGCATCGATATAACGCGCGCGGGAGGATATGCCGTTTGGTTCGGCGACAAGCTTCGTGTCGAAACCGTCGAGGGCCGGCGCGGCGTGCGGCCGTGGTCCGTGAAGCCGCCGAGGCGACGACGGTTCAATACCGCCGGATAAGCCCCACCAGCTTGCCCTGTACCTTTATGCGGTCGGCGCCGTAGAGGCGCGTCTCGTAGGCCGGGTTGGCCGCTTCCAGCGCTATGGAATCGCCGCGGCGGCGCAGGCGCTTCAGTGTCGCCTCGCTTGCATCGATCAGCGCCACTACGATCTCGCCGGTGTTGGCGGTATCGACTTCCTGGATGATGACCGTGTCGCCGTCCAGGATGCCCGCGTTGATCATGGAATCGCCGGTGACTTCCAGCGCGTAGTGGTCGCCGCGCCCGATGATGCCGCTCGGCACCGGCACGTCGGCCATCTTGTTCTGGAGCGCCTCGATCGGCGTGCCCGCCGCGATGCGCCCGAGCAGCGGCACGTTGATCGCGCCTTCGCCTTCGCCCATCGAGCGGCGCGGATTGCCGCCCGCCCGCGGATCGGAGGCCGCGCCGCGCCCGTGCCGGCCGGGGCTCATGCGCAGCGCCTGGTTGCGCGTGGTGGCGGGACGCGCCGTCTCGGCCACGTTGTCGGGCAGTTTGATGATTTCGAGCGCGCGGGCGCGTTTTTCCATGCGCCGGATGAAACCGCGCTCCTCCAGCGCCGTGATCAGGCGGTGGATGCCGGATTTGGATTTGAGGTCGAGGGCGTCCTTCATCTCGTCGAATGACGGCGGAATGCCGCTTTCGCGCACCCGTTCGTGGATGAACATCAGAAGTTCGTATTGCTTGCGGGTGAGCATCCCTCGCCTCCTTGCCGGCCGCGCGCTGCGGCGCGAACAAATCCGAAACACGGAGAATCGTTCTACTTTAGTTCCTTACGGGCGTCAACATGCCTGTTGCCGGTCCGGAAAGATACGGCGCGATTGCTGGCCGGTTTCGTTTCTGCCTAGATACGGCGTTCGGAACGCACGACGGATGTGATGCAGCGTAAAGTAATTGCAGCAGCGAAGGGCAAAGTACCGGGTTTCCGGCGCATCGTCTGCATGCTGGTGCTGGCGGTCTTCACGTTCCAGAGCTACCTCGTCCAGGTTCACATCCACGGCCTTCCCACCGCCGCCGCTATGGCGCAGCAGCTCGCGGTTTCGTCCCCGGACGACGGCAAGGCGGCGCCGGACGCAGACAAATGCCTGCTCTGCCAGGAATACGTGCACGCGGGCGTTTTCCTTCTGCCTGCCGCGGCGGCGGTGCTGCCGCCCGCAATGGCGGTTTCACTGGTCCGTCTTGCAGCGGTCCCGGCCGTCACCGCGAGATCGCCCTCCCACATCTGGATAAGCCGCGCGCCTCCGCGCGCCTGAACCTCTCCATCAGGTCTTCAGCAGGGCGCCTTCGCGCGCCCGATCATCCATTCGTGGAGTCAAACGATGTATCGCAGATTTCTCATGCTGTCCGTATTGACGGCGGCATTCGCGCCCGCCGAGGCGCAGCAGTCCTATAGCCCTGACATATCCAGCGGCGTCGAAACCGTGACGGTGACGGGTTCGCCGCTCTCGAAGAGCCTCGACGACACCGCCAGCATCGTCGCCAAGGTGGACCGCGAGGACATTCTTTACGGCGGCGGCAGCCTCGCCGACGCTCTGGCGGCGGTGCCGGGTGTCACCAGCTCTGGTTTCGCCGCCGGGGCCAGCCGCCCGATTATCCGCGGTATGGATTCGAACCGCGTGAAAGTGGTCGAAAACGGACTGGACAGTTCCGACGTCTCCGACATTGGTCCCGATCACGGCGTGCCCATCGATCCTTTGTCCACTCAGAGCATCGAAGTGGTGCGCGGGGCGGCGACGCTGCGCTACGGCAGCGAGGCCATCGGCGGCATCGTCAACGCCATCAACAACCGCGTCCCCACCGCGTTATCCGACACGCCGTATTCAGGTGAGGCATCCGCGACTTACGGCTCAGTTTCGAACACGGGCGAAGCATCGGCACTGGCGGACTTCACGGCCGGGCATTTTGCTTTTCACGCCGACGCCTTCTATCGCAACGCCGGGAACTATGGCACACCGCTCGGCACCCAGGCGAACTCGTTCTTCGTAGGCAACGGCTTCTCTCTGGGAGGTTCGTATTTCTTCGGGCAAAACAGCCATACGGGCTTGGCCCTGGTGCAATACGACGCCAAATACGGCATCCCAAGCGACACCACCTTCATCCTGATGCGCCAGACCAAGTTGGTCAGCCGTTCGTCCTTCGACTGGAGCAGCGGCCTGCTCGGGGCTCTGAGCCTCGATATGAGCTACGCCAATTATTCGCACGAGGAAAAGAACCCCGACGGCTCGGTCAACACCACCTTCCGGAACAAGGAATTCGACGGCCGCGCGGAGCAACTCATCGGCGCCATTGGACCGCTGTCATCGTCGGCAATCGGCTTCGAGGTACAGAACCGCGAATACTCCGCGCAAGGAGCGGACAGCGCCTATCTGTTCCCGACGGTCACGACTTCCACCGAGGGCTACGTCTTTACGGAGGCGCCGCTCGCGGACAATCTGTATCTGGAGGCCAGCGCCCGCGTCGAGAACGTTCATATCAACGGTACGCCCGCCTCGAATATCGCGACGACACGGGACTTCACGCCCGTCAGCGGCGCGGTGGGGTTTCTCTACGACGCCACATCGTGGCTCAAGCTGGGGCTTACGGCCTCGACTGCGGGACGCGCACCTGCGCAGACGGAGCTTTTCGCACGCGGCGGCCACGACGGGCCGGGCACCTACGAGACGGGCGATCCCGCGCTAAAGGCCGAGCGGGCGAATTCGCTCGAAGCCTCGGCACGTGTGCGCCTTACGCGCTTCACACTCGACTTCGCGCTGTGGAGTTCCTGGTTCGACAATTACATCTACGGCGAACTCACCGGGCGCACCTGCGACGAGAGCGGCAACTGCGTGCTTGGCGGGTCCGGAGATCTGAAGGAGCTGAACTACGTCCAGACAAGCGCGCATTTCCGCGGCCTGGAGGCCAAGGGCAGCTACGAGCTATGGAACCTCGACGAGGGCGTGCTCTCGGCCGCCTTCCAAGGCGATTACGTGCGAGCCACGCTCGGCGGCGGCGGCAACGTACCGCGCATTCCGCCCTACCGGGTCGGCGGCGGACTGTCGTGGGACGGCGACACCGTCGATGCGGAGTTCCTGCTGCTCTACAACGGCAAGCAGACGGAATTCGGCGCCTTCGGCACGCCGACGCCGGGCTTCGTCGAGCTGAACGCGAATGTCGCCTGGCACCCGCTCGCCTCCCATCAGGGATTCGAGATTTCGCTCGTCGGCCACAATCTTGCGGATACCGAACAGCGCAACGCCGCCTCGTTAAACAAGGACGCGATCCTGATGCCCGGACGCGACATCCGCCTCGTGCTGCGCGAAGCGTTCTGACTCAGTATCCGTCGAGCGGGATGATCTCGGTTGGGTCGCCGGGTTTTGCCGCCGGCGCGCCCGGCGCGCGCACGACCAGCGCATCGGACTGGGCGAGGATCGAGAGCATGGACGAATCCTGCACCTCGAACGGTTCGACCCAGACTTCGCCGCCTTCCTGAATGAGGCGGGCGCGCAGGTAGCTCTGGCGGGAGTCGTTGGCGGGAAGCTCGCGCTTCAGCCGCGCCGTGAGCGTACGGCAGCCGCATTTGAACCGCTGCGGCAGACTGCAGGTCTGCTTGTCCGTGCCGAGCATCGCGTCGATGGCGGGGCGCAGGAACAGGATGGCGCAGATCAGCGTAGAAACCGGATTGCCCGGCATGCCGAGCAGCGGCGTTGTGCCCAGGCGTCCGAAGATCAGCGGCTTGCCCGGCCGCATCGCCACCTTCCAGAAATCGAGCGTGAAGTCGCGCGTGCCGAGCGATTTCTGCACCAGATCGTGGTCGCCCACCGAGACGCCGCCCAGCGTGACGACGAGTTCCGCGTCGGCGTCGGCCACCGTGGCGATCTCCTGCGCCGTATCCGGCAGGATGCCGAAGTCGCAGGGCGCGCCGCCCCAGGCCTGGATCATCGCCGACAGTCCGTAGCCGGAAGAAGCGGCGATGCCGCCCGGCTGCCGCGGCTCGCCCGGCCGCGAAAGCTCGTCGCCGATGGAGGCGATGGCGACGCGCGGGCGCCGGCGCACCTTGGCATACGTGATGTCGCCCGCTGCCAGCAGCGCCAGATCGCGGGCCGTCACGCGCTTGCCATTGGCCGCGAGCACGTCGCCTGCCTTGAAGTCGAGGCCGGCCGCGCGGATGTAATCGGACGTACAGGCTCCGGCGTTGAAGTGGATCATGTCGCCTTCGCCGTCCACTTCCTCCTGGATGACGATGGCGTCGGCGCCTTGCGGGATCACCCCGCCGGTGAAGATGCGCACCGCCTCGCCCGATCCCAGCTTGCCCTTGAAGGGATGGCCCGCGGGCGCCGTGCCGATGACGCGCCGCGGCTCGCCGCCGTCGTAGGCGCGCACGGCATAGCCGTCCATCGCCGAGATGGGGAAGGGCGGCTGATCGGTATGCGCCGTCAAGTCCTCGGCCAGCACGCGGCCGGCCATATGCGCCAGATCGATGGTCTCGGTGTCGATGGGAGAGAACGCCGATGCAATTCTTTGTTGTGCTTCTTCGACGCTGATCATCGGAACATGTCCTCCGGCCGGGCTTTGGCTGCCCGCGCCGTGCTTGTCGAGATGGTGAGTCTGCTCATGGGATGAGATTAGAGCACGTTGGGATCGGGTTGAACCATGACGGAAAAGAGAAGATTGGCTATGCCCGGCTGCCGAGCAGCAGCGCCGTGGCGGCGGCAACATTGTCCTGGCGCATCAGGCTTTCGCCGATCAGGAATGTCGTGACGCCCGCTTCGGCCAGACACATTAGGTCGGCGCGCGTGAAAAGACCGCTTTCCGCGATGACGAGCTTGTCCTTGGGGATACGCGGCGCCAGACGCAGCGTCACGCCGAGGTCGGTGACGAAGGTCTTCAGATCGCGGTTGTTGACGCCGATCATTTCGGCGCCGAGAGCCAGCGCGCGGTTCAGCTCCGCCTCGTCGTGTACTTCCACCAGCGTATCCATGCGCCAAGCCCGCGCGTCATGCAGCAAAGCGGCGGCGGTTTCGTCGTCCACCATCGCCATGATGATGAGGATTGCGTCCGCGCCCCAGGCCCGCGCTTCGGCCACCTGATAAGTGTCCAGCATGAAGTCCTTGCGCAGGACCGGCAGGTTCGTCGCATCGCGTGCGACGGCGAGATATTCCGGCGCGCCCTGGAACGACGGCGTGTCGGTCAACACGGAAAGGCAAGCGGCGCCGCCCTGCGCATAAGCGAGCGCCAGCATGGGCACATCGAAATCCGCGCGGATCAGGCCCTTCGAGGGGCTCGCCTTCTTGATCTCCGCCACCAGTCCGAAGCGCTTCTCGATGCGTGCCATCGTCAGCGTAGCGCGGAAGCTGCGAGGCGGATCGGCGGCGCGCGCGACAGTCTCGATCTCGTGCGGCGGTATCTTCGCCTTCGCCGCGGCGATCTCTTCGCGCTTGTAGGCGGCGATCTTGTCGAGGATGTTCACGGCGCGTCTCCGTTCGACACTGCGACGAGTTTCCGGAGCACCTCCTTCGCCGCGCCGCTGTCGATAGCATTGGCGGCGATTCCCGCACCCTCGTACAAATCCGCAGCCTTGTCGGACACGATCAATGCCGCCGCCGAATTAAGCAGCACGATGTCGCGATAGGGTCCTGGCTCGCCGTCCAAGAGGCGCCGGATCGCGTCGGCATTTTCCGGCGCCGCCCCGCCCTTGAGACGATCCAGCGTGGTGCGTTCCAGTCCCGCATCTTCCGGCGATATGGTACGCGTCGTCACGTGCCCGTTTTCCAGCGCAGCGACATGGGTGATGTCCGTGGTGGTGATTTCGTCGAGGCCGTCGTGTCCGTGCACCACCCAGACCTTTTCGGAACCCAACGCTTTCAGCACTTCGGCCAGCGGCACCAGCCATTCCTTGGCAAAGACACCGAGCAATTGCCGCTTCGTACCCGCCGGGTTCGACAAGGGACCGAGCAGGTTGAAGATGGTGCGGATGCCCAGCGCGCGGCGCACCGGCGCCACATGCTTCATGGCTGGGTGGTAAGCCTGTGCGAACAAGAAACACACGCCAACCTCGTCCAGACAGGCGCGCGCCGTCTCCGGCGAGATGTCGATCTTGACGCCGAGCGCCTCCAGTACGTCGGCCGCGCCGGTCTTGGACGACATGTTGCGGTTGCCGTGCTTGGCTACGGGCACGCCGCACGCCGCCACCACCAGCGACACCGCCGTCGAGATGTTCAGCGTGCCCTTTCCGTCGCCGCCGGTGCCGCAGAGGTCCACCGCCAGCGCAGGGGCGTCGACCTTCTTCATCGCGCCGCGCATGGCCTGCGCGGCCCCGATGATCTCCGGCACGGTCGGCCCGCGCACCGACTGGGCGGTGAGGAAGGCGGCCAGCTCGCTCTCGTGGACCTTGCCTTCCATGATGGCACCGAACAGAAGCGCCGACTGCTCGGCGTCAAGCGTGCCGCCGGACACGACGCGTTTCAGCAGTTCGTGGTGCTTGTCGGTGCTCATGTCATGGCCGGCATGCGTGCCAGCCGCAGAAAGTTCTGCAACAGCGCGTGGCCGTTCTCCGAGGCGATGCTCTCGGGATGGAACTGTACCCCGTGCACGGGATGGGTCTTGTGCATCACGCCCATGATGACGCCGTCGTCGGCGGTGGCGGTGACTTCCAGCACTGCGGGCATGCTTTCGGGCGCGATGGTCAGCGAGTGATAGCGTGTGGCGACGAAATCGTTGTTCAGCCCGCGGAACACGCTCTTGCCGGTGTGGTGGATGCGCGACAGCTTGCCGTGC